>JAULVA010000208.1:0-8507 GCA_032111275.1 Bdellovibrionota bacterium
CTTGCCGCAACTAAAGCCCGTTCAAGGAGCGTCTCCATCGTACAACCTATCGAACCTTTGTTACGCTCTCTTTAATTCGTTCCCAGGCTTTGTCGAGATTGAACTCAACCTCTCCTGATGAGGTCTCCACGATACATCCAGCCCGGATGGTTTCGTCAGCCTGGAAGCTCCACGAGCCATCGAACTCTTTGAACTGTCGATCCGGACTCACCATCTTGAGGAACTCAAGATCCTGAGGATTCACCTTAATAGCCCTAATGGTCGCGCCACCCGTGAGTTTGATCGCTTCCTTGATCACCTGAAGGATATACTCAGGATTTATCTCAACGATCGTTCCCACCAGTTTCCGGGCGACCTGAAGGGAGAACTCCACAGCCCGCCGTTCTACCGCTTCAATCTCCTGGTGAATCTGCGCGCCCATATCATCGATAATGGTACGATAGCGCTCCTCGATGGCTCGGATTCGCTCCTCGCTCTCGTGCCCGGCGTGCGCCTCAACCTCTTGTCGAGTGGCAGTTCGTACCGCTTCAAGCTCTTGATCATGGGCCGCCTGAAGGACGAGACGCTCTTCCTCGAAGCTCTTTCGGAGAAGCTCGAGCTCCGTAAGGGGCACAACGAGTGTCTCAGTGACCGGCGCCTGGTCAACGACCTCAGCCACCTCACGTTCGAGAAGCGCATCGGTCGCCTCCTCCTCAACCACCTGTGCCGATTCCTGTTCGCTGTCCGCAGGTAACTCCAGATCAGGGACGAAGAGAGATCCCTGGTCATGCCCTGGCACCTCATCATGTGATTCGACTTCCTCGGCGTACTCGTGCGCCGCAACGAGGTCATCGTACACCTCAAACATCGGATCAACGACCACAGGCCGTCCTTGCACGACGGGGAACTCGTCCCGCGAGAACTCCGTAACTAGATTTCCGCGCGCGACAACCTCGAACTGCGAGAGTTGAAAGGTTGACGGCTTGAACGTTTTGACATTCGGCCGTAATGGGTCATGAGTCGCCTGCTGCTCTTCCGTAGTCACGCGTTACCTCCCGATTACAGATGTCCTTCATTCAGCCAATAGCGGATTAACAGCGCCGCTTGATTTGGATTCTCCTTCACGAGACGGGAGCTCTCAGCCATGATCTCTCCGAGCTGCTCCATGTCGACCGGTCCGTCGAGATCAGGAAGCCCTGACTTCGCGGCGGGAACATCTCCGGGCTGAGCGAATCCTTCACCTCTCTCTTCGTTACCCGCCTCTCCACCCCTCGGCGCCTCTTTCCCCTTTCCGGAAAGCTCACCAGGTGCGTTAAGAGCCCCTACCTGCATGCCCTGAGGCATAAGTCGGGTAATATCGATCTCCATCTCTGGAGTAGAGGTGAGAAACTTCATCATCGGCCGGAGCACGAAGAACCCGAACATGAGGAGCGCCAGAAGCGGCACACTCAACGCGCCATAGCGATACCACGCATTCATCTCCGCGGCTTTCGCCAGCTCATCAAGCAACCCATCGTTAGCTTGGAAGAACGGGATGTTTTCCACGGTCACCACGTCACCACGAGCAGAATCAAACCCGATCGCGGACTTCACAATCCCCTCAACTTGCGCCAACGTCTCAGGTGAGAGCGCCTTAAAGACCTTCTCGGTGCGTGGAGCCGCTACAGCGTCCTCAACAACCGACCCGTTCGTTGAAAGTGGAACGTCCTCATACTTCCCATCGACCAATACAGCCGCCGAGAGTCGAAGGAGCTTACCCTTGGCTTGCGAACTCTTGATAATCGCTCGCGAGACCTCGAAGTTCTTCACGTTCTCCCTTCGTGAGTTGGTCTCTGAGGAACCACCGGGCGCGGAGAGGAGACTTGGGTCGTTACTCAGGTTAGCTGCCACTCCTGGCACGCCACCCCGAGCGGTTCCGCCGCCTATCCCTTCCTCAACCACACGCTCTGAACGGGTTACCTGTCCACCTGGATCGAAGCTCTCCTCTTCCCTCTCGTTTGAAGAAAAATCGAGATCCGCGGTTACTCGAGCTACCACCTTTCCTGGCCCAAGGACTTTAGCCAACATGGTCTCAATGCGCTGCGCATAGCTCTTTTCAACCTCCCGTGTGTAGGTCAGACGGGTAGCGTCAGCGCCAAGCTCATCACCCTCCTCATCCTTGGGGGTAAGAAGGTTTCCGTATACGTCTATGATAGTCACGTTTTCGGGCTTTAGTCCCTCGACACCGCTCGCCACAAAGTTCGCGATGCCGCGAATCTGCTTCTTGTCGAGCTCACTTCCAGGGCGAATCTTAAGAAGCACCGAAGCGCCTGCCTCTTGGGCTTGCTTCGCGAAGATCGTCTTCTCCGGTTGAGAGATGTGAACACGGGCCGAGAGAACCGAGTCGAGCGACATAATGGTTCGCTCAAGCTCACCTTGAAGCGCTCGCTGCTTCTTCACTAACTCTCCCATGGTCGTGGTCGCGAAGTTGGTTCCATCAAACAACTCAAAACCTACGGTGCCCGTTTTAGGGAGTCCCTCAGAGGCGAGGCTGATACGCAGCTCATGAACAGCATCAGGGGGCGATACCGAAATCGTATCCCCATCCAGCTTATACTTCGTTTTCATCTCCTTGAGCCGCTCAATGACAGCCCCTGCGTCAGAGGGCGCGAGGTCCGAATAGAGCACGGTATAATCCGGCTGCGTCGCGAGCTTCGACACATAGACGAGCGCCCATACCGGAAACACGCAGAGCGCTGGGATGATAATTTTATGGCCAAGGGGAAGGGTGAGGTATTTCTCAATATACCCCATGAGCATCGCTTTAGGATCGATCGAAAGAGCCACTGTATTCCTCTAAAAACTAAATCAAACTTGTGTACGGACTACTTCTTCGTAGGCGCGAATAATCTTGCCGCGAATAGCGTTCATTAATTGGAACGCGACATCGGCTTTTTCGAGTGCCACCATGGCGCTATGAGGAGTGACGCCCTCTTTCTTAAGAGTGAGCCCCTCGATATTTGTGTTCGCCTCAGTTTGAAGATCGTTTACCTCTTTGAGGGCGTTGTTCAGCATATCGCCGAATGAACTCTGTCCGGCACCCTCTTCAAGTTTCGGAGCCTGCTGCGTAGCTGACTTGATCGGAGCCAAGTTCGGCAGAAGTGGATTGATCGAGTTAATAGACATACCTTAGCTCTCCTACGCCTGAGTGAGGATCTTACTCGCTTCGCTTTGAAGATTTCGGGCCGTCTCCACAGCGGTTACGTTGGCTTGATACAGACGGCTCGCTGACAAAAGGTCGGTCATCGTCTGAACCACGTTAATGTTTGGATAGGCGACGAAACCGTTCTTATCCGCGTCAGGATGCCCAGGGCTGTGAACCATGCGAGGCGCGGCTTGGTCCTCTACCACGGCGGTCACCACGGGCTTCTGCATCGAGAGGCGGTCGAGCGCGGACGAAAAGCTTCCAGGGATGGGTTTTGCCACCTGTACCACGTCTCGGCGTTTGTAAGGACCACCATCCGCGGTACGTGTCGTCTCGGCGTTCGCGATATTGGACGCGAGGGTATTGACTCGCATACGCGCGGCCGCCATTCCGTTGGCGAGAATTTCAATCGGGCTAATTCTGCTCATACCTATCTAGTCTCCCGTATAGCCGTCCGAAGTAATCCGATCTGTCTCCGAATGAGACGCGCCGCGTTAGCGTAGTCACCACTGTTCTGCGCGAGACGTCCCATTTGAAGGTCGAGGTCAACGTTGTTGCCATCAGGTTTCGTCGGACCGGAGAGGTCGTTGACCAATTTCGAGGTATCACCATTCGTGGATTGATTATCGAGGTGCCCCAGATTGGTTTGGGCGAGAGATCCGGTTTGGGACTCAAAGGCCTTCTCAAGCTCATTGCCAAACGAGACGTCGATAGCTCGGTATTGCGGGGTTTCGGCGTTCGCGATGTTCGCCGAAAGCGCCTGATTTCGCTTCCACGTGAGATCCATGGTGCGAGAGAGCCCTGTCACTGAACGGTCAAAAAGTGTATCGAGTAATCGCATATATCCACCTCTGCACAGACGTGGTAAGCAAGAGGCGTGCTACACGAAACGCCAGTAAATATGGGGGGTTACCAAGCTTTAAGGGTGTCAAATGTCTGACACGTTCCTGAACGTGTCATCGTTTCGACACCACTTCCGATGGGGCGTATTCGTCGTGTGTGGAGCGCTACTCGCGGGGATCGCGCTACGATGCTCAGCCACGACCGGCGAGCTATGGCTCGACGAACTGTGGTCCCTGCTCAAGGTGTCTCAGCTCGCGAACCCCGTTGAGATACTGACAACGGTGAAGCACGACAACAACCACATCCTTAATAGCGTCTGGATGTGGGTGTGTGGGCCTGAACAAGGGGCGATACGCTACCGTCTTCCCTCCCTCATCTGTAGCCTGATGCTCCTCCTTCTCCTGATTCCCCGCGGGCGAAACGAGATCGTCGGTAGATGGTCAGTGATCTGGCTGACACTCGTGGCGTTCTCGTACCCTCTTACGCTCTATGGTACCGAGGCCCGCGGATACTCCCTTACCCTTCTGTGCGCGGCGGCCGCCTTTCTCTCGCTCAACCGCCTCACAACGAACGCGTTCGATTGGGTAGCGATAGGGATCTTTGGTGTTGCAGGCATGCTCGGAATCGTTTCGCACGCTATCTACGCTCTCTTCCTTGCCCCATCGGTCGCATGGCTTCTATGGAATATGAGGCGCTCCCCCTTGCGAGAGAACTCGAGGGCTATTTTGCTATGTGGTATCGTTCCTCCGGTTCTCGTGGCGTGCGCGCTAACCCTGACGTTTTACCGCGGTATGGAGATCGGAGGGGCCCCCCTGCTCCCCTACCTCGAAGTTGCAGCCTCCACCATCAGCGTCTCTTTTGGGGGAGAGTCCCTCTCATCTATCAACCCGGCTGTGACAGGATGGAGCCTCTTCCTCTGCGCAGCGATTACGCTTATGTGTGTAGTGGAGATAGTTGTGTGGCTGCGAACCGGATCGCCTGTGGCGAGCTTGGTGGGGTTAATTTTGCTGACACCTTGGGTCGCGGTGAGCGTGCTGCAACCCCACTTCATACTCCCCCGTTACTTTATCCTTCAGATCTTCGTCGCCTATCTCCTCGCCGCTCGCTTCGTCGATCGTCTCTTTCGACAAGGAGTTGTTGGCTCTCTCGTTGCGACATCGCTTATTGTGGCCTTCATCCTTACCAACACTCACCACACCCTCACCCTTGGTCGCGTCGGCCGATCTCATTTCGTGGAGATATTTCAAGGGTTCACCGCGCAAGGCGCGGAGAGGGCGATAACGGTAGGGGGAGATCAGGACTTTCAGAACGGTCTTCGTCTCGCCTACGCGCGCACGGCAGCCCCTCAAACCTCCGCCATCGTCTACATACCCAACTATCGTAACGCTGCGGTGCCACCACGATTCATCGTCAGAGAAACACTTGAGGCGTACGAGGTATTCCCCGAAGAGATGATCGGCCCCCACGGGTCGGCGTACAAACAGAGGCAACGATACACAGCGCCCCAATTAAACGGCTCTCACGTTACCGTCTACGAACTCGTGAGATGACCGCGCAGTTGTCACCTCTTCGCCCACCGATATGCCGCTCGAGCGGTACCTTGACCTGGTAGCACTATCGCTTGAGCCTCTCGAAGAATGCGTTGATATCGCCTCTCCGAACCGGAGCTCCGCGACTTCGGGGAGAGTTTACGGGGGGCCGGAAGGATCGATGCGAGCGAAGCCGCCTCACGTATGTCGAGCTGACTCGCCGGTTTGTTGTAGTAGTAGCGAGAGGCCGCCTCAAGCCCATATATCCCATCACCCCACTCGATGATGTTGAGGTAAAGCTCCAGTGTTCGACGCTTTCCCCACACCAACCCAGCGATAGGCGCCATGCCAGCCTCGATTACCTTTCGAAGGTAACTTCGACCGGGCCAGAGGAAAACATTCTTGACCGTTTGCATCGTGATAGTGCTCGCACCACGGGGTTTAGACCTCGTGTCCGAATCATCGATTGCGTCCTCGACGGCTGAGAGGTCTACGCCCCAATGGTCCATAAATCGCGCATCCTCCGCGACGACGATCGCCTGCTGAACATGGGGAGGAAAATAGGAGAGCGGCTTCCAGTCCCATCCGCGGATACCAGGCTTACCTTCAGACCAATACTCGATCGTCCGGATAATCATGAGCGGGGTAATCGGAGGGGCTACAAAGCGAAAGATGAGGACCGAAACGATCCAGACGATAAAGACAGTGCTCCCCCACCTCCACACCAGGGAGGACCATCTTCTACCTTCAACGATACGGGGCTTACGACTGCGGGCCATGCACTACGTTGTAGCGCACAATGGGGGTCTCTTGGTAGCGGGCCTCCAGCCCTTATCTGAAAGGTCCTTTTTTCGCGGACCTAGCCGGCGATCGAAGGGAACCTTTCATCCATTATTCGTCGATAGAGATCCCTTCCTGGCGATACTCGTGGAGCTTATTTCGAAGGGTTCGAATACTAATCCCGAGAAGCTTAGCCGCCTCAGTTCGGTTGTTATCATTGGCTCGCAGGGTCTCTAAGATGAGCGCCTTCTCCATATCCTGAACCGTCGTTCCGGAACGGATCACAAGCGCGCCATCCACACCTGCGGCAGGAGCGCACTCACGAATCGTCTCAATAGAGTCAGCGAGACGAGGTGGCGGTGTCATCCCGGTACTAGGTGACGAAGACGAGCTACGGGGAAGCTCTTCACGCAACATACTCAACTGGTCAGATGGATTCATCGAGAGGAGGAAATCTGACTGACGAGGAGCGGAACCCGCCGCCAAAATCGCGGCTCGTTGAACGGCGTTCTGCAGCTCGCGGATATTGCCGGGCCATGGATGATTAAGAAGCGCTTGCACCACCTCATCGGAGAGTCGAGGAGCGTTATCGCCCAAGAACTGGCGCATAAAGTACTCGGTGAGTACCTTAATGTCCGTCTTGCGCTCCCGAAGCGGGGGAAGGGTCAACGGAATGACATTTAACCGATAGTAGAGATCCGCTCTGAATTTACCCTCTCGAACGGTCTCCTCAAGATTCCGGTTTGTCGTCGCGAGAACGCGAACATCGATCGAGATCGGATCTTTGCCGCCAACCCGATCGACCTCACGCTCCTGCAATACACGTAACAACTTCGCCTGCAGACTGAGCTCCATCTCGGAGATTTCGTCCAACAGGATGGTGCCGCCATGCGCCATCTCAAACTTACCGATCTTTCGATTCTGAGCGCCGGTGAACGCTCCCTTCTCGTGACCGAAGAGCTCGCTCTCAAGGAGGCTTTCCGGAAGCGCGGCGCAATTCACCGCCACAAACGGCTGCTGATGACGGGGACTACTGGTGTGAATGAACCGAGCGATGAGCTCCTTTCCGGTTCCAGACTCCCCTTGAATGAGAACGGTTGCCTCACTCCGAGCGACAGCCTCGGCAACCTCAAGGACCCTCTTCATCAGCGGATCCTGCGAGATGATTGGCCTTCCTCGACTCTGTTTAGGCGAACGCTGACGGGATGCCTTACTCTCAGGAAGGAGCACCCGCTCAACGATCCGCTCAAGCTCCTGCGCGGTGAAAGGCTTCGTGATGAAATCAGCGGCACCGTTCTGCATAGCCTCAACAGCCTGGGTGATAGTGCCATACGCGGTTATCATGATAACGGGAATGTCGCTCCCCTTCTTCTGAAGGCTCGCTAATAGCTCGCTACCCGACATCTGCGGCATCTGTTGATCGGAGATGATAAGATCAAAGGTCTCTCGCTCAAGCACCTCAAGCGCGGAGAGCCCATTGTTCACCACAGTGACATCGAAGTCTTTGCGACTGAGGCAGGTCTTCACCGCGAGCTGCATCTGCGGATCATCATCCGCCACGAGCACCCGTTGTCGCGCGCTCTGCGCGCCCCGTTCATTGGACTGGTTAGTCGTGTCCTGTGTATCCATATCCGATTCCCCTTAAACCTGAGCCGCTCGACGCGGCAAAACCATTCTAAATTCAGCGCCCGGCGTATTGCGGGCCGATATCTCACCACCGTGGGCGACCACAATTCTCTTGACGATCGAGAGCCCAAGTCCAGTTCCCTCACGCCGTCCGGAGGCGAACGGCTCGAAGAGTCGAGGAATAATCTGCTCAGGAATCCCGGGCCCGTTATCCCGCACCACGATGGAGACCGGCCCCTCGGCGTCATCGTCCGAAACGGTTATGGCTATCGCGCCGGCGAATCCGGTGATCTGGAGCGAATTGGTAATCAAATTGTAGAGACACTGTCGGAGCGCTTGCGCGTCAGCGACGATAAATGGATTTCCTCTCACCGAAACATTCAGCGTGGCCGAAGCTCCATACAGGGACGTAAAGTGATGTCCGACCTCTTGGACGATCGAATGAAGGTTCGTTGGACTAAGATTGAGCTTGTTGTTCTTGGCAAAGTGGAGAACGTTCGACACCACTTGATTGAGGCTCGAGATGCTCTTCTCGATCTCCTCCACGAGTTCGATGGACTGACGCC
>JAULVA010000208.1:8549-11502 GCA_032111275.1 Bdellovibrionota bacterium
AGCTGTTCCCGAAGGTCCTCAACCTCGCGCATCAACGCGGTATGCCGTAGCTCAAGTTTTGAGCTGCTTTCGTTAAAGCGTTCCATCACCTCAAGGAGGCCAGCCATGGGGTCAGTGCCGCTATTTTTCTGCTTCGAGGCGAACATATCCATTATCCCACGCTCACCTGTTCACGTTTCTTCCACTCCGCCAACTCAAGCGATGCTTGCATAAGAACAAGCCAGGAATCAGATGGAGGGAATTGCTTTTGAGCGCTATCAGTCACACGCCGAGCTTCCTCAAGATCTCCTCGTGAGAGCGCCGCTTGTACGAGCCCATAGTCACCCCAGCTATCCACAAAGGCTTCCGGATAGTCGGTTTTACCCCTCTCAATCCAAAACTTCGCTCGGTCATAGTGCCGCGTCTCCAGGGAGAGACCAGCAAGCATCCGGACAGCGACCGGGGTTCGGTCGTGGTCCATCGGGATGGCCTCAAGATTTTTCTGAGCCTCTTCGTATCGAGCGAGTTTTATCTGAACGAGACCCAACGCGAACTGCGCCTCAGCTCGGTCGTGTGGCTGGACATCGGAGAGCGCTTTCTCGAATTTTTCCTGCGCGGACGCGTAGGCCCCCGTCCTCAGCAGACTCTGCCCCCATAAGAGATACGCGCGGCCTCGAAGGGGAACGCTCTCAAGCATGTAGCTTATCGCTTTTTCGGCGTAGAGCGCCGCCTCTTGGTATCGTTCCTCTTGATACTCAATAACGCCCCTCGAGAGTACAAGACGGGTCCGGATATCGGGAGCGATGTTCGGATCTCGCAGAATCGAATCAAAGCCATCTGCCGCTTGGCGGTTAAGTCCGAGCGCCCACGCGCTCTTCGCCGCGGCGATGCGGGTCTCCATCACGAGCTTTTTACTCGGCAGAAGCTCGTACATCGCGAGAGCCTTAAAATGCTCCCCGTCAGCGGACAACTTCTGAACATCCGCGGCATGCTGCGCCAGGCTCACGCCCGGGGCCGCGAAAGCTATCGTCACACTAAGTAAAAAACCTAACTGAAAAACCGATCTCATTGCTATCTCTCTTCCGTAAGAGTCTCAGGATCGCCACTACCTAATTACAATCTCGCTCCGCTTTCTCTCCCTCATCCTCTCCGAGGACAAGGACCTCAATCTTACTCTCAAGCCCCTTCTTCTTGATCTTCTCGACCAACGTGGTGCGATTTAACCCGAGCAACTTCGCCGCGGCCTTCTTGTTACCACCGGTCTGCGAGAGCGCGGATGAGATCAATTTGCTCTCGTAGGTGTCCACGAGTTCATTAAAATCAACTCCGGTAGCTGGAAGTGTAAGGTCAGCGAGTGTGAGAGCCCGTGGAGAAGCCGCTTCCTCGGTGATGTACTCCGGAAGATGACTAGCCTCAATCATGTCTCCATCGCTCAAAATGGCGAGACGCTCGACAACGTTCTCAAGCTCCCGAACATTTCCCGGCCATCGATGGGTTGTGAGAAGATCGAGAGCTTGTGATGAGAATGTGAGATGCGGACGGCTATTCTCCTCCGCCTGACGAGAGAGGAAGTGCTGGGCGAGGAGACGAACATCATCACCGCGATCGCGAAGCGCTGGAAGGGTCACGGGTACGACCTGAAGTCGATAGAAGAGGTCTTCCCGGAAACGCCCGGCTTTAACCTCCTCAGCGAGATCCTTATTAGTCGCCGCGATAACCCGCACATCCACATCGATGGAGCGAGTGGAGCCGACCGGGTCCACCTTTCGCTCTTGCAGCACACGAAGGAGCTTCACCTGAAGCTTAGGACTCATCTCCGCAATCTCATCGAGGAAGATCGTCCCGCCATCAGCGAGCTGAAAGCGCCCGACACGATTGTTGATAGCGCCGGTGAAAGAGCCCTTCTCGTGACCGAACAGTTCGCTCTCGAGGATATCCTCCGGGATAGCGCCACAGTTAACGGGAACAAGCTTACCGCCACGTCCACTCAACGCATGCAGCGCCTTCGCGATCAGCTCCTTCCCAGTGCCGCTCTCTCCTAAGATAAGAACCGTAGATCGGGTCTTGGCGACCTTTTCTACGACACTAAATATCTTGTGCATCTCGGAGCACTCGCTCACAATACCAAGAAATGGCGTTGCGCGCTCAGACCTAGTTGTCGATGGGATCGAGGGGAAAACGAGATCTTGGGTGCCAGAGATCGCTTGATGCATCATGAGAACCTTCCTTGTTCAGTGTTACCCCTGAAGAGAGGTCGCCCTCCCTTCAGTATCGCCGTTGAAGAGAGGAACTCCGGTCCTCTCTCTCCTTGCTTTGGTACGTCTAACCTTCGATCGCGCTTCCCTCACACAACTCCGGGAGCGCGACTGTCACAGATTTGGCAATCTCCGTACCAGCCACGACTATCAATGTTAGATTCTTGACGATGCGGAACCGGCTCATCTCTTTTTGGATTTATATCCTTCGGGAAAACAGCCTCTTAGCGGAGCAGGTGTTAATTTTTTGAACTTCCGGTGTCAGAAATTCGATGAATCCCCTGAAAGTCACTTCGAAGATTTGTGTACAGTTTTGTAACAAATGAGCCGATGAAGGGGCGCAAAAAGTTCGATCAGTAGAGCGGTGCCGCAGCACCGCTACCTGGCAAAAGCACGCGAAAGCGGGATTTTGCCTCTTGTCCCTAGTTAAACGTATTGGTCGCGTCGTTCATCAAGAGACCGCGAAGCGCGAGACCGAGCGAAATGCGAAACGACTCCGCGCAGCTTTCAATATGACCAACGGGAGCTTGAATAACGGTTTTGTATCCACAGATCTTACCGGACATCTCGAAGCCAGCGTGAAAGAGCACCGCCTGCCTCGCTTCACACTGCTGGATCATCTGCTCAACCGTTGGAAGCCAGATAAAATTAGAGCGTAGCTCTTCAGGGCTGAGCCCTTGGGGATCTACCAGTATCGAAACCGGCTTTTTAAGATCTCT
>JAULVA010000209.1:0-1762 GCA_032111275.1 Bdellovibrionota bacterium
TGTCGGGGCCCTGAAGGAGTCATTTTGAGGCTTGTTCCCAAGAAAAGTAAGGGGGGCGAAGAGGACGCTCTTGAGGGGTTCGATCTCCTTGTTGATACTACAGAGTCCCTCCCAAAAGGCGCTAAAATCAGCTCCTTAGGTGGAACTGTGACCGCAATCGTGTTCTCCAACCTCTCCACCAAGGGTGGGGCTCAGCCGCCTAGCCGATTTGTTTTAGAGTACCCAAAAGGTGTAGATATAATGGACAGACGTTTGTCCCATTAATCATACACTATGAAGTCCAACGCGTTATCCATCCTCCCGCTCGGAGACGAGCCGGCTAAGAGCTGTTCTGTAGCCGTAAACATCACCGAACCACAACCCCGTGAGGGTAAGGCGTTCACTGGTTGCGCCGCTATCGTGACCCTTGGGTGCGCCAAGAATCAGGTAGACTCCGAGGTGATGATCGGCGTCCTCCGGAATACGGGTTTCGAGATCGTCAATGACCTGAGCCGCGCTGATATCGCGGTGGTTAATACCTGTGGGTTCCTTGAGAGCGCGGTCAAAGAGAGCGTCGACTGTGTGTTGGAACTCTCTGAGCTTAAGAAATCCGGCAGTCTCCGTCGTCTCCTCGTCGCTGGATGTATGGTTGAGCGCTACAAGGGTGATATTCGCAAAGCGCTCCCGGAGGTTGATTCCTTCATCGCGCTCGATGGATTGCTCAGCGTAGGACAGGCCGCTCTCGTCGAGGATGATTCCCTGCGAGATATCCTTCATGAAGGGGCGCGCCCGTACTTCCTCTACGATGAGACGATGCCTCGTCACTTAGCCTCTCAGTCGCACATGGCGTACGTGAAGGTATCGGAAGGGTGTAATCGCCCGTGCGCTTTCTGCATCATCCCTCAAATTCGTGGTTCGATGAGAAGCCGAACGGTTGAGTCTATCACCCGTGAGGTTCAGGCGCTCGGAGCGCAGGGCGTCAAAGAGATCAATCTCGTGGCGCAGGACCTTACCGCGTACGGAACGGATACCGGGAACGCCCGTCTCGTTGATCTCCTTCGCTCGCTCGATCAGGCGAAGGCCGCCCAATGGATTCGTCTCCTCTACGCCTATCCGGTGGGAGTTGATGATGAGCTCCTCGCGGCTATCTCAGAGCTTCCCTCCATCTGTAACTACCTCGACGTTCCACTCCAGCACGCGAGTGAGTCGGTACTCAAGTTGATGAAGCGGCCGATAGGACGGTTTGGCTCGCGTCGTTTCGTGGAGTATGTGCGCGCGCAGGCTCCATCTATCAAGTTGCGAACCACCTTCATCGTAGGGTTCCCTGGTGAGACGGAGGAGGACGTAGCGGAGCTTGAGAAGTTCGTGGCTGAGGGGCACTTCGAGAGCGTTGGGGTGTTCACTTACTCTCCGGAGCAGGGGACAGCGGCCTTCGATATGAAGGACCAGATCTCTGAGAAGGAGAAGCGTATCCGCCGAGACCGTATCATGCTCGCTCAGCAAAAGGTTCGGATCGCGAAGAACGACGAGTACATCGGACAGGAGTTAGAGGTTCTCGTCGAGGGCCCTCACGAGGAGACCGATATGTTGCTCACCGCGCGCACCCGCTTCCAGGCTCCCGAGGTAGATGGCTCCGTGCTTATCAACGACGTTGTTGAGGGGCTTGGAACGGTTGAAGCTGGACATTTGGGCCGCGTGAAGATCACTGAGGTCTCGGGATACGATCTCGTTGGTACCCTGATCGCCTAGGTAAGTGCCGTAGATAACTACTTGAATGGGGCGA
>JAULVA010000209.1:1772-10165 GCA_032111275.1 Bdellovibrionota bacterium
CGATCCGGTCAGGGTGATGTGTCAGATCTATCCCCAAGGAGACGCGGGCATGAAGGGTGACCGATAATCCTTGGAGGGGCCTCTGCGTCCTTTGTGGTAAAACCATATCTTCGACTCATACTCCCGCCTCACGCATACCTAACAAGCCGTGAGCACGTGGGAGACCGCCGAACGGGTGGATATACCTAAAATCCCTGCATCTTTCGGTTCCCCGAAGGCGCCGGATGGAGTATATCCTGTGCTGATATTTTCAATCCTTTGGAGTAACGATGAGTTCACAGAAGAATCCGTACATCTTAGCCCTTAATGAGCTCGGGCAGTCGGTCTGGTACGACAACCTTTCCCGTGATGTTTTGCGCTCGGGACAGCTTAAGGTTCTGATCGAACAGGGTGTGTCGGGGCTTACCAGCAACCCAACCATCTTCAAGCAGGCTATCGCCGACACCAACAACTACGACGAGGACATGAAGTCGAATGAGCTTAAGGGGCTCTCGACGGAGGCTCTCTGCGAGGAGCTCATGTTGCGCGATGTGGCAGCCGCCGCTGACCTCCTCCGTCCAACCTACGACCTCACCGGTGGAGGGGATGGGTACGCGAGCATCGAGGTATCCCCCTACCTCGCCGCTGATTGCCAGGGAACGATCGATGCCGCTGTTCGGCTATGGGGTAAGCTCAATCGCCCGAACGTGATGATCAAGATTCCGGCGACCGCTGAATGTATCCCCGCGATCCAGGCTGTGCTTGAGAAGGGGATCAACGTGAACGTAACCCTCATCTTCTCCAAAGAGGTATATGAGGATGTGGCGCGCGCCTACATCAAGGCACTTGAGGCACGAGTCTCGCGCGGCGAGAGCGTTCGTGGCATCTCCTCCGTGGCGAGCTTCTTCGTATCCCGAGTGGACGCCATCGTTGAGAAGTCGTTCGATGAGCTGCTCAAGGCTGGAAAGGTTCAAGCTACCGACAAGGATCTCTTCTTCGGAAAGGTTGGCGTAGCGAACTCCAAGATCGCGTACGCGTCGTTCGAAAAGCTCTTCACCAGTGACGCCTTCAAGGCGCTCAAGGAGAAGGGCGCTCGTGTGCAGCGGCCCCTCTGGGCCTCGACAGGCACCAAGAACCCAGTGTTCAAAGCTGTCATGTATGTCGAGGAACTCGCTGGTCGCGACACGGTGAACACGATGCCTCCGGGAACGGTGAAGGCTCTCCTCGTGGGCGCCGACATCAAGCCGAAGCTTCACTCTGGGGCCGAAGAGGCCGTGCAACTTATCGCCAAGGTCAACGCGATGGGAATTTCAACCGACTCGCTCTATCTTGATCTGCAGAAAGCTGGTGTAAAGAGCTTCGCTGACTCATATCGGGAGCTCCTCGACTCCATTGAGATTAAGAGAAAGAGTATCTAACGGACTAAGTAGGAACTGAACGTGGACGAATCGAAGACGAAAGAAAATGAGGGGCGGAGTACTCGTCCGCCGGCTACCATCCTCGTAATCTTTGGCGCTAGTGGCGACCTTACCTCGCGTAAGCTTATTCCAGGACTTTGTAATCTCGCTGAGGATGATTACCTTCCAGAGAACTTTATCGTTATCGGCTCCTCTCGATCGAAGCTGAGCGATGATGATTTCAGAGCTAAGGTATACGAGGGTGTTAAGAAGTATTCTCGTCGTCCTATCAGTCCCGCCGTATGGGAGAAATTCGCGAAGCACCTGCACTATCAGCCGTGCGACGGTGAGAAGGTCGGAGACGTTGAGGCTCTTAAAGGTCGGATGGAGGCGCTTGCCGCTGAACAATCAGGGGTGCGCTTCAATTACGTGTACTACCTCGCGATGGCGCCACAGTTCTTTGGCCCGATAGCCTCCAACCTCAAAGAGGTTGGATTGATCGAGCCGTACGCGAAGGGCGCTCGCCAAACGTCGGTCGTTGTTGAGAAGCCGTTCGGCCACGATCTTGAATCCGCTCGAGAGCTCAACACGATCATTCGACAGAGCTTGGCTGAGGAACAAATCTACCGCATCGATCACTACCTCGGAAAGGAAACAGTTCAGAACATCCTCGTGTTCCGTTTCGCGAACGGTATCTTCGAGCCGTTGTGGAATCGTAAGTACGTCGACCACATTCAGATCTCGGTGTGTGAGGATATCGGCATCGGAACGCGCGCGGCGTATTTCGATCAAAACGGTATCCTGAGGGATATCGTGCAGAATCACGTATTGCAGATGCTCGCGCTGCTCTGCATTGAGCCGCCGAATTCCTTAAGCGACGCGGATAGTATTAGAGATGAGAAGGCTAAGGTGCTTCGTTCGATCAAACGGATGACACCTGAAGAGGTACGAACGGATTCGGTGCGGGCTCAATACACGACAGGAACGGTGGGCGGCGAGTCGGCTCTTGGTTACCTCGAAGAGAAGGGTGTCTCGCGTGACTCGAAGACCGATTCTTATGTGGCGCTGAAACTTGAGATCGACAACTGGCGGTGGAGTGGCGTTCCGATTTACATCCGAGCTGGAAAGCGATTGCCGAAGCGAATCACAGAGATCACGATCTTCTTCAACAAGGCGCCAGACTCCCTCTTCAAGGGGCGTCAGGTTGGAGAGCTTGAGCACAACGTGCTCTCGATTCAGGTTCAACCGAAGGAGGGTATGTCGCTTCGGATTAGTTCGAAGCCTCCTGGGCCACGCATGCGCGTTCGCCCCGTTGAGATGGACTTCACCTACGACAGTTCGTTCGGTGTCGCCTCTCCCGAGGCGTACGAGCGACTTCTTCTCGATGTGATGAAAGGGGACGCTACCCTTTTTACTCGTAATGACGAGATTGAGGAGTCATGGGATCTTCTCTCGCCCATCTTTAAGGAGTGGGAGAGTTCCAATCCTCCACCGGTGTACGAATACGAGGCCGGCACATGGGGACCTGCTGAAGCCGATCAGCTCATTAACTCAACGAAGGATTCGTGGCGTAAATTGTAGCACGGTGCGGAATGAAAGGGGGCAGAGACCCTTCCGCGTAAGGTTAACGACTAGTACGGTTGTGAGGCGGGCATGCTGAAATTATCGCTGTCTGAATCGAGTGAACTGTTTCGCGCGGGCTTCAGAGAGTGGCTCGCGAACAACCCTCCACCGCACGCCACAAACGATACATCGCTGGAGACCTTCGAACGGGTTGGTCGCGCGTGGCAGCGCGCGTTAGCTGGCGGTGGATGGCTCGGTACCCACTGGCCGGAGGAATACGGCGGTCGCGGACTCACCCTCGTCGAGGAGGCTATCGTTCAGGAGGAGCTCGTTCGAGTCTCCGCTCCTCAAGTTCTCGGACTCTTCGGTCTCACCATGGTGGGGCCGGTTCTTATCTCTCACGGGAGCGACGCGCAAAAGACCCGCTTCCTCGCTCGGATTCTCTCCGGTGATGATATCTGGTGTCAGGGCTTCTCAGAGCCGGGCGCGGGAAGTGATCTCGCCGCCGTTCGGTGCCGCGCGGTGCCCACCGAGGGCGGATATCTCGTGACGGGGCAAAAGATCTGGACCAGCTTCGCGCACATCGCCGACTTTTGCTTCGTACTCTGTCGCACGAGTGATTCGCAACGAAAGCACGAGGGGCTCTCGTACCTACTCGTCGACATGAAGTCCAAAGGGATCACGACCCGACCGCTTCAGCAGATCAGTGGTGACAAAGAGTTCAATGAGGTGTTCTTCGACTCTGTATTTGTCCCTTCCGAGAGCCTCGTTGGGAAGGAGGGGGATGGGTGGAAGATAGCGATATCAACCCTCATGTTCGAGCGAGTGGTGTTGACCTTCGCTCGACAGCTGCAATCTGAGACGGCGCTACGAGAGATGCTTGCGCGCGTTGATGAATCAACGTCGGCGACCGTCAAAGCGGACCTCGCTCGTTGTGTCGTCGACGCCTGCGCCACTCGAGCGTTGGCCTATTCTCATCTTATGACCTACGCGCAGGGAGCGACGCCGGGCCCTGAAGGGTCACTCGATAAGCTCTTGTGGAGTGAGTCCTTTCAGCACTTGTGCAAGGTCGCAGTTTCACTCTGCGGTCCCGATGCCGCTCGTGGCGAGCATGACGCCGAGGTCGGCCCTGACCTTCACCGATACCTCTACTCTCGGGGAAGAACGATCGCGGCGGGAACCTCAGAGATTCAGCGAGGCATCATCGCGGAGCGAATCCTTGGGCTTCCTCGTTTGAAGCATACGCTGGCGTAACGAGGTTGAGTGGGCCCTATGGGTCTTCTCGCTCTCCAGTCGCTGATATCCCCTGAGGCGGATCCTGTATCTTTAAGTCAGCATTTGAAAATAAATCGAGGTAGGGGTGGGAAGCTCGTGGTCCCTCGACTACACTGCGGGGCCGTGTCCGTAAGGTGTATGTTTCAACACGTATGATCGCATCCTCCACTGTAGCTCACGATAATCTCGCGATGTCCAAGCTCTCCCAGCTCGTTGCCGACTGCATGCAGTCTTATGAGGACACTGATAGTGTTGGGTATGCCGTTGAGAATCGACTACGGGACTCCTCGTGGGCTGAGGAGCCTGTTGAGACACTGAGGCGATGCGCTGTGGCGGCGCTCACACCGGCGTTCGAAGGAGCGACCCAAGCGGAGATTGAGCGCTTGGGGCTCGCGAGTGGATCCAGCACGGCGCACGAGGTGAGTAAGGTGATCGCCTACGCGATCCTTGAGCTAGCGTTACGTCGGTTAGTGCAGGAGAGCGTCGACGCGATCCATGCCGCGCACGAGCGACGGGATTCTGACGGTTTGCGCGTGGCCATTGAGGGTGCCCGGCACGTGGGGGAAAGCCTCGTTCGTGATTTCTATTTCTTTGATCGGGACGGAAAACACCGCATATCTGAGGAGGATTTTCGCTCACGTGCCTTTTTCCTTGATGGCGCATCTCCTGGAATCGATGACCGTGGCCCCCGCTACTTTATCGGAGGGGGTGGGTATCTCGTTGAGCTGTCCAACACGATAGATGGAGGATCGTTCGCTCTTGATCTCTTTACCCAACTTCCTCACGCGGAGTGGGATGAGATAGCCCGGGATAGAGAGATATATGGAGCTAAAGGTGCGCTTCTGCGTGCCCTCTCCGAGGGGGTGGATGACCTGCGCCCGTTCCTTGACCGCGCTGGTTTGTCCTATCTTGTTCCGGACTTTACCCTCATTCCAGCGGCTGTCTACGACCGGGCTCGGCACGATCCATCCGTGTCAGAGGAGGTACGAGCCGCGTATGAGTGGATAGGTGGTCGCTGCGTCATGGTGCGGAGCAGCGCTGTGCATAGCGAGGATGGTGAACACCTTGGAGCAGGGGTGTATTCCAGCTTCCGTCTCCCACCGCACGCCTCGTTTGAGGTCTATTGCGAAGCGGTGAAGGCTGTATACGTCTCTACTGAATCGCCGCTTGCGCGAGAATATCGCCGGGGGATCGAATTCACCGGTGATGAGAAGATGGGAGTTATTCTTCAGGAGTATCAAGAGGGCAGCTACCGAGAGTCAGCTGGTCACATCAACACCTGCCGGTTTCAGATGCCAAGGGTGATTGACGTAACGACTCAACGGCGATCTATACCAGCATTCGTTCCGGGGGAGGAAAACGAGATCTTCAATTCCGATTCCGTAGTCCTTCCGCTCCATCGGCTCATGATAGAGAGGGAGCTGGGTACCCGTGGCGACCGTATGTACTCCTCCCTCGTTTTACCGTCGGATCACACGCAGGAATCAAATCCGTTTTCCGTGGTCCAGTTAGGAAAGCTTGGAGTTATCCTTGAGATGTATTTCGGACGTCCTATGCAACTTGAATTCGTGGAGGCCCAGTATCGGAACTTTCTGGTTCAAGCTCGCCCTCTTCCTGAGAGTTGGTGCCGTTCGGCAACCGTGCAGTTTCCCGAGAGAGGCGATTTCCTGTGGCAGGGAGCCAGCTTTGGTGTCTTGGATGAGGAGCTTGAAATTCTCGGCGAAGATGAGACTAACTGCGAACGCTCGGGACTCGTCATTATCGACTCAGGATGGATGGCCTCCGAGTACCTTGCATGGTTGGAACGAGTTCTACCCAAGAAGGGAGCTGTGTGGGTTCTTCGCCCCTCTGAGCATATGCGCGGACACATCGAATCGCGGTGTGCTGAGCGAGGGATTTTGGTCATCACCGGAGAACTGCTTTCGCATCAGGATACCTTTGAGTACAGAGGCGAGCTTCTCTCCCGTCTCTGGAAAGCGTACGGCGACGATCCGAGTCATTGGCTGTTTTCAGCGGATCGAGATCGACCCCGTATCCTTTCGCCACATGAGGGAATGAAACGGCTCCAAGTCGTCTCGAATGGATTAGAGGCTCGGGTGTACGTCTCAGGATAGCCCCTCGCTCTTTCCATCTCAGAGGTGTTCGTTCACTTCTCCCTAACCACGGAGCAACTGCTTATCCCGTCTGATCGCTCGTAGTAGCGGTGAGAAGTTAAGCGAGTCCTGTAACGGTCCGTCGGAGGAGGGTGCCAATCAGATAACGCGGTGGATGCGACCGCGTGCGAACGTCGCCGAACGGAAACGAAAAGCCTGATCGCTTCTCGAACATCTTGTGTGAGAGATAGCGTAGGCAATTGACCACGCCACGGCCCGGGGCTTAGCGCCTAAAGCCGAGACTCAATCCCAAGGTCCCGCTCCGCTGAGAGGTCCTTCGCTATCGTTTGAGAGACCGCTCTCTCCACATTTTTTGACACCATATCCCGTAGGTAGCCAAGGAGGCGTGGTTCGGCGATGAGTACCAGACTGGTGAACTGATGGGTGGAGAGCGCATGATCGAGTAGATCGCACACCTCACGATAGAAATCCTTGAGAGCGCGCTCCTTTGGGGACTCCTCGGTCGAGTACGCCGGTCGGCCTCGAAATCGGTTGTCATCGGCGGCTCCAGCTTTGTCGCTCACAAGATCCTGATTCTTTAATCTTCCGAGCGGATTTCCTATATCCCGCTCCAGTTTCAAGTGTGCGCGGCCAACGCGACTAAATATCCGCACCTCATCTCGACTCGCTACGACTATCCACGTTGTTTCCATCGCGCTCCCTCCCTCTATCTTCTTTCTCGGAACTAGTCTGCAAGGATAGTATGACCCCTCTGTATCCAAGCGAGGGTGATGCCCATCACCGCGGGGTTATCATTTGAGGGGGTTATGAGGGGCAAAAGGGAGGGAAACTCTAGAATACCGGTCGCATATAGACCAAAGGGGACGCTAGCTTTATCCCCGTTTATTGCAAGTGAGTCCCCCTTTACCCAGGGAATGAGCCAGAATGATCACGGGGAAATTTCTTGTTAATCGTCCGCGATACACTCATACCTTCTGGTTGGCGCCGTAACGCCACTTCCGTTGTCCGTGCAGTAACCCGCTTGGGTAAATACCGGTAGGTAGGAGCTTATTGATGTCGCGGAGCCATCGTGAATACATGTCCCCCCGCTACACGTAGTGTAGTCAATCTTCACTCGACCAGAGCCACCCAGACCGCCGCTACCTCCGGTTCCTCCGCGCACGGTGATGAGCCCACTATTCGAGAAGTTCGCAGTTGTTAAGAAGATGGTGCCGCCGGATCCCGTACCACCGTTGCTTGAGTAAGACCCTCCAAGAGAGGAGATGGTCCCGCCCGACGCGATCAATATCGTGCCCGCGGTTATCTTAATGGCGCCGCCCCCCGGTCCCCCCGATGAGAAACGACCACCACCACCAGCTGATCCAAGGTAGAGCATCGTCCAGAAATCAGTAGAACCGTAAGCGACACCTCCAGCAGCTCCGGTTCCTGAGGCCGCACCGGCAGTTCCGTAGCCACCGCCTGCTCCCTTGGCTGAATTGGTCCCATTGCTAACGCCGCCTCCGCCACCATTCGCTGCTGATGAGAACGTACCTGCTCCTGTTGGACTCCCACCCTGAAGGGTCCACCCGCGATAGCCGTTCCCGTTCATCGTTATCGTTCCCGTGGCGCCAACGGTGACCGTGCCGCTCACATCCATAACAAGTTGTCCATTCCCTGGTCCTGGCGTGGGTGTGAGCCAGCTCGTACCACTATAATTATTATGGAAGGGATTAGCCGTTAACGTACCTCCCGTATCCACGGAGACGTTTGTGAACGACCATTGCTGACCAAGGGATAGGGTAGCGGAGTTCGTGACGAGGACAGTTGATATAGAAGATCCAGGCTGACCGGTGAGAAGAACCGCCGTTCCTGAGCCCGTGACAGAGAGGGTGTTAACCGACATCGTGGAGGGCAGTTCAAGATTAAGATAGTCCACGTTGCTCACTGTAAGGTTATTACTACCGTCAATGAGGCGCGCAGGGGTAATCCACGTTCGACCGTAACCCGCTCCCGTTCCTCCGGTAACTGATATCGTGCCGCTATTTGAAAAGTTAGTCGAAACGTCCAGAACTATGGTTCCGCCGCT
>JAULVA010000209.1:10175-14606 GCA_032111275.1 Bdellovibrionota bacterium
GCTGCTACCACCGTTAGTGCCCCTCGCGCTAATTCTACCGGTGCTAGCGATGGTGAGTGATGGAGTAGAGATATAGATCGCACCTCCGCCCGTTCCACCGGAGGTCAACGCGTTACCGCCCATACCGCCGCCTGACCCGAGATGGAGAGCGGTTCTAAAGTCACTTGCTCCGTAGAGGTTTCCGCGGGACGCATCACGACTTGCAGTAGCAAACGTTCCGTAAGAAGCAGGGGAGCCAAGGACTGCGTTGTTATTTCCCGCCCTACCACCACCGCCTCCATCATTAGGGGCACCGGAGTTACCCCCCGGCCCATTTATGGAACCGCCCTGCAAGCGAGTAGAGATGCCTCCGCTAAAACCTTTCCCATCCATATGAATTGCCCCGGATGACCCGACCTGCACCGCACCCGTTGCGGACAAGATAAGCTTCCCATTGCCAGCAGCCGGCTGCGTGAGCCAGGAGCTTCCGTTAATCGCGTTACTGAAGGCGCCAGCGGTCACGTTGCCGGAGTTTACCGTAAGATTGCTAAGCGTAGTCGACTGATTGATGTTGAGGGTACCACTACTGTCTACGGTAATATTCGCTGTGGCTTGCACCGCCGAGTCGATAGTGATCGTGCCACTATTTTGCACGTACACATTGTTCGACGGGAAGATGCCGCCTGATAGCGCTGAGGTCGTTATGGTTGTCCCGCTCCCGTCGACCGTGTAGGCGTCCACCAACACCGTAAACGATCCCGCACTAGACCAGTTGCCAGCGTCATCACGCTCCTGCACGTAGAGGATGTGGTTGCCGTACTGGAGATCTGAGGCTGGAGTGTACGAGAGTGAGGTCGTTGTTGTTGCTCCCGCGGTGAGGTCTGAGTCATCGAGCTTGTAACGATACGTTCCGTTCCCCGCGTTTCCACCCGATGTCCATGTCCACACCGGGCGACGGCTCGTGGAGGTAGCGCTGGCGCTTGTTACCGATGGCACGTTCGGTGGAACCGTGTCGACTACCAAGGTAAGAGAACCTGCGACCGACCAGGCGCCTGCGGCGTCTCGCTCCTGAACGTACAGGGTATAGCTACTATCAGCGAGCGCGCTATCCGGAGTGAATGAGAGCGAGGTAGTAGTTGTTGTTCCTGAACTCATGTCGGAGTTATTGAGGCGATATCTGAAGGTGCCCTTTCCTGTACCTCCACCAGACACCCACGACCAGGTTGGGGTGGTGTCGTTGGTTGGAGTCGTGCCGGAGAGCGCAGGTGGCAGAGGCACTTGAGGCATGTAGACGCAGCGGAAGCCGACGGTGGTTCCGTTGCTGGTTGTTGTACTATAGCTTAAATAGGCTGAGTAAATCCCGGTATGTGTTAGATTCCCAGATCCTCCGCGGATGATGGCCCCAGCCGTACCTCCAAAGAAATTACCTATGCTGTTGGTAGTATGATTCCATGTGTTGTTCGATGGTCCAAATCGATTGCGGTAGGAGACTCCACCGAAGGCGGTATCGAACGAAGCTGCGGAGTAGCCGGTTGTGCCTGACCATGCGCCCGAGGTGAGGTCCGTTGAATTAACGATTGATGAGCGATCGGTAGACGTAAAGTCCCACACATTACCTGCGATATCCCAGATGATAGCGCCATTAGAGAGGGAATGGGTTCGTTTCTGCAGCCAGTCGGAGTGCGTCGTATCCGAGCAGTTCGCCGTATTGCCGGTAGCAAAGCAGGGATTCGAGTCGTCCGTCGTCGCGGCTTGTGGCGCCGCTGGAGAGTTATCGCTATGCCCTCGATTGATACGATTAGCGTTAGAGCCCGTTCCTTGGTTACTCACCGTCGCCTCGATATCTCGCGCGATAGTTTGCCATTGAGCGTTTGATATCAGAGCATACCCGGTGCCAAGCGACGCGCACTCAAGCGCCGCGTTGTCTCGGGTGATACTTACCCACGGTGTATAGTCGGCGCGGGATGCCGGGAACGGACTGGTGGCGAGTCCGTTGCTTGCGGAGGTTGTCGACCCGCCAGCGAGGGGATCGGATGCTGGGTTTCTATCCACAGATTTCATCTCATACTTAGCGACGCAGAATTCTCCGTTAACTCCCATGGAGGTATTTGGTGGCACGCCAACGTATCCAGTTGGACATGAAGTGATGTTCAGAATCGAAATCGTTGACTGCGTCTGATTGCCGCTCGGATCCTGAGCCATGACGACATAGTTCACGTATTGGTTAAACGAAGAGCTCGCGTTCTCATCAACGAGTGCGGTGAGTCCCCATCCGGAGCGGTAGACGGTAGCGCTCTCAGGGTTCGGGAAGGTCGTCGAGGAAGCCGAGACCGTTCTGTAGACCCGAACAAAGATATTCGAGGATGACGCCACGTTGTCAGAAAGGCTCCAGGTGAGATCCCAGTTTGCGTTATTGCGAATCTGTGCTGTTTGCACTCCAGAGACAAGGGGCAGATCTGTGGTAAGTGACGAGATCTGCGTAGCTGTCGTGTCGGCCGCACTGAACGCTGGAGGGGCGTAGACGCAGCGGAAAGTTATAGCTGCGTTCGCCGTCGTCGAATTCAGACTCAGCGCAGTGGCATAAATGCCTGTGTTTGCCAAGTCGGCTACTTGAGCTCCCCGAAAAATCGCCCCTGAGGTTCCGCCATGGAAGTTACCGATGCTGTTATTTGTATGATTCCACGTGCTATTAGCTGGTCCAAAGCGGTTTCGATACAAGACCCCGCCGAAGGTCGTGTTGTAGGCGCTCGATGAATATCCGGTCCCATCCCAGCCTGCCCCAGTAAGGTCCGTTCCACTTACGATAGCCGAGCGATCGGTCGACACCCATTCCCAGAAGTTCCCCCCGATATCCCATATAACCGCTCCATTTGAGAGGGTATGCGTTCGTTTTTGCAGCCAGTCCGCGTGAGAGGTGGTGGCGCAATTCGCCGTATTGCTAGTTCCAAAACATGGGTCGGTATCATCGGGAGACGCCGCTAAGCCCGAGGCTGGGGAGTTATCCGAATGACCTCGATTGATTCGATTAGCGTTTGTCCCCGTGCCTTGATTGCTCGCCGTAGCCTCGATGCTCCGGGCGATCGCCTGCCACTGCGCATTGGAGATAAGCGAGTAGTTCGCTCCAAGCGACGCGCATTCAGCGACCGCGTTGTTACGTGTAATACTCACCCACGGTATTCCATCAAACCTGGACGCTGGGAACGGAGGCGTCGAAAGTCCGTCGTTAGTTGAGGTGGTGATGAGCGGCGCAAGAGAGCTTGTCGCCGGATTCAGGTCCACCGCTTTCATCTCATACTTCGCCACACAGAACTCGGTTGAAACCCCCATAGCGGCGTTGGCGGGAACGAGTACGTAGTTATCTGGGCAGAAGCTCTGCGCGCCGTTCCAGTTGACCTGTCGGGTGATTGTACCCGTGTTTCCGGCAGCATCAGTCTGCGCAAAGGTCACGTCTCGTGTGCCGTTCTGTCCGGAGATCGTAATGTTGACCGCGAAGGTTCCGGAGGTGCAGGTTGTGGTAGCCGCTCCAGTTATGTTAGCGCCGTAGGTGATCGATACGGAGAGTCCCGCTTCGCAGGTGCCTGTGTAGGTCTGAGAAGCTGTAAGGAAGCTCGCTCCTCCCGAAGGACTCGATACGACCACTGCGGGAGCGGTTGAGTCGACGGTGTAGGAGAGGGTCGCTGAGGAGCATGAGAAGTTGCCAGCTGCGTCGGTTGCTCGAATTGAATATTCGGTTATTCCTTCACTCTGCGCGGTGGCGCGCGTGACAGTGGCGCTTGTACCGGTGCCTGGCGAAGCATTCGTTCCAACAGCGCTACCCGTACATCCCGCTCCCTCGTGCAGCGCGATTGTGTCACCGGTAATAAAGGAATCGTTTCCGGTTAGGGTCACGAGGAAGGTAGGTGCAGCGACATTACCTGGAGATGCTGCCGGTGTTGAGAGCGTGAGGATCGGTATCGATGGTGGCACGGTATCCGGTGTCGGTGTTGCGGTAGGAGTGCTGGTCGGTGTTGACGTCGCCTCCGGTGTGTTGGTTGGCGTAACCGTTGGCGTTGTTGTCGGTGTACGGGTAGGGGTACTAGTTGGAGTTACGGTCGGCGTATCGGTTGGTGTCGCCGTTGGTGTGATAGTTGGCGTCACGGTCGGAGTGTCGGTCGGTGTGGACGTTGGGGTGAGGGTTGGAGTGCTTGTCGGTGTGTCTGTTGGAGTGTCTGTTGGCGTATCAGTCGGCGTAACCGTCGGTGTATCCGTTTGAGTATCAGTCGGTGTCTCAGTTGGAGTGTTCGTTGGGGTGTTGGTTACGGTGCTTGTTGGCGAAATCGTCGGCGTGCAAGTCCTCTTCTGGGATGTGACGGATGGCTTCGCCGCCAAGCAGGCCCTGCGTGCGTCGGAAGCGCACTATCAATCCCTCGTGGAAAGTCTCCCCCTGAGTGTTTTTCGAAAGGATGCCGAATA
>JAULVA010000209.1:14616-15626 GCA_032111275.1 Bdellovibrionota bacterium
CCGTCGGAGTAATGGTTGGTGTCGCCGTTGGGGTATCGGTTGGTGTGGTTGTTGGCGTCTCTGTTGGTGTGCTCGTTGGTGTGTCCGTTGGTGTAACGGTTGGCGTCACCGTCGGAGTCTCAGTCGGCGTGGTTGTTGGTGTCGGGGTTGGCGTAATCGTCGGAGTGGCACTTGGGGTCGCGGCCGGAATACTCGCTCCGAACGCCGAGCGAACACCACGTCCACCGAAGGTATTAGCGCGAGTGGAATCGATTGCGGCGGCACGGCTACGGTCGGACAAACGCGCAAGGGGGAGGGAGTCGTACCAACTACCACCACGAAACCCCGCTCCCTCCGCGTTGGCGGCGGGCCACCCGGAGGTGTTCGCGTTACCACTGACGTTCAAGACTCCATCGCCGTGCAGGGCGCCGTTAAAGGCTCGTCCCGTCGCATTCCCCACGGTGACGACGCGGTCCCACAAACTTCCCGAGAGATCCATCGCGCCGTAGAATCCAGCGCCAGCCTCCTCACGAGAGGTTGCGCTGTACCCGAAACTCCCCGTCCGAAGGGGACCCTGCACTGAGGCGTGATTGCCGTACGCGATCCGGGAGCCACTCTGCGCGCGCTCGGTTCCCAGTGCGCTGTTGGTAATCGAGGTCGCTTGCGTCGCTGAGGTACTTCCCCACACGTACTCACCCGATACGGGTGTCAGCGCTCCACGAGCCACCTTTTCAAATTCGAGCTCGCTCATCGGACGAAGCGCTGCCCAATCGAGGAACGCCGCGACATCTCCCCAACTGAGATAACTCATGCCAACGTAGCCGTAGGTAGCGCCACCCCCTTGATCCGGAAGTGCGGCGTTGCCGATCGTGTAGCTCACGTTGTTTCGATAGGAGATGGAGTCTCCCTTGTCGACGGTGATATCCCTGGTCGCTTTTTGAGTAGTAGAGAGGGTGTTAAAGAAGCTCACCCACTGACCCTGGCTGATGTGCCCCTTCATGACGTAGTAGGGGTCGAAGCCTTTGGGGAAT
>JAULVA010000209.1:15636-16927 GCA_032111275.1 Bdellovibrionota bacterium
ATGCCGACGGAAGGGTGTACACGGTACCATCTCCATCACCATCGGTTGTGGTTGGATTGTAGAAGAGCTGGTCCGTTTGTCCGTTGCTTGACCCGTTTCCAGAGGAGTTGGTGGTTGTGAAGGAATCCTCTCGATCGATAAACCACGGGTCGCTATCTGAGCTTCCCTGCTTAAACGACGCTGATGAGGTGTCGTTGTCCCCCGCGTAAAACGGTGCCTGCGGTACGTACACCATCTCAACGGCGTACACCTGCACCTCAACGTTGTCGGTTACGGTGACCCCGTTCGCCGCGTAGTTCCAGCTCAGCGATACCCCTGTCGCTGAGAAGTCACCACTCCCGTTGGCGCGCCGAAAGATAAAGGCGCCGACCGCTGGATTGTTTGTAATGTCGAAGGAGCTATTCGTGTCCGCGAGTCCTATCGTGAGCGCCGCGTGTGAGGGAACTGAGTGTCCGGTCTCGTTTAAGCGAGCGTGATTCCATGCTCCGCCATCTACTCGGTACTTAGCAAACACCCACGCCGCGTCCTAGTTGTAGGGTGCTGAAGAAGTTCTCCATGAGTGGGTCCACGCGATGTCGAAGGTGATGGAGACGTCACCACTTCCCTGATTCGGAGTGCCAACAACGATCGATGATACCGTGACATCGGTACACTCTCCCCGTTGCGCCGTGAGGAGAGCGCAGAGCATACACAGTAGCAGTGCGACACAACGAAGCACTCTCATCGAATCAAGCTATCCGTTATCCACAGTTCGCTCCTCTCGTTAGGGGGCAATTTCTAAGTTAGTCGGCGCAGTTAGAGCGCTTAGTTAGGATGCGGCGCTCAATAGGTGGGGTGGATATATCTCTGGAATCGTTAGGGGGCGCCGAGAAAAGGAAGAAAAAAGGAAACGAGGGGTATCTGTTACCTGAACGTGAGGAGGTAAGGGGTTGAAGTTAGGTGGACAGATTCAGACCTTGAAGCTCTATCGTAAAACTTTGTTGGGCGAAGGAATTCGACATCCGGGTTTTCTGGATATCCAGGATGCTATCGGCGGGAGCGGATAGCGCACGGTGTCTCACGTATCGGTCATATCAAGTCTTCATGGAGGGGGAAGTATGGTCCACACAGCGCACAATTCACCAAGCTCATTGAATCCACAGTCTCTTGATGGGGTGTCTCTAACCCGAGTCCCTCCTGTTATCTGTATTGTTGACGATATCCCGGCCCTGGCAAAGATTACGGAGACGTTAGTATGCCGCTGGTGTAGGCAGTTCGACGCGTCTCAGTCCCAAGCGTATGCTCTTACCCA
>JAULVA010000209.1:16937-17304 GCA_032111275.1 Bdellovibrionota bacterium
TGAGATTGCGAAATGGGGAGTGGGGAACCGAGCCACGGCCCTCCTGACCGACAACAACATGAACGGTGATACTTTCGGCGTTGACGTCATTGCGGAGATCGTCAAACTCGATCGTGATTGGGCTGCCCGAATGTTTTTTGCGGTGATTACAGCAAAAGAGGATGAGGCGCGAGAGGGACTTGATCGTTTAGCGTCAGTTTTAGGTGAGGAGATCCACTCGCGAGTTATCGTTTTAGGGAAGCCGGTCGACTACGGGGAGCTTTATAAAGTTCTTAATGATCATCATCGAGGTCTCTAAGGGAGCGAGGCAAAACCTACCCGTAGCGAGAAAGTGGAGGTTGCGTTCATATTCGATTTTCACGTGCTG
>JAULVA010000210.1:0-6748 GCA_032111275.1 Bdellovibrionota bacterium
AGCACCTTCTCCACCTGCTTGGCCAGCTCGGCGTCCTTGGTACGCAGCGCCTTGACAATCGGGGCGGTGTTCTCCACCGTCACACCGGGCAGGAACGCCAGGCCCTTCACCATCGCCACGGCTTCCTCTGTCGCCTTCTCGTCACGCAGCTTCGCTACCTCTGCCTCGGCTGCCTTGTGGGCCTTTTCCAATTCCTCCAGCCGCGCCTTGACCTCGGGGGCCACCTTGTCCATCGGGTCCGGGTCAGGCTTCGGTGGCGTCAACGCCTCCACCTGCTTGGTCAGCTCGGCGACTTGCGTCTCCAGGGGACGAGACCACATAAACCCAGCGCTCGCCGCGAATACCAACGGAATCGCCACGAAAATAAGCACCCCCTCTCGCAGGCGACCTTGAAACCCGGTGGGTCGTGGCGCTTCAGCGGCCTTCGTAACTCGCTGTGTGCTTTGAGCTACAGGAACAGGTCGACGCTCTGACGGTGTCACGCCCCCTTTTTTGATTATGCGGCCGCGAGAGGCCGGACTTGTAGCTGATTGGTTTCCCACAACCCCTTATCCGCCGGACTCGAGCTTTTACTTCAGGGAAAGTGACGGGTATTTGTCCTAGGGTTTCTAATACCTTACCGGCTTTTTAGGCGAGAAGGTCGAGAATGTCTTGTTGCGTAAGTCCAGCGACTTGCCCCTCCCCGACGGCCGCACCGAGAAGCTCACGCTTATGGGACTGAAGCGCCACCACCCGCTCCTCGATGGTGTCGCGGGCAACCAGTCGGTGAACCAAGACCGGATTCTCCTGGCCGATCCGGTAGGCTCGGTCGGCTGCCTGGTCCTCTACGGCGGGGTTCCACCACGGATCGAGGATGTACACGTGGTCTGCGGCCGTCAAATTAAGACCAACTCCTCCCGCCTTGAGTGACAAAAGGAGAACGCTCGGACCATCCACCCGTTGAAAATCTCTGACGACTCCCTCTCGGTCAACGGTAGCGCCATCGATACGCCCGTGGGACACGCCTCTCTCGGCAAGGGCGGGCTGAACGAGATCGAGGAGCGAGGTCCACTGCGAGAAGACGAGCGCGCGATGCCCCTGCTCAATCGACCGCTCCAACGAATCGAGGAGGAGACGAACCTTACTCGACGATGAAGCGTGATGTCCCGGGAGCAGTCCTATATGGCAACATGCCTGGCGGAGTCGGAGGAGTACCTCAAGCACCGACAAAAGATCGGAGCGTTCGGCGAGATTGCGCATGACGTCTCCCCGCGAGGCGGCGAGAACACCATCGTAAACGAGCCGCTCATCCTCGTCGAGCTCACACTCCAGAACAACCTCAGTCTTCGGTGGAAGCTCACGAGCGACATCTCGCTTCAGACGCCGCATCATAAAGGGAGCGATCCTCTTCCGAAGAAGCTGCGCGGCCTGAGCGTCTCCACCTCTAATCTTCTCACCGAAAATCTGCTCAAACTCTGAGCGGCTACCGAGAAGACCGGGATTGAGAAAGTGGAGCTGGCTCCACAGATCACCGAGGGAGTTCTCGACAGGGGTACCGCTCAGGGTCACCTTAAATGCTCCCTTAAGGCGATACGCGGCGCGAGCTACCTGACTATCAGGATTCTTAATCGTCTGAGATTCGTCGAGTACGACCGTGTCCCACGTCACCTCAGCAAGCGCATCGATATCCATGCGCAAGAGCGCGTAGGTCGTTATCACCAGATCCGCGGAGAGGTCGAGGCGACGAGCTGACCCGTGATACCGACACACCTTGAGACCGGGCCTAAACTTTGCCGGCTGCTCCTCCCACGCGAACAACACTGAGGTCGGGGCTACCACCAGGGTGCGGCCCCGCATGACACACATCGCTTGAAGGGTCTTACCTAGCCCCATGTCATCGGCTAACAGAGCGCCGAACGAATGCTCCCGCAAAAAGGCGAGCCAGTTTACCCCCGCCCGTTGATACGGTCGGAGATCGGCAACGAGGTCGTCGGGCAGAGGAGCTTCAGGAAGCGAGGAGAGATCTCGAAGCGCCCCTTTAAGCCGATCGAAATATGTTGGATACGGAAGGTTGAGCGACTCACAGATCTCATCGATATCAGCGAACCGCTGTGCCGCCGCATCCGCGTCGCTCGTATCCTTTCCGTCCAACAAGCGCATCGCGGCCGCTCGGTGCGCGTCAAGCCACGCCCGTGGCAACTCGCCCCAACCACCCCCATCAAGTTGCACGAACGCTCCACTCCCGCGCCATGCCCGAGACACCGCGTCAGGTGACGCCCGCCGTCCATCACTCGTCTCAAACACAAGGGCGAGACCACCATCATCGCCCTGAATGCGGGGCTGAAGACCAACGGCCGATGTGAAGAGCGCTCGGCCCTCGCCACTCGTCTCCCACCCTTTCAACTGGCGAACGAAACTGAGAGCCCCCTCTCCGGTAAAGACCTTAGCCTCATGCAAGCGGAGGAAGAGTCGGGTCTGGAGATCTCGAACGAGACGGGACTCCTCCATTCGATCGCGAATAGGCACGGTACCTCCCCCTCGCAGCTCAAGCCGCTCACCCCGCACCTCCGCGAATGGAGGCTCGCCATACACCAGATGAGGAATCGCCGTGAGGGTGTCTCCCTGCGGATCGCCGATCGTCTCGATTACTACACGCGGAGGAACCCGAACACCCCGAGGAAGCTTAGAACTTTTGATACTGACCGGTATTCGCCCCTCAAGGCTCGGCACAACCACCGACACAAGCTCCACGGACTCTCGGTGACTATAAACCCGTCCATCATCGCGAAACGCCCGCCATTCATCAGCGTTAAGTGCCGAATCCGCCACCGCGCAGAGGCGACCGCCGCGAAGAGCCGCCCCGTTCTCGAAAGCCTCGGCAACCTCCGCGTCTCGCTCAACGCGCACACGAAACCCCTCAGGGTCATCCACAACCTCAAGCGCGCACGGGAGGGGCGACGAGGAGACCTGAATCGGCGTGCCATCGAGCTCGACCTGCGGAAGCCTGGAGAGAACTGCCAACAACATCCGCATCGTCTTCGGATCGAGAACGCCCGACTTCTGCGAGGGGAGCACATGATCGACCTGCTCCTCCTCTTTCGTAAGCACAACGCCCGGAGAGCCCGGCGGGAGTGCGCGCATCGCGGCGGAGAGACTACCAACAACTTCCCGTCGAGCGTCATCCCACACGATCGAACGCCCAAACGAGAGACGTCCATGAGTTCGAGTAAAGGTGTGCGCTACCGTTCCAGCGATCCCGCCGCCACGCTTTATCGGCCCTTGAGAGGCCCGATCCTGGCGCACAGCGATAATGGCGGCGATGACATGACGGCACGGATCGTCCTCACACGGACAATCGCACTGCCATGACTCGTTCTCTACGGAGAGCGTTATTGAATAGACCGGATCGCGGGGACGCTGAACAAGGCGAAAGATTCGCTCGTCACTCACTCCAGATGGAACCTCTTGAAACTCGGAATTGCGAGAGAGCTCAACGCCAGCTGACCAGACCGCGGGAGGCGCGAGCTTTCGAACAACCTTCAACAGCTGCTCCATTACGCCGCTCTCCTCTCAGGACCGGAGCGCTCAGCCGTGACCAGCTCATCGAGGTGTCCGACTATAGCCTCCAGGCTCTCAAGCCGCTTCAGTGAATCGAACCACCGCACAGCGCCCTTGTGTCGAGCGTAGTTCAGCCACTGCTTCACGCGGGAGATGGTTCGCCGCTCGGTCTCTTCCTCAGTGCGCGACAATTCGATAAGCTCATGTAGGAGTGGGCGCCACGCTTCGGCGTATCCTCCGCACAAAGCGAGATCATCCTCGCGTACCAGTATACCGAGCGAGACAGCTAGGCTGGATACCAATCCCGGCTCCGCGAGCGCGCCACGTCCGATCATGAAGTGCTCGCACCCGCTCTGATCCTGGCACCGCTTCAGATCGTCGACCGACCATATCTCTCCGTTCGCCACTACCGGAATATCGAGCGCGCGGCGCACCTCACCGATCGGCTCCCAGTAGGCAGGTGGCGTGTAACCCTGCATCTTGGTGCGACCGTGAATCGTGATCCATGAGGCCCCGCCCCGAGCTGCCCGCTCGGCGTTGCTATGAATCGCCCGGGGATCGTCCCATCCAAGCCTGAGCTTGGCGGATACCGGCAGGTCAGTGGAAACCGCGGAGCGAACAGCCCCGACGATCTTCTCGACTCGCTCGGGAAATTTAAGCAACGTCGCGCCGCCGTCATGTTTGTTTACCGTAGGAGCGGGGCACCCAAAGTTGAGATCGATCCCTTGAGCGCCAAGGGCGACAGCCCGCTGAGCCGACTGCGCTAACCGATCCGGATCGCCACCGAGAAGCTGAACCTGCACCGCTGCGCCTGACTCGGTACGAGAATTATGCCGAAGCTCCGGCACATCGAGCAGAAAGGTTTTATCGGGCGGCACGAGCCCCGACACTCGGATGAACTCCGTAACGCAGTATGAAAGCGGCATCCTTCTCGTCAACAACCGACGCATGAGCGCGTCCGTCACCCCATCCATCGGGGCTAATACGAGCGCTGGTTGGCCACGAGCGATAAACATCATCAACCTCTAGAGCGATCGACCTTGAGGGGCTAGGTGAGCGACGTTAATGACGCTTGTGTTCAACGCCGGACCAACGACATCGAGAGGAACAACAAAATCGGTCGCTCCCATAACGTACGGCCCTACCTCGTAGGGGTTATAGTGCAAGCTGATTCCCCTATCGGTCAGCGCGAAATTCTGCGACAACGTGAAGGTGTCGTTCTCGAAAGTGAATCCGGCCTCTCCCAGTGTCTCCATCGGCTTTATATCCCGAGCCCGTCGAAACTCCGCCTCGGCAGCCTTGAGGAAGATCGACTTGGAGTCCGGAGAGAGGATGTCGTCCCAGGTCAGAACCTTTCCGGTCCTTCCATCAAACACAAAGATCTGCTCATCGCTAAATCCGTGAGCACCACCTAGAAACCCATCATTTTTTACGACAACGCTCGCCACATCGTCGTTGGCGTAGATGATAAAGGCCGAGCGAGCGACCTGCCAATCGACTACCGTGTCCGGATCCTTCACCTCAAGATAGTCCTCATACTGAACCTTCACGCTCTCAAGAAAACGGTCGCGAGAGATCTCACCTTGACCATCGTCGAGAGGCGCGTAGAGCACGCGGTCAACGCGCTCTCGAATCGCGGCTCGAGCCTCACTCGTAAATGAACCGGGGAGCTCGGGAAGGGTTGCTATCGTCACCTTCGCGCACGGAAAGGGATTACAGGCTCCGATCGGCACGGTATCGACCATTGGCGCGCGCGTAGTGGTCGCGAAGGAGCAACCGAGAAACGAGAGAGCGATGGTCGCTACGGATAACAGATACGAGAGGCGCATAGAATTCCTTTGAACTATCGACCGACCCCCAATGTGGGAGCTATTGCGCCCGCATCTTGCCCCTAATGCTGGCCGCCATGCGGAAGTTGCCCATGATAAAGTCGCGGTTAAGCCGGGTGATGTACTTGATACTAATACCCTTAGGGCAAGCCTCCTGGCACTCGCCGTGGTTGGTACAGCTGCCAAACATCTCCGCGTCCATCTGCTTCACCATCGAGAGTACGCGCGACGTACGCTCAGGTTGCCCTTGAGGAAGGAGCCCGAGATGGGAGACCTTCGCGGCGGTGAAGAGCATAGCCGAACCGTTAGGACACGCGGCGACACAGGCGCCACACCCGATACACGCGGCGGCATCGAACGCCTCATCTGAGTGGTCCTTCTCAATCGCGATAGAGTTCGCTTCAGGAGCAGCGCCGGTATTTACCGACACATACCCGCCCGCCTGTTGAATACGATCGAACGCCGCTCGATCCACCACGAGGTCTTTGACCACAGGAAACGCGTTCGCGCGGAACGGCTCGATGTAGATCGTGTCACCGTCCTTGAAGGTGCGCATGTGAAGCTGGCACGCCGTGGTGAGCTTCTTCGGTCCATGCGCCCGTCCGTTGATCGTCATCGAACAGGAACCACAGATTCCCTCTCGGCAATCGTGCTCGAACGCCACCGGAGCGTTTCCGCCGCCAACCAGCTGTTCATTCAACATATCGAGCATCTCGAGGAACGAGGAATCCTCACTCACCCCCTTCAACTCATGACGCTCGAAGGATCCCTTCGAGCTACCGTTCTTCTGGCGCCAAACGAATAATGTAAGATTCATAACTCAACTCCTACTTGTAACTACGGGTAGCCAAATGCACGTTTTGGAACTCGAGCGGCTCCTTCGTGAGTTCGTGCCCTCCACCCTCTTTCTGACTCCATACCGCCGAGTAGCAGTAGCTCTGGTCGTCACGCTTCGCCTCTCCGTCCTCGGTCTGGTACTCCTCGCGGAAGTGACCACCACATGACTCATTACGGTCAAGCGCATCGATGCACATGAGCTCCGCGAATTCAAAGAAGTCAGCTACACGACCAGCCTTCTCAAGCTCCTGGTTGAGCTCTTCACCACTTCCACCAACATAGGCGTTCTTATAGAACTCCTCACGAAGCTCTCCAATTCGCGTGATAGCCTCTTTGAGGCCCTCGGCGGTTCTGGACATGCCGCACTTGTCCCACATCACACGACCAAGGAGTCGGTGGTAGTGATCGACCGGTTTCGTCCCCTTCATAGAGAGGAATGCGTTCAATCGCGCGTTCACTCGATCTTGAGCGGCCTTCACCTCTGGCGCGTCGATTGCGAGCGAACCAGGCTTCACGCCAGTGAGATAGTCTCCGATCGTGTACGG
>JAULVA010000210.1:6762-7118 GCA_032111275.1 Bdellovibrionota bacterium
TAGCTCCGTGATCGGAGAAGTTAGCCTCACCCGCGGCGAAGAGCCCAGGGATAGTCGTCATCAGGTTATAGTCAACCCACAAACCACCCATCGTGTAGTGCGGCGCTGGATAGATTCGCATCGGGGTCTCGTACGGATTCTCTCCCGAGATATTCGCGTACATGTCGAATAGGTTTCCGTACCGAGCCTCGATCGCATCCCGACCGAGTCGCTTAATCGCGTCAGCGAAATCGAGATAAACGCCCAGGCCCATAGGCCCAACGCCGTACCCAGCGTCGCACCGCTCCTTTGCGGCGCGTGACGCGATATCACGGGGCGAAAGATTTCCGAAGCTCGGATACCGCCGCTCCAAGTAG
>JAULVA010000210.1:7128-10628 GCA_032111275.1 Bdellovibrionota bacterium
TGATGCTCACCCGAAACCGGAATACTGGTCGGATGAATCTGTGTGAAACAAGGATTCGCCATACCGGCGCCGTGACGGTACGCCCGCCAAATAGAGGTCACATTACACCCCATCGCGTTCGTGGAGAGGTAGAAAACGTTCGAGTAGCCTCCGGTCGCCAACACTACCGCGTCAGCCAGGTGAGTTTCTATTTTTCCGGTGCGAAGGTTTCTCGTGATGATCCCCTTACACTTCCCATCAGCGATGACCAGATCGAGCATCTCTGTGGAGGGGGTCATCTCTACCGCTCCCTCGTGAATCTGACGATTCAAGGCGGAGTACGCTCCAAGCAGGAGTTGCTGTCCGGTCTGGCCCTTCGCGTAGAAGGTTCGAGACACCTGCGCGCCACCGAACGAGCGATTCGAGAGAAGCCCGCTGTACTCACGAGCGAACGGAACACCCTGCGCCACGCACTGGTCGATGATGTTCACACTCAACTCGGCGAGGCGGTGTACGTTCGCCTCACGAGCGCGGAAGTCTCCACCCTTAATCGTGTCGTAGAACAACCGATGGACGCTATCTCCATCGTTCTGGTAGTTCTTCGCCGCGTTGATACCACCCTGCGCCGCGATGCTGTGCGCTCGACGGGGGGAATCCTGAAAGCAGAAGGCCTTCACACGGTATCCAAGCTCACCGAACGAGGCGGCGGCGGAAGCTCCCGCGAGACCGGTTCCCACAACGATAATGGTGTATTTTCGTTTATTAGCTGGATTGACGAGCTTGATCGAAGCCTTGTGCTTCTGCCACTTCTGCTCAAGTGGACCATCTGGAATCTTCGAATTAAGTTCTAGTTGCATACGTTCGCTCCACAAGGAAAATACTAATGAGTGGCTGGTGCGCGGGTCTCAACCGGTGCCGGCAAAGCGCCGACCGCGATAGAAACCGGAACCGCGGAGAAGCCTACAAACATCGTCACAGCGACCACCTTGGCCGCGGCTCTAATCCCATTGTTCCACCGAGGGGCATCAACGCCCAACGTTTGGAACATACTCCATGTGCCGTGGTAGAGATGGAGACCCAAGAGCGCCATCGCCACAACGTAAAAGCCCGCGGTCATGAAGTTCTGGAAGGCGGCGAACACGTTCGCGTATACCTGCCCATGCACGAACCCACTGAAGTGCAGCGTGCCGGTCGTGAAGTGCAAAATATGAAAGGTGATAAACACGATCAAAAATAGACCTCCGTAGAGCATCGTGCGAGAGGCCGCGTTCGCGGAGCGATACGACCGAACCTGATATCCTTGAGGCTTAGCCTTACGGTTGAGCCGAGCGAGTTGAATACCGCTCATCGCATGAATAACGACGGCAGCAAGGAGGACGACGCGCACTATCCAGAGTACACCCTCCTTACCGAACATCTCAGCGCCCATCGTGCGAAGAAACACCCCGTAATCGTCGATCTTGTAATCGCCTGTCGAGGGATCGATGCCGGCAAATATCTTTAAATTGCCTGCCATATGACCGATGACGAACAGCACGAGCACGAGGCCACTGACGGCCATGGCAACCTTCTTGCCGACCGTCGACCCATAAAAATCACGAATCAGACTCATATCCTCTTCCTACCGGGGAAAGTTCCCCCTACACAAAAAACGTGAAGCTGCCCGTACGCCATCACCACCTCACACACCGTAAGGAGTTGGGGTAACACGAACTCGTTCATGAGTGGTAAGCGGCCACGCCGCATCCAGGGCAACCCGTTGGAGATATAAGAAATGTACCTGACCAGGGGCTCTGGGGAAACACCTTAACGTCGACTGGCGAGTAAAAGCAGCCATTCGCAATCCGATCGCTCTCAGGCGTCTCGCGGTCCGAGAAACACCCACATAAACTGCATGTTTTCAGTCGCTTAGCCCTGCCAGCAAAAATTTATGACTAGGAATGCCGTAAGGGCAATAATGGCGACCGTCCCGGTACTCTCGACGAAGAGGCGAGCTAGACAGATGTTGAACGAACAATCAAACAACCAAACGCAATTACCATCGGCCGAGCCAGCACAGGGGGAGAGCGCTCTTGTAGCTGGCGAGGTCATCGGCACCGTCACCCAGGTTGGAGGAACAATTGCGACCATCTCCGTCGTAAAAGACCTCTCATCACCGATTCGCGTCGGCGATCTTCTGGCGATCCTCTCGGGCCCCACCCTCTTCCTCTCGGAGGTCCTCCACCTAGAGACAAGAGACCAATGGACGCAGGCATCCCTTGCGCTCCTCGCGACCGTAGACCTCTCCACCCTCAATCTGACGCAAGGGGTGTCCCGCCTACCACTTCCCAACTCGCTCACCTATCGTCCATCTGTCGCCGTCGTTAAGGCGCACTTGGAGGCGCGGAGATCTCTCTTCGAGGATCTCACTCATCATGTGGCTGTTGATCTCGGTTCCTCCCAACACTGCCCCGCTCATCCCCTCGCGTTCTCGCCCGAAAAACTCCTTGGGAGACACTGCGCGGTCCTCGGCACCTCGGGGTCTGGAAAGAGCTGGTCGCTCGCGCGACTTATGGAGGAGTGCGCACGCCTTCGCGGCAAGGCGATTCTCATCGATCCTTCAGGGGAATATCGAGCGCTCTCCGGCCCTGTTCGTCACCTACACTTCGGCGAGAACCTCTCACTTGGGGAGGGATCAACGGAGGTTTCCCTCCCCTACTACCACTTAACTGAAGCCGATCTCGTCGCCATCCTTCAACCCGAAAACGCGACGCAGCTTACCAAGTTGAGGGCCGCGATTCGCTCCCTCAAGATCCTCGCGATCGATCCACGCCTCGGCATCGACGGTAATCTCCCCAAGGCTCACAGACACAAGATGCCGTTTGAGCTAACCCTTGCTGAGTACCACGACGAGGTGTGCCGACCGGAGAACGCGTTTAACATCTACCACCTTCCGATGCAGATCGGACTCGAGTGTGTGGATCCGATACGCAGCCACACCGAGAGCAACTATTGGGGAGGGATGAACGCGGCCGATCATAACGAGTGCGTGCCCCTTATCTCAAAGCTTGAGGGGCTCCTCCAATCACGGGAGCTCGACACCATCCTTCGTCCCACTCAGGCGGAGTCACTGTTAGACACGATCAATCACTTCCTTAACGACCCCTCGCTGTCGATCCTGCGAGTCTCTTGCGAGTACCTTCCATCGATTAACCGAGTTCGAGAGATCGTCACCAACGCCCTTGGCCGACACCTCCTCGGACTCGCGAGCGCCGGCCACTTCATGGGCTCTCCCCTCATTCTCTGCATGGATGAAGCGCATCAGATGCTGCCCAAAACGATATCGCTCCTCTCCAACCAGTACCCACTCGAGGCGTTCAACGTCATCGCCAAGGAGGGTCGCAAGTACGGACTCACCCTCTGCATCGCCACACAACGTCCCCGAGACATTCCAGACGATGTTCTAAGTCAGGTCGGAACCTTTATCGTACACCGCTTAGTGAACGACGCCGACCGCTCAGCGGTCGAGCGGGCGAGCGGCG
>JAULVA010000211.1:0-2943 GCA_032111275.1 Bdellovibrionota bacterium
CGCTAAGACGACCTTGGGTGCCTACACCGGAATCTGGATTCGGGGTGGCGATGACATGCGTTCGACCCTTGAGGTGAAGCAGGGCAGCTTGCGTGTTGAGGCCTCAGGAACGTTGTTGAGTGGTGTTCAGCTCTCATGGGACAGCGACACCTACCCGGACCAACTCTCAAGCGCGGGGCTCAAGTGCATCGATATGCGCCACCAGGAGGGCACCGCGATTATCATTAAGGATTTTGAACTCGATGGTGAGTGTGGGGACGATGATGCCGAGCGAGCGTGCCCGCCCTTTACGCTCGAGACCCGTATCTATGACTCAGCCGATCCGACCGGGCAGACCTACTCCGCGTCGATCCTTCGACGCCCTGATGGCAAGGAGAGGCAAGACCTGATCATTCCGTTCTCAAACTTTAATCGGAGAGGGCTACGAGGGGAGGGGCGACTCGGGTGCGCTGGCGCGGTTTCGATCAACGTACGCACAGATGGTTATCGCTCGGTAACGCTCAAAGCTGGTCCGATCTTTACCGACTCCTCTGAGCCCTTAGAGGCTCTCGTGTTAACGCCAACCCCTCCGAGCGTTCCGGCGACTCCACCAGCGAAGCTCGAGCGGTCTGAAACCCCAGAGGCCTCCGCACCCACTCGTTCAGATACACCCACTCCTGAGATTCCCGTCTCCGTAGCGACTCCGGTCGAAACGGCGCATGCGTCCGTAGGGACTCAGGATGCGCCCGCCAACACGACCCCGTCTGCCCACGGGAATGAGGTCATCGTAGCGCCACTCAACTCTCCCGCTCCCCGCCAAGAGGAGGAAGAGGAGATGGTTTTCGGCTCGATCGTCAGCGAGTAGAGCGAGCTCGGGCTCACTGCTACTGCAGTACGTCGCACAGCCCACGTGCTGACTTTGTGTCCTTTGCGGTACAACATAAGCGCGAACGTCCTCGAAAACGTTGGCTTTTTTGTCCCGGGTACGTTTACGAGCACGTTTACGTGGTGCTTTTTGCCTTCCCTCACGAGCATCGGCCCGCGTGGACTGGACGCCGGAAGACGTGATATCCTTCCCCCGCTATGGCCAAGCAATTCAACATTCCGCGCTCCTACCGCTCCGACCTCATCGGAAAGATCAAAAAGCGCCGCGCCGCCGAAGATTCCCGTAAGGAACAGCTTCACGGTACGGTGGTGGACGTGGGGCCCGTTGTGTTTCACATCGCCAGATTCTTCGGCTTCTGCTACGGCGTCGAGAACGCTATCGAGATCGCCTACCGAGCGCTCGAGGAGAATCCGGGAAAGCGGATCTTTCTCCTGAGTGAGATGATTCATAACCCTCACGTTAACTCTGATCTCTTGAGTCGCGGCGTTCGTTTCCTCCAGACAGCGGAGGGAACGCAGCTTATTCCGTTCTCCGAGCTGAAAGCGGACGATATCGTTATCATTCCCGCTTTTGGAACCACGAGAGAGATGTTTGACGCGCTGACCGCGCTCGGCATCAACCCGCAGAGTTACAACGCGACCTGCCCCTTCGTTGAGAAGGTGTGGAAGCGAGGGAAGCAGCTCGCGCAGCAGGGCTACTCAATCGTTATTCACGGAAAACACACCCACGAGGAGACGAGAGCGACCTTCTCGCACATTCAGATCGATGGACCCAGCGTCGTCGTTCGAGATAAAGAGGAAACGGAGCTGCTCACTCAATATATCCTCGGGGAGCTGCCGGTTGAGCGGTTTGCGAAGGATTTCGAGGGACGATATTCAACGAACTTTGACCCCGCTCAGCACCTCACTCGGATGGGGGTCGTGAATCAAACAACGATGTTGGCGGAGGAGACCCGTGAGATCTCCGCGATGGTCAGAGATGCTCTCGCGACCGCTTTTGGGGAGGCCGAGATCGCCAATCACTACGCCGACACTCGAGACACCTTGTGCTACGCCACCTCGGAGAATCAACGAGCGATGAAGGGACTCTTGCAAGAACGGGCGGATCTCGCCGTTATCGTTGGTGGATACAATTCATCCAACACCTCTCACTTGGTCGAGCTGTGTGAGGGGACGCTTCCCGCGTTTTATGTGAAGGACGCGGATGAGATCGTAAGCGCTCAAGAGATCCGCCACCTTGATCTCACCACCAAGCAGGTCGTCAGTACTCGAGGATGGTTACCGACCACGCACGAGAAGGTCCACATTCTTATCTCCGCCGGCGCGAGCTGTCCTGACGCGATGGTGGAATCGGTTATATCGAAGATATCGAGCCTCTATCCATCCGCATCGGCGTTGGCTGAGGCTGTTGGATCGTAGGGGCCGCTCCTGATCGAGAGGGTCGCTTGTTCAGGATCCCCCGTACCTCTCTCACCCCACTGTAGAGCCCCTTAAAGAGGGAGTTCTTGATACCATCGAGCTTGCGGTGCCGGTAGGCGCGCACTTCAGCTTCGAAGCTCGTGATGTTCGCGGGCGTTCGGAGGAACTGTCGTATCGCTTGAATTTCTTGGTTGGTAATCTCATTAGAGTGGAGGCAGATCGTGAACACCCCGGTCGGTGCCCAGGCCGGTCGCCACAGCTGTTGCGGAACGAACACCAGACCTCGAAATGTGTGGGGAAAGAGCGCTATGCCATCAGAGACCGCCTTAAATCCAGCGGTCTTGAGGGCGTTGAGTGTGGTGAGGTCGAACGAGTGATTCGGAGAGAACCAATTGTCGGTGCCCAATCCGTGTCCTTGAAGGATCTCCCGTCCCTTTTGGATCCGCTCTACCTGATCCTGAAAAGAGCATCCCACGAATTCCGAACGTTGAACGTGAGGACCGCGTCGGTGAGTTACCAGGGCGCGCTCTGATGTTGGCGACAGGATGTGTTGATACCCATGTTGCGCAATCTCGACGAGATCGCGTTCGACAAGAAGGCGCATCGTCTCCCAAAATTGCGGCTCCGCTTTTTGAATATCGAGCTTCGGGTCCTTATTGT
>JAULVA010000211.1:2953-7566 GCA_032111275.1 Bdellovibrionota bacterium
CGAGCAACGGTTTCACCCGATTGCGCTGGAAGAGTCGCAGGAGGGCCCAAAAACGCCCCCAATCCATGGTCGGGGTTATGTCATCCATTCGAAAGAGGTAGCGCGCTTTCATCATAGTCGCCTCCGAGCGAGGGGTAGAATTACCTTTCCAAGAAGATTTGTCGGCAGCAGTCCGCTGTATTCAACGAGAAGCTTGCCGCCGAATTCGAGCTTGAAACGGGCGATGGCGTCCTTCTCCTGATCCGCGGAGTCGAGCGGGATGCCTCCGAGGTCATAGAGTTGGAAGCCAAGATTTTTGAGGGTGAGGATTTCATACCAATGAAGGAGACGGTTCGCCCGGCCTACCTTGTTTCGCTCCCCACTATCGTTCATCGACCGATAGTGTGACGCCGAGTAGAGGAGGCGAACTCGACCGACGGATTCATCCTTCACATAGGCGTGCGCTGAGAGCAGATTTCCCTCGGTATCGGAGATTGAGGAGAGAAGGAGCGCCGAGGACTCGCACAGCGCCTTGAGTTTAGCGCGATTGGATGGCGGAAGCCCCTTTTGCTGGGCGAAGGTGTCGTAGTAGTGCGCGTACAACGAACCCTCCTCAGCGGTCGGATTGGTGACGAGCCGAGGGGTGAATCCCTCTCGCTCGGCGCGTTGAATCTTGTATCGGGTGTTCTTAGAGATGGGCGCCGAGATCTCCTCGACTGGAGCGGTTAGATCGATGATGGAGGTCTGCACAGGTTTGAACGTGGGATGCTGGGTGCTCGTCTGTTGAAAGAAGCACAGAGGGGCTCTGGAGGGCCCCTCATCCACATTGTTGGCAAAGAAGATATCGCTGATGGGGATGCCGCATTTTGATCGAGTGATTGCTATCACAAATAGTACTCCTCGCAGGGAAGGGATTGATGGTAGAGCCCGTGTCCGCGGGCAATGCTCGTGAGAAAGGGATATGCTACTTCGGTCGAGGCTAAAATGACGTAGAACAGAGAACACGCTCAGGGGTCTTGTTGGGAGCGCGTGGCGAAAGCCTTATCCTCGCCGTAGCGTGCGCCACATCTGCTCCGCTCCCCTGGCGGCGGTGAAGATGGAGGCCAAGGGAACTCTTCCGTATCGGTTGGGTCTGAAGATATAGTGGGAGCGGTGCTGATGTGTCGATGAGGTCCACACCGTGGTCCACGGTAGCGCCGGGCCGACAACTTCGCACTCTCTTGTGCCCCCTCGTGAAAGCTCGCGCAGAGACTGCATCATCACGAGCTGACCGGGCGAGTACATAGCGAAGTTCGGGTCGCACGCGACGCGGATGGCGTAGTAGAGGCCGCGCCACATCACTCCGTAGATCAGAGCGAGGGGGGCTCCGTTTAGCTCAAGGGAATAGATGCGGAGAGCGTCGCGCTTCTCAGCCCATCGACCGATCTCTCTCAGGTGGGTGAGTCCCCCGGCAATGTGGTGTAGGGTGCGCTGATGAGTCGTTTTTTCACGGGACCGCTCAAGTCGTAGGAGGTCAACGAACGGCTCAGCCAGTGTAGAGTGGCATCGCAAGCGTACCGTCCCAAGGTGTCCGAGCTTCCTCAGTTTGGTTTCGAGTCGTGTGCGATAGAGACGTGAATCGTGGGGGAGGGTGGACTCAAGGTCGCCATGGAGCTTGATGCAGGGCATCGAAAGGGTCGGTAGCGATTCCACTCGGTATCCTTCGTGGCGCGCATGGTGCGCGATCATCTCAGCCGCGCCTCCGCACGGGAGATTGGTGAGCTCGACAACCTGCCAATCTTTTGCGTCACGTAAAGTCTCCCAGGTCAATCGCGCCGCGAGATCTCGATGTGCTGGATGATGAGCGAGCTCTGTTCGGTAGGAGAGCGGGCCAGTGACCGCTCGGATGGTGGGTGCCGGGATAGCTCCGTGGAATCTTCCGCGCACAGTGACCGGCAGAGCACCGCATAGTACACCATTCACTCGCGAGATGATCGTTGAGGATGGCGTTGTCAGGCCCGCGTCATGAGGATCGATGAGGTTTACCTCAGGCAGATCGAAGAGGTGGCACGATGGGGCGTCGCTCACCATGGAGCTCCATTCCCACCGAATCTCCCTTAGCTTCTCGGCCTTAAGCCATTCTACCGTTTCCGTCGCAGAGGTGTGTCTCGCGAAGCTAGACGTGTTGTGGTGAATGAATGGCGCGACCATGAACGATCCCGATGAGGTTGGTTGCTGAGCACCGTACGGGGTCACCCTCCCGGTTGCCATGATTGCCCTTACACCGAGGGGGCGGGAGGGAAGCGGTTGTCCTGGCTACGTGAGGCAAAAACATCCCACGAGCTTCCCAGTGGAGCTTCCCATGTGAACATGCTCGTAACCGTCCCTGAAAACGTAACCTTTTTGGTTCCGGGCACGTTCACGTTTACGAGCACGTTCACGGGAGTGCCTGCCGCGCCTCCTTAGGGTTTTTTTACGAGACCTTCGCGGGGATATAATTGCGGCTGGTCAATTATGGCAGACTCGGCCGGCCACCAACGTAAAAGGACGTAATCATGAAGTCGATCGACGTGACCGGAGTATGTAATGGGATTGTAGATATCTTCACGGATATCTCAGAGCAGGAGCTAGCGACCCTCGGATATGAGAAGGGCACGATGCGTCTTGTCGAGGCCGCTGACCAGAAAGATCTTCTTCAGCGTGTTGGTGCCAAGAGCCCTGTCATGCGTAGCGGTGGATCGGTCGCTAATTCGATGATCACTATCGCTCAGTTGGGAGGAACGAGCGCGGTATGTTGCCACCTCGCCGATGACGAGTATGGCAGATTCTACCGAGACGAGTGTCTCTCCCTTGGTATGAAGGTTCCGGTTCCTCTCTCCAAAGACCACTCGACAGGTACCTGTGTTGTATTGCTCACCCCTGACGCTGAACGCACGATGCGAACCGCCCTTGGGGCGAGCTTGGACCTTGCTCCGCGACACATCGATCCGAAGATTGTCGCGGATTCTCACTGGTTGTTTGTGGAAGGGTACGTATTCTCAAACTCAGACGCTGGTCGAGAGGCGATTAAGGAGTCGATTCGAGTAGCTCGCGAATCGAACACCAAGATCGCGGTGACATGCTCAGAGGCATGGGTGGTAAACGCGTTTGGTGAGCACCTCAATGCCGCGTTAGATAAAACCCATCTGATCTTCGCCAATGAGGAGGAGTCCTTCGCGCTCTCTGGAGCGAAGGATGTTGTTGAGTCAGGGCGCAAGCTCAAGGACCGCTTCCCGCACGTCGTCATCACCGCTGGCCCTCGAGGGGCGTACATGTGGTGGGAAGGGGAGGAGCTTCACGTTCCCGCGTTCCCATGTGAGCCACGTGATCTGACCGGAGCTGGAGATACCTTCGCCGGATCGTTCCTCTTCGGAATTAACAAAGGCTTGAAGCCACAGGATGCGGCTCATCGAGCATGTTTCTTGGCTCGCCACGTGATCACCCAGATTGGCGCGCGTCTCACCGGCGATGTGAAGTCGCTGTGGGGATTGGTCGGATAGGGACTCTCTCGGTACCTCGTGTTAGCACGACATCCAGCCTTGGGTAAGACCCTCACATTTTCTGAGTTCTCGGCTCTGTTTGTCGGTCGCTTTGAGTCGCTAACTGTCTGAATCTACTGCCCGTGGTTTGCTTAGCGTTTTTGTGACCATTACCATGTCACATCAGTACGGGGATCCCACCATATCCCTGTAGGACTCATGGAGACAGATCCATGCTCTGAGCGTTCACGTTACCTGACTTGATCCCAATTTCTTGGTGTCAAAGGCTGGAAACGGCGCTCGATAACGCAGTACCGTCTGGGCGAATAGATCGCTCGCGGCGACGTTTTGTAGCGCAGTAAGGGATACATGGCACACTTTCAAGAAAGCCGATTTCTAGGTCTCTCAGGACGAACGCTCGTCGTGACGCTCATGATCGCCGCGGCGGTGATCGGACTCTTCTTCCTTCCTGAGGCGATTAAATTTGCGCTCAAATCCTCGGGTGCTCCTGGAGGTGAGAAGCGAGCATCGGTTGAAGGACGGGCACGACGAGAGGTTAAAGAGAGGACCGACGAGCGAGGCGCTCTCTCTCCTGAGGCTCTTAAGGCGATCAACTCCTCGGTGGGTGCTGCCTCCACACCGAGTCAGCCGCCGGCTCCGGCATCGCGTAGAGATGTAGAGGAAGGGGGGAGTGAACGCCCCGGACTCTTTGATGGTTGGGACTTTAAAGTAAAAGCGAATGAAACAAATGGTGGTGGTACTCAGGTGCCAGCCTCGTTGTCCATCGACAAGATGGGTGGGAAGGAGTTTCAAGGTCTCTTGAAGAAGAGCCGTGGCGATGTGAAGGGCTTCGCAAAGAAGCAGCTCTCAAAAAATCTTGAGGCCCAGTCCGTTGTAGAGACGTTCGTCGATCAACTTGAGTTGGCGGCTCGCGAGAGTGCCAAGGGCATGTCCGCGAAACAGATAACGGCGGGTTTGAGGGACCTCCATGTAAGTACGATACAGGCGCTCTCCCGTTCAGGGCTGGACCGGGGAACTATCCTCGAATGGCTCAGAATTCCCGTTGTGTCGTTCATCGACGACCGTGTGGGCATACACGCCGAAGAGAAGATCCGAGATTACTTCATCCCTCGTATG
>JAULVA010000212.1:0-2580 GCA_032111275.1 Bdellovibrionota bacterium
GTTAAGGATCTCAGAGGCTTTTTCCAGGAGGAGTGAGAGGTGATCCGCCGCCGCGACGAGCCTCGCGTAATCCTCTCGCGCTGTCTTCTCTCGCGCGTCACGGAACTCTCTCATCTCCTCCGAGTTGGTATCGCCCGGGGAAACATTCCGCTGCCCGTATGACATCAGCAGGGCGTTTAATTGCCGCTGAGTGTCAACGACATTCGTGTTGGTAGGCTCTGATACTTCGCTTTCAGCCTTTACAGTCATGCGACTCCTCTTCTGTAAGGGAGGGTCGAAACACGTACGAAGCGACCCTCGAAACCGCGCCTTTTTCGCGCGGAACCGCGGCAGTATACGAGCTTTTGGATCTTTACAATAATTTTTGCGCGAAAAACTTCGCTCCGGCGAGTCCGCGGGGCGAGTCGAGGACGGCTCGGGTAACGGCGCGCGACTGACGATTTCGGCGCCCGAGTGAAAGTCTCAGGTGTCGTGAGGTGTTGAGGCGGGAGATTTGCGGACCGCCGAAAAGCATCCTGGGCTCTATTTCAGGGCATTTTCGCAGTCCAAGCGCCGCACCTCTTGGTGCTCAGGGGAGGCCCATTCGTGACAGAGGTCCGCGAGGGAGGTGACGACCTCTTCTTCTACAATGTGGGGTGGGACGCGGATCTCTTCGGCTGGGCGGCGCTTGCCTTCCCCGCTTATGTAGAACGCGAGCCACCCATGTGCGCGGCGTTCGATCTCTACGTGCCTTCCGAAAACTATGAGTCGCATAAGGAGCTAGCCCGTTGCTAACGGGAGGAATCTGATCTCTTTGATTGGCTTGAGTTCCTGCATCTTGGTGCTCAATTGTAAGCGCCGGATTCGGAACAGTCTAGGAACCTCACGCGCCATCCGTGCCTAGGATTCAGAGAAGATAGCCGGGCCGTCGAGCATGATCTCAGGGAACCTCGGAGAATCAAGCAACTTACATGAATTGTTCAATGTTGCTAACGCGGCCGCAACACAATCCTAACGCGGCATCGCTTGAGTAGGCCGCTATACTCCTTAACAATAAAGATGATGAAAATTGATGAAAAGACATTCGCGAAATGGGTCGCGATGAGGATTGAGCAGTATGAATGAGATAGTAAGAAATATCATAACCTTTGTGGTTATCGTCCTGATTCTGTTGTGCTTCAAGCGACAACGGCGTTACTGGCGAGAGATGCAGACCAGTCGATTATCTGGTTCTTTAAGAGTTGGGTACTCGCTCGCGATTTTCACGATGGGCGTAGCGACGCCGTTAGCCTTCTTCTTCAACAACGAGCAGATGTGGGCGCTGTACATTAGCGTGCTCCTCATGACTGTCGCGTTCTGCGCGAAGATTACGTTTTCGCCCACGATGATAGCTCTAACTCTCGCGACGAGCCTTTACCAGCTTCACATGGACGGTGGATTCCCTTTCTGGGAGGTGTGGTGCTCGCTCGTCAGCGTTCTGACATGGAGACTTCCAGAAGATATCCGAGCCGCTTACGCTACCCTCTCGTTTGTGTGGGTGATGCTCTCTCTCTTCAGCGGGCCGGCGGCATCCACCACAGAAGACGCTGTCTCGCATGTTGGCGTTGATGAGCTTATCAGCTCTCTTCACGCCTAGCGCCAGGGTCCCTTTAACGCGACTCCATCCGCGTCATGAGCGGCTCCACCAGCTCGGTATAGTACTCTTCATGAAGCGCGTCTTTTTCAGAGCAGATCACCAATGCGCGATGAAGTCGCGGGTTGAGAGCGAGGACTTGTCCCCCATACCCAAAGGCCATGTGCCCCCACGGTGTTATCCACCAGGAGTATCCATACTGAAGATGGAACGGCCAATCTCCGAGGGCACGTGGAGTCGCGCATTCCCGCATCCAGGTGTCTGGTAGGAGCGGAGCGTTCTTGCCATCGTCCCTGGTCAGTAAGAGTGAGCTTAGCGTCAGGCAATCGACTGGGCATAACCGCAGGGCGTGTCCACCGAAGCAATATCCTTGTGGGTCCTTTGTCCACGCGATCGTTTCAATCCCTAACGGGGCTAGGAGCGTTTCTCTCGCGTATACGTCGAGGGGGCGTCCAGTTATCTCGGCGAGGATGGCGCCTGCCAGGTGAGAGCCGGCGGTATTGTATGAAAACGCGCCGACACGTGCTGAGTCGACATCGAAACGCATTGGAAACTTCTTCTCAGCCGATCGCGCCCAGATGTCTAAGGTATGCTCGTCCCAGATCATGCCGCTTGTCATGGTGAGCAGGCGCGTGAGGGAAACGGTTCGCAGCATAGCCGCGTCCCCCGTCACGAGGCTCGGAAAATGAGACAGGAGAACCTCATCCGGAGAGCTAAAGAAGTCGTCCTTTATGGCGCGTCCCACGAGAAGAGCCGTAACGCTTTTCGCTATCGAGGCGAGACCGTGGAGCTGCCGAATAGCGTGAGGCTCGGTTTCGTAGATGTGCTCACCGTGTCGCGAGTCATGAATGAGAAGCGCGCGAATGGAGGGAAACCTATGCGCGATTGTCTTCTCAATCTCGTCGAAAATCATGTGGCGACAGCTTTGACAACTAAGTTCACGGACCGTAATGCCAGGCCCTTATCTG
>JAULVA010000213.1:0-10830 GCA_032111275.1 Bdellovibrionota bacterium
GTCGGGATACGGGCCCTCCGGGGTAATTTTGTTGTTGAATATGCGAATTCCCGAGATGCGATGAACCCGGAGGGCCTGTCTCCTGACAGGCCGGGTATGTGCTGACCTATCGAATTGAATTGCGAGGGAAGAGGCGAATTGGAGGGGCGGTCGCGATTCCGGCCCGTCGGGATACGGGCCCTCCGGATCCCAGGGCGTGCAGGAACGTAGGCATCCAAACCAAAAAACCCTGTCCGAATCTGTCCCAATATGGACGCATTACAGAAGACCCCATTTTGAATCGCTCGTAAGGTGTTACAACCGGCGCTCGTAACTCTTACACGGAGGAACGAGCATGACAGCGGATACCACACGCGCCGAGAGTGAAGTCGCCATTTTTAGCCGATTTTCCAGGGCTTTCAGTCATGTTGTTCGGGGGGACCTCTCTGTTATCACCAACGAAGTTTCGTATCTGGCGACACGCATGCCGTGCGAGGAGCTTGCGCGTGTGCGTAATCGATGCGCGCAGATCGCGGCGACCGTTTCAAAGATAGCGGGCCTGAAAAGTGACATCGCTTTTGAACCCATCACCGCCGAGGAGGCCGCGAGGATATTCGGCGCGCGCCTCAGCCCTGGCGCCTCAGGTGTGGTCTCACTTGATCGAGTTAAGATAGAGCGCCTCGCCTCCATCGTCCGTCACCTATTCGGTGACGGTGACCTACCGTGGAGCGCGGAGTGGTCGGAGGAATTCGGACTCTCTCTCTCGATTCGAGTCTGTAAGCCCTCGGGGCCAGCGCGAAGATATTCCTCGTGGAGTAGCTTCGCCGCGGGCGAACTTGGCGAACGGGCGGTGATAGACGCCGTTGTCGCTGACCTCATTATGCGAGCGCATGAGTGGCGTCTAGTCGTCGGAGTTGAGGAATGGTGTGTCGCATGCCACATCTTCATCCCTCCCACAGCGATCGCTCATGGTGAGCGCCAATGCGCATGAGTACGGTATGAGCGATGTACTCCTCGTTGATGATGATGGTGATCTCCTTCAGAGCCTAGCCCGAGCGATAGCCCCTCGTATTGCGCCACTAACGGTGGTCGGAGCGACGACCGTTACCATGGGGCTTGAGCTGTTTCAAAAACATCGCCCACCGGTAGTTGTGTTGGATCTCTGCATAGATGAGAGGCGCGGGATAGAGAGCGGGTTTGAGTTTCTTAGAGAGGTGAGAAGTATTGATCCTTCCAGTCGGTGCCTTGTTGTAACTGGCCATGGGTCTATCTCTCACGGGGTCAGGGCGCTGCAGCTTGGAGCCGCCAGCTTCATTGAGAAGCCCGCGGATCCTGAACATGTAGCTTCAATCATCGTTGACGCGGCTGCCCACGCGGAGCTTCGACGAGCTTTTGATAAAACGCGACAAAAAGATGAGGACTCTGCTGTCTCGGCGCTCATCGGGCGTAGCGATGTGATGCGCGGGTTGCGAGAAAAGATCGCTTTCATCGCCACTACTCAGCAGCCCGTTCTCATTCTCGGAGAGACGGGCACAGGAAAAGGACTGTGTGCCCGATTGATCCATGAATGTTCTTCGCGACGGTTGGGACGTTTCGTTCACTATCAACCGAATTTTGGTGGTGGCGATCTCATGCAGAGTGAGCTCTTTGGTCATATCAGAGGAGCGTTCACGGGGGCCCTTGAGTCTCGGACTGGTCTTGCGTTGGAGGCCCATGATGGGACGCTCTTTTTAGATGAGCTTGATGAGCTACCTCCAGAGATTCAGGTTCGGCTCCTTGATCTGATCCAGGAGCGGCGGTTTCGTCCGGTGGGTTCTGACTCTTTTAGAAAGGTGAATTGTAGATTCATCGCGGCCATGAATAGGCCGCTTGATGAGGCTCTCGAGGGGCACAAACTTCGCCGGGATCTCTATCATCGAGTGGCTCATTCGGTGCTTCACCTTCCCCCACTTCGTGAGCGTGTCGAGGATATTCCCGATCTCTGTGAAGCCACCTTGACCTCGATGCGTTCGCGGGAGTTAGTCCGAGTATTTGAGTTGAGCTCTGATGTCGAAGACTACTTCAAATCGTGCCCATGGCCAGGCAATGTGCGAGAGCTACAGGCAGTTGTCGAGAACTCCGCCTATCATGCTCACTACCACGGACGTTCCTTCATTACGCGGCAGGACCTTTCATCGACCCATGGGACACCATCGAGACATGAAACGCTCTCGTTTCACGAGAGGGTGGAGAGATTTAAGTCGAACCTCGTTGAGGAAGCGATCGCTCGCTGCGAGGGAAGCCAAGCGCGAGCCGCTCGGATGCTTGGGCTCGATAGAGGCACACTACGTCGAATCGTAGGCCGGGCCGAAGGCTACCGTTGAGGGAGGTGTACCTTAGCGGGGTCTGTGTACTATAACGACCTCCAGGAGCGCTCCATCAAGCGCTCCCCAAGAGGAGTAACGTGAAGCAGGTCCTAGAATTCATCGCGTACATTTTGGTTCGAGTCACGGTGGCGACACTGGGCGCTCTGCCGCAATCGGCGCGAGTCTCCCTTTTTAGCGCGCTCTTTCGTCTGACCTTCGCGTGCCTCCCTCGAATACGCCGGACTATCGACCAGAACTTGCGGATCGCATTTCCCGATAAAGATGAGGCGTGGCGAAGGGATATAACAAGAAAGAACGCGCGAGAGATGGGGCGTCTCCTAGCCGATACGGTGCGTCTTCCATCCCTTACTCCGGAATGGGGGGAATCCCGCGTTGAGATCCCCGCCCTTGAGGCGTACCGCGCGCGGTTGGCCGAGCGTCCTGCTCGCGGTGTGATCATCGCGACCGGCCATCTCGGAAGCTTTGAGCTTCTGGGCCATGCCATTGGACTACGCGGATTGCCACTTGCAGCGGTAGCGCGAAAATTCCAGTCTCCTCGGTTTGATCGATGGTGGACAGGGCTGCGTGAGGCGAGGGGGAACAAGATAATTGACCGTCGAGGGGCGTTTAAGGAGGTAGTTAGTTGTATCTCCTCCGGAATGTCGGCCGCTATTCTCTTCGACCAAAACGTAACCCGTAATCACGCGGTGTTCGTTGATTGGTTCGGAGTCCCCGCCGCGACGACTCGCTCCGTTGCTCTCGCCGCGCTGCGCACCGGAGCCCCGATTTTTGTTGCCTCAATTCGTTATAGAGGAGGTGACCGTTACTACGTGGATGCGGCGGAGTGTGATTATTCCGATGTGTACCGCAAAGAGGATCTGTCGAATGACGATAAGGTCGTTATTATTACGCAGCGTTTAGCTGATCGGTATTGTGAGATGATTCGAAACTTTCCTGAGGGGTGGTTTTGGATGCACCGTCGGTGGAAGACGCGGCCAGAGCAAGATGCCGTGAAGATGTACTCATAACCCCTCGTCATTTCAGTTGTTTTTTCTTTGCCTTCTTTTTCTTTTTGACCAGCTCAAGCTCAAGGTAGTGAGCGAGGCTTTCAGCGGTCTTGAGCTTAATATCCCGCTCGCCCGTCATGAATCGTCGAAGAACCGCGTGGTCGATCTTTGACCCACGAGCGATCGCGTAGCGGCTCTGCTTCGAGTTTAAGATAATTGCCTTGAGAGTTTCTGAGAGGCTCATAAAAAGTCTTACTCCATGGACTAATTTCTGAATCTTAGGCTGGGAAGATACGCTACCGAATCAGAAGTCAAAAGACGGCTGATTGACCCATAAACCGCCTCTTTTCCAAGGAAAGTACGACGTTTAGGGGATGTTCTATCTGTTACAACAGGGAACTGTCACAGGCTCAGGAAGAGCTCGTGAAGCGAAGGATCCTCTCCTAACTCAACGTGAAAGGAGGAGGCCCATGTTTTGCCTTGGGCAAGGAATACAGGTTGATGCTCAAGTTTCGCCATGATCTGTACGGGCTCCGAGTGGGGCGAATGTGACAGCTCCTTAAGCAGGGGAGCTCGAATGAATTGGGCCACTATTGGCTTGTTGAGCCCACTAACGGAGAGGGGCACGGTGAAGGAATCGAGCTGAGAGCCGTAGAAATTACGGTACGCTGAGATCTCAATAAGGTTGAGGGATTCCTGAGATGGGTGGTGTACCTCCTTCGCGGCCAAGATCGCCCCTGCGCATATTCCCCAGACAGGGTGTGTTTTCGCGAACTCTTGAATAGGTGAGATGAGATCGTAGAGTTTGAGAAAGCGCAGCATGGTTGTGCTCTCCCCGCCGGGCAATATCAGTCGATCGACCGAAAGGAGGTCCTCTCTCGTTCTAACCCTAACGGCTTCGGCTCCGAGGGTGTGAAGCAACCTCTCGTGCGGTTCGATGCACCCTTGAAATCCGAGTATGCCTACGCGAGCGCGCACAAGGTTACCATCCGCGATTTGCGAGAAGGGACTCCGGAGCGATCTTGCTCATCTCAAGACCTCGCATCGCCTGACCGAGACCTCGGGAAACCTCAAGGAGCTTCTTCGGGTCGTTGTAGAAGCACGTTGCCTGTACTACCGCTTTCGCCAGGAGCGCCGGATTCTCCGATTTAAAAATGCCTGAGCCAACGAATACCGTTTCAGCGCCTAATTGACGACAGAGAGCCGCATCCGCGGGGGTCGCGACACCACCGGCAGCGAAGTTCGGGACCGGTAGATGACCGAGGTCTCGTGTCTGGTTGAGCAGGGCGAGGGGCACTCGATATTCCTCAGCGCGTTCCGCCATCCTCTCTGATGAGAGCGTCTGTAGCTCATCAATATTTCGGCGAACCTCCCGAAGATGTCGCACCGCCTCTATGATGTTACCTGTTCCAGCCTCTCCCTTGGTTCTAATGAGAGCCGCCCCTTCGTTGATGCGACGGAGAGCCTCGCCGAGGTCGGTCGCGCCGCACACGAATGGAGTCTTGAAGAGATGCTTGTCGACATGAAGATAGGGGTCCGCCGGAGTGAGAACTTCGGATTCATCGATAAAATCGATGCCGATCGCCTCAAGAATCTGAGCTTCCGCTAGGTGACCGATACGGATCTTCGCCATCACCGGGATGCTGACCGCCGCCTTGATCTCCTCAATCATCTTGGGATCGCTCATGCGAGCGACGCCACCATCGCGACGGATATCAGAAGGCACGCGTTCAAGGGCCATAACCGCGACCGCTCCAGCGTCCTCAGCTATACGCGCTTGAGCCACATCGACCACGTCCATGATGACGCCGTTGCATAGCATCTTCGCGAGGCCAACTTTTATTTCAAAGGGATTTGGATGGGTACCGTTTGTTAGGCTCATAACTCGTATGTCACTCAATCAACGTTGATACGCGTTCACAGACCGCAGCCTACAATACCTCAGCGCTTTGACTAGCCGCGAGGTTTGTTTCGTTCCGCACTCTGAGAAGTGGTGGCTACCAAGCCGTTATGGCTATAAACCTTTAACGGCACTTCGACAGTGATCGCTTTTCGATCTCCATCAATCTAGCAAAGTTAGGGGAGGAGGAGCCAGAGATGGCAAATCAGAAAGTACAGAGCGAAGCCCATAAGCTACAGAGTCCAGCTTATGTGCCACCTGTCGAAGCTCAGAGACCTATTGAGCGGTCTCATCGTCGGCGACGGTGACGTTAGAAAAAGTTGGTGACCCCAAGGGGACTCGAACCCCTGTTTGCGGCGTGAGAGGCCACCGTCCTAACCACTAGACGATGGGGCCATACTTTTCACAACTGCCGTTAGGCTATCACGGCTCGAAAACGGTTTCAACTTCGCGGCCATGAGTATGGGGCAATCAGTATCAGACTGGTGAAATCTCCCTGTGATAGGTTAGGGTACCTAATGACACCGCACAGTTGGGTGACTTTTCTCCTACCCAGTTATATTGAAGAGTCCCCTGGCGCGTGGTACAGTGGCTAGCTCAGTTTACTTGGAATTGAAGTGAATATTCGCCCGTGGTGCAATGGCAGCACGTCAGGTTCTGACCCTGAAAATCGAGGTTCGAGTCCTTGCGGGCGAACCAACTTTCCTTTCTTACCGCCGTGCACCCTCTCGTCACCGTGCACCCTCTCGTCACCGTGCACCCTCTCGTCACCGTGCACCCTCTCGTCACCGTGCACCCTCTCGTCACCGTGCACCCTCTCGTCACCATGGACTCTCCTGAGTCATCAGGTCCTGCGGGGCGGGCTCGTGATAGTTGCTTCATTCGCCATCGGGTGCGTTAAAGCCGCTCCATCTCCAAGCTCGCAGCCCGATAACGCAATCATCATGGATGTCGCGAACGCGAACGTTGGGGAATTCAGTGAGGCTGATCGCACTCAATCCAGCGCACTGCATCACTTCCTCGTGGGACAGCTCTCGCTTAATGACCAAGATTTCAAAACAGCCCTGGATAACTTCTCGGCGGTCGTCGAATTAACTGATGAACCAACGCCATTCGTTTACTCTAAACTGGCTGACCTCTACCTTCGTTTCGGAGAGCTCGATAAGGCGCTTGAAGCCGCGGAGATCGCGTTAAAGGAGGATCCTTCCGATCCGTCGAATCGATTGCTCTACGCTGGAGTGCTTGAGGCGCTAGGTCGAGACACGGAGGCGGAGCCCCAGTACCTGAAACTCATCGATGAGTTTCCAGGCAAGTTCGACGCGTACGTCTTGCTCTCAAATCTCTATGTCAAGCAGTGGCGCTTCCAAGATTCTCTCGATCTTCTCAACCGCCTTGAGCGCATGAACCCATCGGATAGCCTCGCCCACTATTACCTCGGTCGAACGTATGAACTGATGGAGAGGTATCCGCAAGCTGAAGCCGAGTACATGAAGGTGTTCGAGAATGATCCCACCTTAACGCGGGGTGCAGTCGAGCTCTTGAGAGTATTGCTGAGAAATAAAAAGTCCGACAAGGCGAAAGCGCTCTGCGAGCGCATGCTGCAAAAAGATCCGACGAACGCGGTGGCGCGCAAGGTTCTTGGCCATTTGATGTTGGGAGAGAGTAAGCTCGACGAGGCTCTCAAACATCTCGTTGTTTTAGAGGGGATCGAGGCGGACGCTACCGATACCCGTTTCAAGATAGCTCTCATTCAGATGGAGAAGCGAAATTTGGAGGAGGCGGTGCGACAGCTCAATTTAGTGCTCGCTACGAACCCAGACCACTCGGAGGCTCGATACTATCTCGCGTCGATTTACGCCGGGTCTGGAAAACGGAAGGAGTCTCTTGATGAGCTCTTCACCATCCCTAAGGGCGATCCGATGTTCGTGAAGGCTCGGACCTTCGCCGCGTTCATTCTACGACAGGATAATGAACTCAAGCGCGCGAGGGATGTGATCGCGGAGGCTCGAGAGATCGACCCCGCTGATAGAAATCTCCTGCTGTACCATGTTCTACTGATGCGCGACCTGAAAGAGTACCGCAAAGCTGAATCCATGATGCGAGACGCTCTGGAGAGAGAGCCGAACGATGAACGCCTCATCTTCAACTTAGGACTCGTGTTACATGAGCGAGGCCAGGAGCAGGAGGCTCTCGTTTTCATGGAACGAGCCGTGGAGATCAACCCGCAGAACTCGGACGCTCTGAACTACCTTGCATACGGTTTGATCGAGAAGGGCGCTGATCTTGGGCGCGCCCAGGAGTTGGCTCAACAGGCTCTTAAAATTAAACCTCAGGAGCCATACTACCTCGATACCCTTGGGTGGGCTCAATTCAAGGCAGGCAAACTCGCGGAATCAGAGGAGTCGCTCGCAAAGGCGGCAGCATTCGCTGGGGATGACCTCGTTGTTCTTGATCATTACACCGAGGTCTTGCTTGCGCGTAAGAAATACGACAAAGCGGTCGCGCTTATGAAAGGTATTCTTGAGCGTGAGTTAACGCCCGAAGACAAAGAGGATGAGGACACCGTCGAGGCGTATGAGCGAATCAAGAATCGTTTGGAGCAGGTGCTCAAGGAGCAGCCGGCGCTCTCCGCGGTGGAAAAAAATTCATTAAGTCGGAAGGCGGCCCCCGCCGATCAGCGGCAGACCTCTTTTGATAGAGAGTTACTTACGGGGAGCGTGCCGTAAGCGAATAATGAACCCGTCGAAGGAGGATGATGAGATCGTTGAGGATGAGTGTCATGAGCCGATGTGTGGCCGCGGTTAGTCTCGTCGTGGGGCTTGCCGGATGTTTCAGGCCCTCCTTTCAGCCTGAAGGGGCGGTGGCGGAGGCTGATTACTCCCAGCGGCTGTGTTCGGAATTAAACGCGACTCGTCAACCGATCGAATCGGTTCGGGTGTTGGCCGAGGCGACGATCTCGTCAACGGTGGAACGAGCTTCATTCCGATATGTTGTTGTCAGCAAAGAGCCGGCAAACTTTCGCGTTGATGTATTACCCCTCAATGGGGCTTTCACCCTCGGACTCCTCGTGGCGCGAGAGGGACGGGCGCTCTGGTTGAATTCTCAAGAGCGAACGTACGCGGAGGATACCGATGAGCGACGATTGGTCGCGGAGTATCTCGGGTTACAGGGCGTCTCTCGTGAAACCGCCGTGGCTCTGATGACAGGGGTACTTCCGAAGTTATCCTGTCCAGATGTAACCGTGTACTCAGTTGGTAACGGTGATACGACTATTGTGGATCGACACGCGCACGTAGCGTGGCGTGTACGGGGCACCTCGTCTGAGATCGTTTCCGCGCGAGTGCTTGACCCACACGGCGACGCGGTAGAGATGGAAGCCACCGTTTCGGCCCCGCGGGGAGATTCCCCAAGAACGCTCGCCCTCGATATCTTTTCACCAGGGAGAGCTCATGTCGATTTAGCGCTCACCAAGGTTGTGATCAATCCGACCCTGTCGGAACGGCTCTTTGAAGTTCAGCCACCGGCGCATTATACGCTGACTGACTAGCTTGTGGTTACGGCCACAGGGGGCTTATGGGCAACCTTTGTGTCCTTTGCGTCCTTTGCGTCCTTTGTGGTGAAAATATGTTTCCCGTGTGGCGAGTGTCGATGAGGACCGTGTATATTGACCCGTTAATCGACCTTCGTCTTCACCGTAGCGAGCCCCCCGTCGACACCGAACACCTGACCGGTTATCCACCCCCCATCGCTGGATAGCAGCGTCGTCGCGAGGGGCGCGATGTCACTCGGCTCTCCAAGGCGTCCAAGTGGATGAAGCGCTCGTGAGAAATTCGCGGCGGTCGGGTTAGAGGTTATCTTTTCGCTCATCGCGGTGTGCACGAGCCCCGGAGCTATGCAATTAACCCGCAGTCCCCGAGCCGCGTAGGTGGCGGCGGCGGAGAGGGTCAGACCTATGATACCCGCTTTCGCGGCGGCTATTGCCTCATGGTTCGCCAACCCGATTCGCCCGGCAGCGGACGAAAAGAACAGAACTGAACCGCCCGAGGGCATTGTTTTTGCCGCCGTTCTGAGCACCAAAAAAGCCGAGGTAAGATTTTGATTAATGACGGCGGAGAACTCCGCTTCGCTGGTGAGGTGCGCTGGTTTGAGAAGTATTGAGCCCACGCAGTGAGCGACACCCGAGATCTCTCCGAGCGCTGCTGTGGCCTCGGCGAAGGCTTTTTCAACCTGCTCAAGCTGCGTGGCGTCCGCCACGGCGTATCCCCGCGCTCCCACCTCCGTGGTTGCCACCTGGAGTCGCTCCTCGGAGCGCGCGACGAGAAAGGTTGGAATGTTTTTGTCAGCAAGCCCGCGTGCTATCGCTGAGCCGATCCCACCCGTTCCTCCGAAGATTATGACACCGCCCATGGTCGCTCCTTACTTTTCTTACTGTATGTGTGAGTTTAGAGGGTCCGTCCTCTTCGCGACAAGCGGGTAGCGCTCATCGTCGAGTATACTCAAGGTTTCGCTTGCCGGCCTATGTTTAACGAGAGCTGACTCGGTTCATCCTCTATTCGCCTCAGCTCAAAGTCCCGAACTGGAGATAGCACAAGAGGCACCAATTCTTTGGTCACTGAGCTCGTGTCGAGGCCAAAACTTCGCTCCTCTGTTAGGCTGAGTTTACGGAGGAAGAAGTATCCCTCCATAAGCATCCGGTCGATCCAAGGTAGTTCGCTTTCGTATGAGAGCTCTTTGTGCAGAACAACGAATCGAGTATCACCCTGAATCTCGTTCGCACGTAGCGAACCATAACGGCTTAGAGGATCAACCTCTCCCCGTTCCGCCATGTCCTCAATAATCTTTTTAAAGAAGAGATTGACTCGCGGTTCAACCCGGAATCCTAAGTTAACATCGACGCGAAATACCTTCTTCGGTATGAGCGTAGTCACCTCATATTCCGTGGTGTAGGGCACATCGAGTACGTTGACGTGAATGAACCAATACACATCCGCGCGCTTCGGGTGGACATGGAAGAGCGAGTAGACCACCTTGCTCTCAATCAGTTTAGGAAAGGGAGCTCCAGTCATGTAGATAAGGTGAGTCGCGTACTTGGGGACACTCTCATCTCTACCCAAAGCCTCGAGGGCAGGTAGGTGCTGCGGAAGGGATTCGTACTCGGTGTAGGCCACTTTAAGCCGAGAGCCGGAGTTCCACGCGTACATAATCAGGCCCACGACGGACGCCACGAGAACGGTAAACCAACCGCCATGAGAAAATTTAAGGAGGTTCGCTAGGAGAAAAGCGCCTTCGATCGTCAAATAGACGCAGAGGAACAGAGCGACGAGAAGCTTCGGAGTTTGTTTACGCAGGAGATAGTTGGCGAAGAGCACCGTGGTCATGAGCATCGTCAAGGTGATCGCGAGTCCGTACGCCGCCTCCATGTGAGCGGACTCTTTGAAGTAGAGAACAACGAGAATACATCCGATAAAGAGTAGAAGATTGACCGCTGGCACATAGATTTGGCCCTTGAGTTCGGTCGGATACACGATCTTGGCCTTCGGTAATACCGATAGTCGCATCGCCTCTGTAGCCAAGGTGAACGACCCGCTGATTAGCGCCT
>JAULVA010000214.1:0-2264 GCA_032111275.1 Bdellovibrionota bacterium
CAGTTGCTCCCCACCTGCCCTCGCGGACACGCAGTTTCTTTCGGTTTCACAGGGCAGGTACTCCTGCGGGACGGTCTTCCACCATCCAGGGTTGTGCGCATCATAGGCGCACGAGGGCCCGTCTCCTGACGGGCCGGAACCCGCGGTGAAACGTTCGTGCATACCCGGCCCGTAAGGATACGGGCCCTCCGGTCCGACGCGTTTACCGACATGTTGGTTTTAATTCGAATGTTCCTCCGGAGGGCCCGTCTCCTGACGGGCCGGAACCCGCGGTGAAACGTTCGTGCATACCCGGCCCATAAGGATACGGGCCCTCCGGATACATGTATCCGCGTCAGGGGTGGCGACCACTTGAAAAATGGGAAAAAGAAAATCTTCCCTGAATCGTTGCGGGGTCTACTCCGCGCGGGAGTAGACCCCACTCCGAAGAAGCAAATCAGGAAACTAGAACCAACTACTTAAAACCCTGTCATAGTGCACGAGTAGATACGCTTCACGCAGTGAAGACCTCGCTCACCAATACGACAGAAGTAATTCCTATAGCCGACATGGATCACCTCCTTTCTCAAAGCAGGCCCCCTTCCCTATAGGAGAGAAGGTTCGCCTGAACTAGGCGACCGAACTTAGATCATCCGTTGAAAGATGATCGAGAACTTAAAATTAGAATGAAGACCTCGCGCGATTAGCGCAATGACCAAAATGCTCAGATAAGAAAACTTTTTTCTTGAGTCTACTTTCGAGCGAGCGCTACCGATCACCGGTTGACGCGAGCTCTTCAACAACGCACGGCGAGCGCTACTCAACAAACAACATCAATCCCTTCAGGTAATCCCCTTCCGGATGAAAAATACTTGTTGGGTGACATGGTGCCTGATGGAGGAAGTCAACGATGCGCACAAACCGCCCAGCGGAGACCGCCGCGCGCATAAGAGCGTCACGAAACATCTCTCGAGAGATGAGCTGGGAGCATGAGAAGGTCGCGAGCGTTCCACCCGGCTTGATCTTTTTGAGCGCAAGCGCGTTGATCGTCTCATACCCTCTCATCGCGCGTTGTACAGCTCGCTGATGTTTGGCGAACGCGGGGGGATCGAGAACGATCACATCGAAGGTATCAGGTATCTGGGTGAGGTAGGTAAAGCAATCAGCGACCTCGGCATGATGGGGAGCACTCGCGAAATTCGCCACGACATTTTGCCGACAGAGATCGATCGCTGACTTGGATGCATCAACGGAGGTGACGGACTCGGCGCCACCCGCGAACGCGTACACCGAGAAGGCGCCGGTGTAGCAAAACGTGTTCAAAACGTGTTTTCCTCGCGAAACTTCGCTTACTTTCTGTCGATTGATACGTTGGTCCAAGAAAAAGCCGGTCTTTTGACCGCCCGTTATGTCGGCCAAAAATCTCAGCCCGTTCTCAGAGAACGAAACTACCTGAGCGGGTTCCGGTACAGTGGGTTCAGGCATTCCAGACTCTTCCGCTTCATCTATCTGAGACTCCACACGACGAAACACTACCTTTGCGAGACCAAGCTCAGCAATTCTCAAGAGGCTCTCCTGAATGCAGTCCTTTACTCGCCACATGCCGGCGGAATGGCACTGCACCACCGCGGTATCGGCGTAGAGGTCAATGACAAGGCCGGGGAGTTCGTCGCCCTCCGCGTGAACCAATCGGTACCCGTTTGTGTTCGCGTTCCCTACAAGACCGAGCCGCTGTCGAACCTGAGTAGCGTTCACAAGCTTGGAATGGATCAGTTTGCTCTCGCTCTTTACCTCCTCAAAGGAGAGAAGCCGAACAGCGATTCCCCGTGTTCCCCAGTGCCCACACCCCAACAAAGCTCCATCTTTCGAACGAACGTCGACAAGACATCCTCGCTGCAACGTTCCACGTCGATCGGCGATAGCACCGGAAAAGATCCATGGATGACGACGCTTAACTGCGGACTCTCGACCTTGGCGAAGGACGACAACGGGACGCGAGGAATGTTCACTCATGAGGGAGCCTATGCAACACTAACGACACGCTCACTATCTTGGACGTGTGGCGTGCCAGTCGTACCACAAAGGCCGATACGCTAGCCAACACTTACCCACATCGGGCACGGCTTTATGGAAAGAACCGTACCCGAATGGTAGCTCAGGTTGCCTAGGGATAAAAGGCAAAACCCCGCTATCGCGGGCTTTTGCTAGGTAGCGGTGCTGTCGCACCGCTTTCTTCTCGTGTCTCCGCGACCAAAATGGGGTTCACACGTATGCGAAACAACGCG
>JAULVA010000214.1:2274-3067 GCA_032111275.1 Bdellovibrionota bacterium
TTCCCGGTCAGTAAGGTCGTAGGATTATTCAGGAGCCGCCTCAGACGAGACTCGCGAATATGGACGACCATTAATAGTGATCTCACTCTTCACATCACGAACCCCCTCAATGTTGAGAGCCGAAGCGAGAACCTCATCCACCTGACGATGATTTGCGAGCTTTCCTTCCAAAGTCGCGACCCCGTCATGCACGGAGACCTGGAGCTCCCTCATTAACCGAGGGTACTCATTCTCTAACGCCCGACGCAGCGACTCTTGAATCTCCGCGTCAGAGCGCGCACCTTGAATCACTAACTGGTCAGACACCGTTCTCTTAGCGACCGAACTCGCTGAGGATACTATCCGCTCTCGAGTGACTTGAGAATCGACCGTACCACGGAGGATAACGCGATTTGGATCCGTCACAACGGAGACATTATACCGACCGTGTGGAACATCGCGCCGAAACGCCTCCTCCATCCTCGCTATTTCGTCATTGCGACGAGGCTCAGCGGTGCTTGAGATGGCGAGATGGTTCTCTACTCGCGAAACGCCCTGGGCCCGCTCGGCCGCTTGCTGCACACGTTGACGAGCTTCCTCACTCTCAACATACCCCTCCAGGAGAACCTTACCCTTACCTTGATTATCGATCTCGATGTTGTGAGAGCCGATCGGTGGTTGGATCATCGCGATCTGCTCACTCACATTATTATTCACTTCGCGCCAATCCGCCCCTACGGCTTCAAAGATACCGGCCATGGTAAACGCCGCCACGGCACATCCAGCGACGATAGACTTAGGAACTCTTGAGCAC
>JAULVA010000215.1:0-6182 GCA_032111275.1 Bdellovibrionota bacterium
CGGTCTGACCAACGGAGAGCTTCTCAGATGGGTGATTAATGCGGCCCCACGAGATATCCGTGATGTGAAGGAGACCGTCGATACCACCGAGGTCGATGAACGCGCCGTAATCGGTAACGTTCTTAACAACACCTTCCATGATAACTCCCTCTTGAAGAACCTTGAGGGTAGCTGTGCGGAGTTCATCTCGCTCACCAAGCAGTACAGCGCGGCGAGAGAGAACGATGTTGCCCTTGTCACGGGTAATCTTGAGAACCTTGAACTCGAAATCTTGTCCAAGGAACTTGTCGAGATTGCGGTGAGGACGGATGTCGATCTGCGAACCAGGAAGGAAAGCAGGGATTCCGATATCAACTTGGAGTCCACCCTTAACCTTCTGGATTACCTTACCGGTAAGCTTAGCGTCAGCCTTGAAGGTCTCTTCAACTTTCTCCCAGATCTTCTTCTGATCAGCCTTCTCCTTCGAGAGAAGAACCTGACCCATCTCGTTCTCAAGCGCGATGATGAAAACGTCTACGTGGTCACCAACCTGAGCTTGAACCTTCCCTTCAACGTGTGGGAACTGCTCAGTTGGAACAACACCCTCAGACTTGAAGCCGATATCAACCGATACCATCTCCTTGCCGATGTGTGTAACTACTCCAGGAACGATCTTTCCGGGGCGAATATTGCCGAAACGGCCGAGCATGAGTGCTTCGAACTCTGCCGCGAACGAACCCTCTTCGTTGCTTCCCTTGAAACCACCGAATGAGCCCGTTGAAAATGAACTAACCATACTGTTAAACAGCCTATGTATTCGATCCAAAAATCAAGTTAAGACTCCACCCACTACACGCACATTCACCGGACCGAGAGAGTGAAGTATGAGAGTGGGAGATCCGACACGCGCACAACGCGGTGAAGCGGATGGCGAGCTCTCGAATAGAATTCGCCAAGAGCCTGGGATAGTACAGCGTAACCCCTTGGTAGGTCAAGCAAATCGGGGGATCTCAGCCGTTCTTGCTCGGAGCGGCCAGGCTCGGCCCGACGTCTATATCGCTACAAAACACGCTTATATCAGGGCATTAGCGCCACCGTCAGACCTCATTGCAGCCTGCCGCGTGTTGTTTGGGCTACTGGGAAACGCTACATTGGGAGGATGCCCGCCCTCCCTGGAGCTTCTATGTTCAAACCTATCGTTACGCTGCTTTCATGTTCGGTCATCTCCCTCCTCCCCTCGCTCGCGGAGGCATGCCCAAAGGTGGGAGGACTTCCCGACCTTAATTGTAACGGAGAGGCGAAGATCGTGGTCCTTGGGGATAGCCTCGTGTACGGGATCGGCGATATCGACAACGGTAACAGGGGTGGCTATGTGGCGCGCACGGCCCGTAAGTTCCCAAAGGCAACATTTGTTAATCAGGGACTGGGGGGACGGAGGGTTACCCGTTCTATAGACGATCTGCTAGCCGCTTTCGCTGGTACCGGAGACTCGAAGATGGCGAAGAACCTGGTGGAATCCGATGTCATCTTTCTCGATTTCGGTCGAAACGACTGGTGGGATAGGAAACCCGCTCTGGTCACGTGGCGTAACCTCAAACGGGTTAGAGATATCATCACCACGCATGTTACCAAAACGACAGGTCACAAGCCCCTGATCATTACCGCGCAAATGACCCTCGCGAATCGAACGGGACAGGGAACCTGGGTCGCGGAGCTCAATACGCTCCTGGCTCAAAAGACGACCGCGACGGCGCCAGCGGACCTCCGCTTCAACGCCCTCAGCAAGAGGCTCTTAGGAGATCAGGTGCATCCGACCTCAAAGGGGTATCAAGAACTCGCGAAGATCTTCTCAGCATACCTCACCACCACGCTTCCGAAGCATGTCTCAAACTTTCGCAAGGACAGTGACGGCGATGGGTTGTATGATGAGTATGAGTAAGTAGGTCACTCAAAAAAATCCTCAAGCTCTGTGGACGGTGTTGGGGGCGCTTGCTTCGTTGTATCAACACGTCCAGACCATGCGGCGAGCAGGTAGGTTAACAGTATATCGTAATACTCACGCTCCGCTGGGGAGAGATCGGAGGTGCTACGAATCGTACTGGCGAAATACCGGAACATCTCAGCAACCTGCCCCTCTCCACTATCGAGAGCGTACGTTGACGTGCTCACGCGAGACGCCTGATCAAGGGCGGTGGTCGATGGATACCTCACATCCTTGGGGGCTTTCGTTGGCGTAGGGACGACGGTGGGCTCTCCCGATGATGACTCGTCGACCGGGCCGGAGACCTGCTGAGCGTCCTCAGAGGGCGGCGATGCCCCATCCTCGTCCATCATATCTGCATTCCCTCCCCCATCCTCTCCGGTCACCTTTGACCTCTTGGTCTTCACCGGCTTAGGGGTGGGCGTTGGTCGAGGCCCAGCGCTCACACATGCGGAAACCACCATCTTCCAAAATGAGCGACAGGTGATGCATTCCTTTTCACGCTTGGCGCCCCCCTCGGCTATCTGAACGATGCGAAGTCGCCGACCATCTCCCTCAAGCTCTCTACACAGCGACTTAAAATCGCCCTCAAAGCGTCCGAAGGAGAATATCGGAGACTTCGCATCTTGAGACTTTGGCGTTCGCGAGGGCTCTAGGGGAGGATTAAAAAAGTCATCTTGAGCTTGCGCTACCGTGATGCTTGAAAGCACGAGTGGCGAAGCTACGGCGATAGCTAGACAAGCGGCCAGGAAAGACCGGGGTATCGGCATGATAGAAAACAAAAGGTGTACGGAGAACCTCAGCATGTCACTCGTACCAAAAAAAACGGGGATAGGCCTACATGGCTTATCCCCGTCCATCGTAACGGAATCAGCGTGCCCCACAAAGGGGCCTTTTACTGATTACGAAGCGAGTCCCTGCTCCTTCATATCCGCGGCCGCTTCCTTCATTGAGAGACGAATCTTTCCTTGACGGTCGATCTCAAGACACTTAACCCACACCTCATCTCCCTCGCTTAATACGTCGCGTACGTTATTAACGCGGGTGTCAGAGATCTGGGAAACGTGAACGAGCCCGTCGGTGCCTGGAAGGATCTCAACGAACGCGCCGAAATCAACAAGCCGCTTCACCACTCCCCTGTAGAGTTTTCCAACGACAGCCTCTTGGGTGAGACTCTCGATGATTGCGATAGCGTTTTGAACCTTCTGGTTGTCGTTGCTCGCGATGTTAACCGTTCCGTCGTCCTGAACCTCCATCTTAACGCCGCAGGACTCAGTGATGGAGCGGATGGTCTTACCACCTGGCCCGATGATGTCACGAATCTTGTCCGGGTTAATCTTAATGGTGACGATCTTCGGAGCGTACTTGCTAAGCTCTGAACGCTCCTTAGTGATAGCCTTCGCCATCTCGTTGAGGATATGAAGCCGACCATCTCGAGCCTGAATCATAGCCTTGTCCATGATCTCGCGGCTCAAGCCCTTGATCTTGATGTCCATCTGAAGTGCGGTGATACCCTTTTCAGTACCACACACCTTGAAGTCCATGTCACCGAGGTGATCCTCGTCGCCGAGGATATCGGTAAGAACAGCGTACTTCTCGCCGGTCTTGATGAGACCCATCGCGACACCAGCTACTGGAGCCTTGATCGGAACTCCGGCATCCATGAGCGAGAGGCTCGCTCCACACACCGTCGCCATAGAGCTCGAACCGTTCGACTCCGTAATCTCAGACACGATACGAACTACGTATGGGAACTCCTTGATATCCGGCATTACCACGCGAACCGCTCGCTCAGCGAGAGCGCCGTGACCAATCTCACGACGGCCTGGTCCACGCATCGGCTTGGTCTCACCAACCGAGAATGGCGGGAAATTGTAGTGAAGCATGAAGGTCTTCGAAGCTTCCCCAAGAAGATTGTCGATACGCTGAGCCTCAGCCTCTGTTCCCAGGGTTGAAACAACGATCGACTGCGTCTCTCCACGAGTGAAAAGCGCCGAGCCGTGCGTACGAGGAAGCCATCCAACCTCAATCGATATCGGGCGAACGGTCTTCGTATCACGACCATCCAGACGAATGCCCTCATCAAGCGCCATGTCACGCACGACGTTGTAGTGGGTATCCTCGAAGGCCTTAGCGGCGAGCTTGGCGGCGACGGCCGCGTTAGCATCCCCTTCCTTCACGAACTCAGCTACGAGAGTGTTCTTAGCGAGCCCTACAGCGTCACGACGAGCGTGCTTCTCTTTGTTCTTAATCGCCACCTTGAGAAGTGGGGTTACGAACTGAACCATACGGCCATAGAGAGCCTCGTCGTACGCAGCCGGCTTAAACTCCATCGTTGGCTTACCAACGTTCTTCTTGAGCTCAAGCTGCATCTGGTTGATCACCTGAAGTTGCTCTTGAGCAAAGAAGAGAGCCTCGAGAACCTCAGGCTCTGGAACCTCTTGAGCTCCGCCTTCCACCATAGTGGTCGCGTCCGCGGTTCCCGCTACGATGAAGTTGAGGTCAGCGTTACCAAGGGCGCTGCGAGTTGGGTTAATAACCAACTTGCCGTTGATACGAGCTACACGAACGCCCGAAACCGGACCTTCGAATGGAAGCTCTGACATGGTGAGGGCCGCGGAGGCACCGCACATAGCTAAAATATCTGTATCGTTCTCATCGTCTGCTGAAAGAACGGTCGCTACAACCTGAACCTCACGGTGAAACCCCTCTGGGAAGAGTGGTCGGCAAGGGCGGTCGATAAGACGGGAAACGAGGGTCTCCTTCTCTGACTGTTTACCTTCTCGTCGGAAGAATCCACCAGGGATCTTTCCAGCGGCGTAAGTTTTCTCGATGTAATCGACGGTGAGCGGGAAGAAATCTACATCCTTCACAGCTCCATAACACGCGGTGACGAGTACTACTGACTCTCCGTACGACACGAGGGCGGAACCCCCAGCCTGCTTTGCTATTCGGCCTGATTCGATTCTGAGTTTTTTGCCGTGAAATTCTCTTTCTACTACGTACATGATTTACCTCTATAGGGTTTTAACGGTGCTGGTATACGAAACGCGCTCTAGCGTGTGGCTACATGCGCAGACGCCACGAGAATCTCGCTTGGGCCTAAACCCAATCCCTTAAAAAGGATCGGAGAACCAAACAGATGTCGTGGCATCATGAAAAACTCTTGCGTCAGCTTACTTACGCAAGCCGAGAGCTGAAAGGGTATTTCTGTAACGCTGAACGCTCTCTTGCTTGAGGTACGAGAGCAACTGCTTACGTTGCGAAATGATGTTCATCATGCCGCGACGTGAGTGGTGATCCTTTGGATTCGTTGAGAAATGCTTCGAGAGTATCTCAAGACGACGAGTCAAGAGAGCTACTTGAACCTCTGGCGAACCAGTATCCTGTGAATTGATCTGATACTTCTTGATGACATCTTGCGGCCCCATAGCCGAAAGAGAAACTGCGCCTACTGCCATGTCCTGCTCGGTGAATCCGCTGAGGGTGGTTGGCTTCTCTGCAGTTGTGGAAGACTCCATGTGAACTCCTATCTCCAATTATATCAAGCGTTTAGCTATTTTTGGTACGCTTTTTCGTTTTTTATACCAATATTTCCGGGAGAGGTTACCAGCGTACGGACTAAAAGTCAAAGACCTGGCCGCCCAACTAGTCGGAGTCCCCGTCTCCCGTGCCGTGGTGAGAACACACTCCACGCTCCGATGACTCTAAGAACGCGATTACCTGAGCAGCCCGAGGGTTAGCCCCGACCTCAGCCTTAGCGGCGGCCAGTCGCTCCTTGAAGGTTAGCCGGGGAGCCCCTGGGACCGTGGCCGGGGTAAAGACCCTTCGATACAGCGACCGGATGGCAGAAAGGTCCTCACGAGTTCCCCCGTTTCGCTCCAAACCAACCCGGTTTAAGCCGTGAATTTTGGCGCGATCTCCCTGAGCCATAAAGTAAGGAGGCACATCCTGACTGACCATCGCGCCAGCTCCGATCATGGCGACATCGCCAAGGCGCACAAATTGGTGGATACCGGAAAGACCACCGACGATAACTCCGTCACCGACGATCACGTGTCCCGCCAAAGCGGCGCTGTTAGCGAATACACACCGATTACCGACGAAGGTGTCATGGCCTACATGGGTGTTAGCCATAAAGAGATTCTGATCCCCGATCTTGGTAACCATCCCCCCGCCGGCTGTGCCCGGCTGAAGGGTGACACACTCACGAATGATGTTG
>JAULVA010000216.1:0-13593 GCA_032111275.1 Bdellovibrionota bacterium
CGCCGACATCGGCATCTGGTTCCGGGAGACCGCGCACGGGCTCAAGGTGCTGTACCGATCCGGCCTGCTCGTGGAGTTCGCCGTCTTCGACCGCGCCGAGTTCTCCGGCTGCAAGCTCAGCCACTTTGCCGCCTCACTCTCCGGGCGCACGGTGCCTTGATCAGAATCAGCGCCATCGATTGTCCCGCCAGTAGTGAATAGTGCTATCTCAACTGACTTCATACGAGCTTCCTGGGCGCCATTCCCTCGGTGATAACGGCGCGGTGTACGGCGCGATGAGCGTCCGCACCAGTTGATTGTTATCTTCCCTCCGAATCGAGACGCCGAACGAGCAGATGTTCGTCAAAGTATTTTCCGTTTACTTTTATATCCCGAGGTTGCTCGCCTACCAGTATAAATCCCATTTTCTTGTACAACTCAAACGCAACCCTGTTTTCAGTCACCACCTCGATGTCGAGCTGAACCAAGCCCGGCGCTTTGGACGCACGTGCAATTATGCCCTCGAATAGCCTTGTCGCAATTCCTTGTCCGCGGGTTGATGGATCGACATATACGCCCCAGACATGACCACGGTGCCGCATCTTTTCGAATTTGGACCGACCCACAGCGACCATCCCCAATATACTGCCCTCCTCATTGAAGACAGCGAGAGCAAATCCTCCAGCACCATGCCATCCCGCGATGTCACGTCGGATCTCCTCAATAGTCTGCTGCTGAGCCTCCTCAAACGACTGTCCGAATGCTTCCGGGTGTTCAGAAAGAGCTTTGAGGCGGAGCGCTTTATAAGCTTCAGCGTCATCCGGTACGAGTTCTCGGATTAATGGGCTAATCTTCACTTCTTCTCGCCGACTAGTTCGCTCAAATGTGGTCATAAGCTTGAGTGAGATAACATAGTATTGAACGGATCCGCAGATCCACCCAATCAATTAATTCTCCAGTCAGGATATCCTGGGCCCGTTCTCCTGAGCAAACACAAAGTTTACCCATTATCTTCATTGTCTTAGCGAAATCCTTACCGCTCGCTTTGACCTGGCGATCTAACCCGAATGGGTAGATCACCAGATCCGCTGTTCTCGGGCGCATGGGCAACTTTTTTGAACACATCCCGATTGAGGGATATGGAACCGAACAACCCCAAGCCACACAGCGCTCGACCTAAACTTCTTGATGTAGTGCGACAACGCATTCGCTTACGACACCTCAGCTACACTACTGAGAAGTCCTACCTGGGATGGATACACCGATTCGTACGCTTCCATGGTAAACGACATCCCAAGGAGATGGGGGAGGAGGAGATCGTTAGCTTCCTCTCCCATTTGGCCATAGAACGTAGCTGTTCCCCCGCTACGCAGAATCAAGCCCTGAATGCGCTGGTCTTTCTCTTTAAGCACGTGCTTGGAAGGGACTTAGGTACATTAAAAAACATCGTCTGGGCCAAGCGGAAACAACGGGCACCTGAGGTAATGACCCGGGAAGAGGTACGGGCTGTGCTCAAGGTTCTTGAGGGCAACAGGTCGAAATGGCTCATCGCTAGCCTTCTCTATGGCTGCGGTCTCCGACTTTCTGAGGCACTTCGACTGAGAGTGAAAGATGTCGACTTCGAGCAGCAGATCATCGTCATTCGCGACGCTAAGGGCGATAAGGATCGAATAGTCCCCCTTCCTAAAAATTTAGTGCCCCACCTCAAGGAGCAGCTTGAGCACGCGCGTCAGATACACAACCACGATATCGCGTTGGGCTTTGGGAGGGTGTCGCTGCCGCACGCTCTCGCACGGAAGTATCCCCACGCCGATGCGGAATGGATATGGCAGTACGTCTTTCCCTCCACAAAGAGGTCTGTCGATCCTCGCTCTGGGAGCATAAAGCGTCATCACCTCTTCGACTCCTACATGGAAGACGCCGTCAAAGACGCGGCACGGAGGTCGGGACTCACCAAACGCATAACCTGTCACACCTTCCGGCACTCATTCGCGACGCATCTCTTAGAGAACGGCAAAGACATCCGGCTTATTCAGGAACTCCTGGGTCACAGCGACGTGAAGACCACGATGATCTACACGCACGTGGCGAAGTCGCCTGTGCCACGGGTCGTGAGTCCATTTGATGAGTTGTAGATCGGTTATATTTTCCTTCGACCATATAACAAGGATGGGGGAGAGGGCTCTAACAATCACCCCTACAGATTAGGGTTTCGATCCCTAATCTGTAGGGACTCATTTTAGAGCCATAACCTCTGCTAGTTAGAAGCTCTTTTTGCCTTCCTGTGCCTCTTGCAACATTACTTCCCGATATAGCAGGGTAGCCCCCCCTATCAGTACATGACTGGGGCTCCTTTCTGACAACGGCTTCCGAAACCTATCATCGTTCTCCTCGATATGTAGGTTGGAGGATTTTCTATGTCACCACAGGAGCCAGCCCAACTCATAGGTATCGAGGGATTAATTTACCTCATCCGCGGTCAAAAGGTGATGCTAGACAAAGACCTTGCGGCACTGTACGGGGTGGATACACGTAGCCTCGTACAGGCTGTTAAGCGAAATGCTCGACGGTTCCCAAATGACTTCTGCTTTCCATCGTCAGATCAGGGGTTTAGTGTTTTGAGATCCCAGATTGTGATCTCAAAGCGCGGCGGTCGAAGAACGCCGCCTCTGGTATTTACGGAACAAGGAGTCGCAATGCTCTCAGGTGTCTTACATAGCGACAGAGCCCTCCAAGCGAATGTTGAGATCATGCGAACGTTCGTGAGACTTCGAAAGTTACTGGCAACCAACGAAGCACTCGCCGAAAAATTAGACATTTTGTAGAAGCGCTACGACAAGCAATTCACATTGGTCTTTGACGCCATTAGAGAAATTATGACTCCTACGCAACCGCCCCCGAAACGAAGAATTGGTTTCGGGAGATGATACCGTTCACTTCCCAATACAGAACTTCGAAAAGATTCTCCCGAGAATATCCTCGGTATAGGTCTTCCCAACGATCTCATCGAGCGCGCTCAGCGCTTCACGAATATCAGCGACGAGGATCGGAAGCGCCGGGGTCTTTGAGGCTACTGCATCGGCGAACTGCCCGAGCGCCTGCTCGGCTCGGCGGAGGCAATCACGGTGGCGCTCGTTTGTGACAACCTCTCCAACCTCTCCACGCTCAGGCATGCTTTTGCCAACGTCCTCAACGAGCGCTTCTATCAGCGCGCCGATACCAGCGCCGTTTTTAGCGGATATGTAAAAATTTTGCTGACAGGTCTTTGAATCACAGAAGACATTCATCATGGCGTTTGGATTCAGATCGATCTTATTCACGACGAGCCATACCCGCTTACCGCTCTCTCGAAGAAGGTCAGCGGTTGATTGCCAACTGAGGGTTTCATCGGTGGCATCTACCACAAGGAGCACGAGATCAGCCCACGGAATGCGCTCCTTCGCGAGTTCAACTCCGATCTTCTCGATCTCATCGGTCGTCTCCCGAATTCCGGCTGAGTCACAAAACACGAACTTTTGACCACCAAGCGAGGCTTCGTCTTCGATGAGATCACGGGTCGTTCCTGATATCGGTGAAACTATCGCTCGCTTTTTGCCGAGGATGAGGTTTAAGAGGCTCGACTTACCGGCGTTCGGTTGGCCGCAGAGCAGAACTCGCACACCCTCCTTCACAAGGGCACCAAAGGCGTAGGTTGAAAGGAGCTGCGATACCTTTGCACGCGCAACCTCCGCGCGGGCCGCGATCTGGTCGATCCGCTCAGGCTCAATGTCCTCCTCGGGGAAATCGATCGAGGCTTCAAGTTCAGCGAGTACATCTCGGAGCGGCTCACCGATAGCGGATACCGCATGGCTGAGACGTCCCTTTAATTGCTCGCCCGCAAAGCGGAGCTCCTCCTCTCCCTTGGCGTTGATCACATCAGCGATCGCCTCCGCTTGCGCGAGGTCTAACTTACCATTAAGGAACGCGCGCTTCGTAAACTCACCCGCGGCCGCTGGAAGGATTCCGTACGCGTAGAGGGAACGGAGTACCTGCTGCACAAGCACCGGACTACCATGGAACTGAAACTCCCCGACATCCTCTCCAGTAAAGCTCCACGGAGCGGGCATAAAGACCGCGAGACCCTTATCGAGGGTCGTCGAGGTTTTAAAGTCGAGTATCTCTCCAAAGATAAGGGTGCGGGGATGCCACAGCGGATCTTTCTTACCTTTAAAGAGCGCTTTGAACGCGAGTCTCGTTCGTGGTCCGCTTACTCGAATAACAGCGACACCGGCAGGAACGGGTGCCGTCGCGAGCGCTGCTATCGTTGTCTCTTCCATGTTGGTCTCTTTAAACTACGTGGCACGATCTCGTAACCATCAAGACGCTCATGGGGAGTATAATCTTCACCCGATTCGTAACCTACTAAATCAAGGTGAGGATGTAGCCCACGCCGAAGATTCCTACACTCGCGATGAAGGTGCCCCAGTACACACCTCCCTGGTCGGTCTTACCGAGGTACATCTGCTGTGTGATAGAAATAATGTTATTCACAAGCCAGTAGAGCACGAGACCAGCGGGCATCGGGAAGACGATAAACATTCCGGCGAAGACTATCGGCATGAACATCATCACCTTTTGCTGGGTTGGATCAGCTGAAGGATTTGGGGTGGTCCACTGTTGAATGATCATACTCGCGGCCATCAGGAGCACCATTACCGGAACACCGATACCGAAGATCTCAAGCTTCTCCGGAGATGAGAGATCCGTAACCCAGAGCGCGAACGGCGAGTGACGAAGCTCGATCGCGTTCAGAAGCGCTTGGTAGAGACCGAAGAACACCGGGATCTGAATCATGATTGGGAAACAACCGCCCATTGGATTCACCCCGCGGCGCTTGTAGAGCGCCATCATCTCTTGGTTGAGTTGAGTCGGATCCTTAACGCGCTCGCGGAGCGCCTTCATCTCCGGTTGAATCTCCTGCATCGCCTTCATCGACTTAAAGCTCGCCTTCGAAAGGGGAAGGAGTGCGGTCTTAATGATAAGGGTCAACGCGATAATCGCGAGACCGTAGTTATGCAAGATGAGGTAGAGGTAGTGAAGCATCCACAGGAGTGGAAGCGCCAAGAATGAGAAGAACCCAAGATCGATAGCTCGCTCAAGCTGGAACGATCCGAGCTTCTCAAGAAGTGTGTAGATCTTAGGGCCGGCGTAGACGGTAACCTTGCCACCGATCTCAGAGCCCGCGACGCGACCGATATAGAGGTCGCCATCACGAGCGACCGCCGTGTTGTTATCAGCGAGGGTAGGAATCAAACTGGACATGAAGTAAAGGTCGCCCAGAGCGATCCACTGCGTCGTCTCGCGACGCTGGGTGGCGAGATCGTCCGCAGTGAGGTGATGAATCTTATTGGCGCCATCAAGGTAGGTGACGTGTGGCACTGCTGTATTTTGAGACGTCTGAACGGGAAACCGATGCGCCCACTCAATCCATACGGCTTGGCCCTGAGCTACCGGTCTGCCGAGCGCTACATTAACCGTGAAAAGATACGATCCCTCGGTAAAGGTGATCGTCTTTGTGATCGGAACTCCGCTTGGAAGGGTACCAGTGAAATCGAGCGTTACCGTCCCACCTTGCGCTACCTGGAGATTAGCCGGCGACGCGGTGGCCGGTGAGCCATTTACTGAAGCGAGGGTGTATCGAACGTTTTCGTCGTTCTCTGCGCCTACGTAGACGCCGAGAGGAAGTGCTGAATCATGGAGGTCCCCAACCATGTCGAGCGGGGTCTCATCCCCTTGCTTCAATTTGTAGTTATTGAGCGTGTAGCTCTGAACACGAGCGCCGAGGTGGGAGATACCGATACGCGAGATCCCCGATTGAACATAGCTGATACCAGCGGCTTGCACGTCAGCCGCGGTTGGATGCGTAGGTTGCTGCGCGCCAACAACTTGTACGGGCCCAGAGGGTTGGGCGAGCGGTTGCGTTGGTGCCTGCACAGGAGATCCAACCGCTGGCTGCGCGTTTTGAGGAGCCGTTTGCCCGTTCGGAGCGCTTGGAGTCACTGGCTGCTTCTTTGGCGCGAGGAAGAAGTTGGTGTAGACGAACACTACCAAAAGACACACGATAACAGCTCGAACTGTCCGTTGAGTAAAGTCTTGAGAATTATCAGTCACGGAGACTCCTTGGGTACGTTGTGAAGTGGCGTCATTTGTAGGGGAACCCCTCCCACCCGTCAAGGCACGGGGTCGAATCCACCGGGATTATATGGATGGCACCGAAGGATCCGCCGAAGAGCTAGCCAACCGCCTCGAATCCATCCATATCTTTCGATAGCCTGAAGCGCGTACGTCGAACAGGTCGGCGAGAATCGACACGCACCGGCAAACATCCATGAGAGGGTCCCTTTGTAGAGCCAATGAAGGGCTCGAGCGATGGGGCGTCGTGGTGGGGCGTGAGGTTTCGACTCACACATGATGAGTCTCCTAAGACTTTTTGGAGAGATACCCCTTCGAGCGAAGCGCCCCGAGCACCTCGCGTTGATAGTCATCGAACTCACAATCCTGGATGCCGCGACGGGCAACTACGACCATGTCGAGAGGTTCTGTGAAATTATGCCGGTTCGTTCGGAACAGTTCACGCAGACGGCGCTTTATCTTGTTCCGGACCGTGGCTCGCTTCTCTATCTTCGTGGTAACGGCGACGGCGAGGCGACTCTCTGTCGTTTCCGAGGGAATTACGAGTAGGAGGAAGTGTTTGGAGTAAAGTTTACTCCCTTGTTGCTGGCACCGTTCTATATCACATCGTCTACGAAGCCGGGCCTCAGGCCCGAGCTTCAGGTGGGAACTAACGCCCACCTTCAGGTGTAAACTAACGATAGTGCCCCTTACGCGGCGAGGTTACGGAGATTCTCTTGCGACCACGAGCACGACGGGCGTTAAGGACCTTGCGGCCACCCTTGGTCGACATTCTCTTTCTAAAGCCGTGAGTCGTGTGACGACTCTTTTTACTTGGTTGATACGTGCGTTTCATAGCGTAAAACTACCTACTACGTGAGGCGGGCATACTAGAGGCTTTCACCTCTCAGGTCAACCGCAGGGGCCGCAAGCATAGGACCATCGCTAAAACTGGCGCAAGACGGCTCGTGAAAAGGCAGATCCTAAGTAGTTACAGAAGGTTATCAACGCCGTTGATTACCGAGGATGTCGTTGACGAGTGCCGCGACGCCGTTAAGTGCTGGCTCTAAAGTCATCTGGGAGACGAGCTTTGCCCCCTCCTCGGCTATCTGGCGAGCAGCTTCGTCGTGAGAGATGAGCCAGCCATAGATCTCTGTAAGCTCCTTCAAGTCCTGCGATATCGGGATGTAGTGGCACCATGGCCTCAATGAGCGATGGTACCACTGCTCAAAGGGACTATCGATCTTGAGCACAACCGATCCCATCATCAATTTGAGAAAGAGCGACTTCCACGCGCAGTGATAGCCGTCTACGTCCACGACGTACTTACAATTGAAAAAGGTCTCAAAGGGCACCTCATCATGCAGCACCCCTTCTCGCGCGAGGTTTTGAATCTGCCGAAGCGGGAGGTGCTTAACGCGAGTCAGTTTCGCGTCGACGATGCTCGAATCTCCGATCACGTTCGCCGCGAGCACGAGCTTTCCTCTCGCCGTATTCATCCACTCAGAACCCTCGATTCCGAGACCGGTGGCCGCGCCTCGCCAGAATATCGTCGAACGGCGATCGCGCCATGGAATACGTGAAGCGATCTCCTCCGCTTTCCCGCGCTCCTGAGCGTACCCCAAGGCTCCTATGAAAGCCGGATCCGGAATTAGAAACGTTTCGGTATCAACGATGCTGCGTCCAAACGCGACGATCGGCGCGCGACGGGAGTAATGCCGACACCACTCCCACATGCCATCCTCAAGCCACACGATAAAACTCCCCTCAGCGCGCGCGAGACGAGGAAGCTGTGCGATGCTCGTGAGAAGATCCATCACAACGGGATAGTGCCCCTCATGCCGTTCCCATGTTTTTTGACTCACCGTGAATGAGATCTTTCCGTTCCCATGAAAGGTAACTAACGCGAACATCCACTGATGGGTGAGTTCAGCGCACACCTGACGCACCGACTCCTCACTGTATGTCGTATGCGCCCAGTATCGTGATGGGGATTCGTTGCACACAACGAGACAAGGGTCATCGAGATGGAGAGCGTTCCGCGTGTCGTGGGCTATGTTGGTTGCCTTTTCCATCACGCTCTATCTCACCGACGCTCTTCTTGTATGCGGGCGTCGGGTTAGTGAGATACTCCTCCATAGAGCGGGGAGTTCTTCTCCCCCTCGTGCACCTCTCTCCATTGAGAACGAACTCTCTTCGCGTCCTCAACCTTCCCTTCTCGGACAAGAGCTTCCGCGAGGCAAAACAACGCTGGACCATACACAGGATTCTTATCCGCTACGGCTTGAAGTTTTTCACTTGGAAGATTGGGGAGGAGCGATGAGGGATCCTCTGGCATCCGGCGCATCACGAGCTGCGCGCATTGCCACAGATCGTCAGGCAACACGAGACCGAACCCAAGCTTCGAACGCATGATAGAGAACGGATTACGAAGCAACTCACGGGCGAGCTCGTCAACCACAACCGAGTTCTCATAGAGTCTAAAGGGTGTCTCACCCGAACTTGAGGCTTTCTGCAGTGGCTCAAGCAGCGGCTCACTGATTATTCTCCACGCTTTGTGAGCGAGCATGACCATGAGACGCTTTGCGCTAAATTCAAACTCAGGGAAGCGGTCATGAAGAGAGAACCCGCCACTATCCATCCACGCGAGCTTGCGCGCCACAAACTCAAAGTGAGAGTCAGCCGATAACGAGAACGGCCCAGCCGGATTAAAGATCCTCGTGCCATGTTTCGAGACAAAGAGGGTGTCGGTGAGCTGTTCATTGAGACTTGGAAGAACGAGTCCGATCTCATCTCGGGAGAAGCAACGGAACACATCGGCGGCGAAGGTTTCGGGAATATGCCGCGACGGAGAGAGACAGGCGACGCTGTGCGAGCGCGCCGCGCGAACTCCGGCATCGATCGCGGCCGCGAGAGAATGGGCATTCTCAGCTGGAAGGGCGACGTACTGAAGCGCGATATTTCTATTTTTTACTTTGTTGTGGGCCCACACGCCCTCGGCCATCGCTCGGTTCTTCTCTAGGGAGCCGGAAGAATCGACAATAACTACCTCGAGTGAGGGAAGGGTTTGTCCGGCGAGTTGATCAAGAAGCGGCTGAACATCAACGAGAGACGCGGTGACGGGGACGATGAATGAAACGTTCTGCTCCGGTTGAACTCGACGGGAGGCGTGACGGCGAAACACTCGAGACATCTCGGTTTGAAGGGTGGTCGCGTCTGCGACACGCGCTACAACCTCGCGTTGGGGTCGATACGCCAGTATTTCGGAAATTCGGAGCGAGAACGGATGTGCTTCTTGAATACGCAACCAGAGATCAAAATCCATCGCGAAGTGAAGCCCCTCATCGAAGACCTCGCTCGGTTCGATCTGCAATTCCTTGAGGAGATGGCGGGAGAAAAACACTGCCGGCTGCATCGGGATCGCGTTCACTACCCAGTACTTGATCGTGTCGAACCATCCCCGCTCGATATTTTCAACGCGAGACACGACAACACCACTATCATCGCAGATTCCGCACGCGCCCATGACCACGGGATGGCGCTCAATCTCTGACTCCACGCTCGCGAAGGCACCTCGCGCATATCTATCGCTCGGATGGAGCCACGAAACGATCTCGCCGCTCGCTACCGTGAAGCCGGTGTTCAACGCTTGTGATTGAGAGACGAACTCGGCGCGAACGATCGTGAGATGAGGATATTTTTGGAGGAGCGCTTCGCTCGTATCCGTTGAACCGCCCTCGACGATGATGTGCTCAATCTCGCCACAGTCGTGCTGTGCAAGCACGGATTCGATCGCGCCTTCGAGGCACGCCCCCTGGTTGAGGGACACCGTGATAATTGAGAACCGTGGTCGATCCATTCCGTTTGTCGTCATCCGTTCAGTACGCAGACGAGCGCTGTAAGGGCATCTCTCCCCGCGACCGCACTACTCGTCTATGAGGGTTACGATGAGCCGATGTGCGGATTTGTTTCCGTAAAGAGGAGGAAATCAGGGATGCGGAAATCTTAAAAAGCAAAGAACTCCAATATGTTACAAAACTGTCACAACCACGAGGATCCATCGCTCGGGCAGTAGTAGCGAAGCACAAACAGGGGTTTGCTGTCAGACGGGGTGACAGGAGAGGGATTCAAGTAGCTGTTTTCAATCATGTTATGGTTCACTTTCGAGGGGAGAAAAGCCTTTGCCGCGGCCGGTAGGCGTGGTAGGTTCACAGGAGAGTTCGGGTTTACGAAGAACCCCTCACCGAAAGACAGATGACTCCACAGACCGAACAAATCAGAAACCAGAGGCAGGAAGAGCTACAAGAGCCGTTCGACCTCGGGAAGGTTGTTGCCCCAGCGCTTCATCTCGGCCTTGAGTTTTACTCATTCGGTCCTCGCGCCCAAATCATCAAAGGCCTTTTCCTTGAGCAACCGGGCATTTTCGAGGGCACCAATGTCGCGAACGGCACAAACTTGCCAAGTGTAAAGAATGCGTTCTTGGCCATGGTAGTTGACGAGCGCTTGGGCTTGAAGGCCGCCTAAAGTTTCAGTAGTTCTCACAAGTATCGTTTCTCTCCTGACATGCTCCTGCTAAAAATCGAGCATGGTTTCTTTATTCCGCTCGATCGTTGTTTCCATCTGCCTCGCGTCGTCACTGCTTACCCTCTCCGGTTGTGGAGACAAGAGCGAGAGCGATGGCCCGCATATCAAGATCAGGCTGATCGCCGATCAACAAGCGCTTACACCGGGCTCATCGTTTCGTCTCGGTGTACACTTCAAACCTGAGCCGGGATGGCACATCTACTGGAAAAACCCCGGCGATTCCGGACTCGCGCCCCGCTTCGCGTGGGAGTCCTCTGGCGGAGTCGCGGTAGACGCTCCCTTGTGGCCGTATCCGAAGAAGATAGCGGTTGGTCCCTTGGTGAACTACGGATACGACGAGGTCCTCCTCCCCTTCCCCGCTACCTTCTCAGCGCCACCGCCGCGCGCGACGACCACGGACGTAACGGTCTCGTTGCAATACCTCGTCTGCAAAGATGAATGCCTTCCTGGAGAGGCGCAACTCAAGCTCACGTTGCCGATCTCAAAAACGGCATCAGCTCCATCAGAGCATGAGCGGCTCTTCGCGCTCGCGGAGAGGAACATTCCAACCCCTCTCCAGCGGGTCTCGATCGCGGTCGAGGAGCAGCAGGACCGAATCATCGTGGCGCTCATTCCCCTTGAGCCTCGTTTTTTTCCCTCAACGATCACCTTCTTTCCTGAAGATCCTCGGGTGATCTCAAACTCCGCTCCTCAGGAGACCTCTTTGGACAGCGGTGCGCTTCGGATCTCCCTCAAGCGAGATCCGAATCGACGTGACGCGATCCGACGCCTTCGCGGAGTTCTCTACTCACCGCAAGGTTGGTCAGAGGAGGGAGAGCCGAAAGCGATCGAGGTCGACACGAATCCAGAGGAAGGATGGGCGAGCGAGGCTCAACGCTCAGCTCGAACGACAACGAACGCCACAACCTTTGAGGGGGGTGAAGATATCGGATTTATGGCGGCGATCTTCTTCGCGCTCCTCGGCGGTTTGCTGCTGAATATCATGCCGTGCGTCTTCCCTGTTCTCTCGATAAAGATCCTGAGTTTCATCGAGCAAGCTGGGCACGAGCCGAAAAAGATTAAAGCCCACGGTATCGCCTTCTCGCTGGGGGTCATTATCTCATTCTGGGTATTCGCCGGTATCCTGCTTGCCCTCCGCGCTGGTGGAGAGCAGCTTGGGTGGGGCTTCCAACTGCAATCACCGGCCTTCGTCGCGGTGATGATCTTCACCTTATTCGGACTTGGGTTTCTCTTCCTCAGCGATATCGCGCTCGGTAACTCTATTCAGCGCATCGCGGGACGAGCGAAGATATCCACTACCTACGCGGGCTCGTTCTTTAACGGAGCGCTCGCGACCGCGGTGGCGACACCGTGTACAGGCCCGTTTATGGGCTCAGCGCTCGCGGCGACACTCACACTCTCAGCGTTTGAGAATCTCTCCATCTTCACCGCGCTCGGTCTCGGCATGAGCCTTCCGTACCTCGCGATCGCCTTCAAGCCGCGCCTCCTGCAACGTCTTCCACGCCCAGGGGCGTGGATGGAGAGCTTTAAGCAACTCATGGCGTTTCCGCTCTTCGCCTCAGTGGTGTGGCTCTCGCGAGTGTTCGCGCGACAGATGGGACTTGAACCACCAGGGCTCGATCTCGTTACCGATCTTCTCTGGGGCTTGCTCGCGGTTGGATTTGGATTCTGGCTTATCCTCCAAGCTCGACGAGTGTCCTCTCCACGCGCTCAACGCGCTACGCGCGCGGTGGCGGTTGCGGTGTTGGTCGCCGGTCTCTTACAGGGGATGCCGTCCTCAAAAGAGGTCGAGGGCACTCGCTCCCGAGCGTGTCTCGCTAATGAATCAACAACCTCCGAGCCCGACGAGTTCGGATTGATCTGGGAGCCGTACTCAGAGGCTCGTCTCGCTGCGCTGATAGCGCAGGGTCGTTCAGTCTACCTCGATTTCACCGCTGAGTGGTGCATCACCTGCCAGGTGAATGAACGGCTCGTATTTGGCTCAAGCGAGGTACGAGCGTTAATCGTGAAGAAGAACGTCGCTCTCATGAAGGGGGACTGGACCACGAAGAGCCCCTCCATCACCGCGGCTCTCCGACGGTACGGTCGAAATGGCGTTCCCCTCAACGTCATCATCAACAAAGGGAAACAGGAATCGGCGGTCATCCTGCCGAACCTCCTCACCCCGGGCATGGTGGTCGCTGAGCTTGAGCGGTTGTAGCGCCGCTTCGCCGGCATGATCCCCTTTAGGGAAGCGAGGCAAAAGCACGCGTCAGCGTGGTTTTGCCTCCCTTACTTAGGTCACCATGCTTCAATGCGGGTCAGGTTGTATATGCTCCTCTTATAGAGAGCTTGGTTATGGTGTTTACGGGTCGGAGATCGTAGCCTCTCAGCAAGAAATTACTTTTGGAGACCCGCTATGAACACCATTCCTCACCTCGCGAAGCGTTTCTTCTCATCCCTCCTCATCTTCGGCGCGGTGCTGGCCGCTCCTCACGCGGCGGTTTCGCAAGCTGTTGTCGGAGCTCAAGCGCCTCAATTCACCGTCAAGGACTCAACGGGCAAAGAGATCTCGCTGAGCAGCTTTAAAGGAAAGGTGGTCGTGCTTGAGTGGTTTAACCCAGGCTGCCCCTTCGTGAAGAAATTTTACCGAAACGGCGACATGCAACGGTTCCAGCAAGACCTTGGAGCGAAGGGGGTCGTATGGCTCACCATCGACTCTGCCGCGCCTGGCAAGAGCGGACACCTCACTGCTGGAGAGGCTGAGACGACACGCACCGATCTCGGCATGAAATCCTCCGCGCTCCTCCTTGATGAGAGTGGTACGATCGGCAAATCGTACGGCGCGCGCACAACCCCGCACATGTTCGTCATTTCAACTGACGGCAAGGTCGCCTACGC
>JAULVA010000216.1:13603-28012 GCA_032111275.1 Bdellovibrionota bacterium
CTACCAACTATGTCGTCGCGGCTGTCGACACTCTCTTGGCTAACAAGCCTGTAGAGGTCAGCAGCACCGAGCCGTACGGGTGCTCTGTGAAGTACTAAGCGCTCTCACGAGGAGAGCTGCTCGGGAAGGCGAGAATCCGCATAGGGGGCTCGCCTTTTTCTTTGGTAACAACGAAGACGATAATTCGCCGATACCTGGATAATAAAGAGATCACCCGAACCGAACTCGGCATCAAAGCCCAAGAGGGCTGGGCCGACCATCAAACAGCGTCCCGAAACACCCCTTTTGTAACAAATTGCCTCAAAGGGTTGCGCTCAGGGGCATATCCTTTGTAACAATGGCAGCGGATTAAAGATGTCGACACGACTTGTCATAGTAGAATCACCCACCAAAGCTCGTACCATCGAGAAGTTCTTAGGTAAGGATTTCGAGGTGTTAGCTTCCTATGGTCACGTCCGAGACCTGCCCAATAACGCTGCCGAGATCCCAGCCGAGATCAAAAAACAGAAGTGGTCGCGCCTCGGAATCAACGTCGATAGCGACTTCTCTCCTCTCTATATTGTCCCAAGCGACAAAGAGAAGCGGGTCAACGAGCTGAAGCGCGCGGTCAAGAAGGCCTCAATGGTCTATCTCGCGACCGATGAAGATAGAGAGGGAGAGTCCATTAGTTGGCACCTTTTAGAGGTCCTCGACCCCAAGGTCCCAGTTAAGCGCCTGGTTTTCCACGAAATTACCAAGAAAGCGATCGAGGAAAGCCTCAACAACGCTCGCGAGATCGACCAGAACCTTGTCCGAGCCCAAGAGACCCGTCGTATTATCGACCGGCTCTACGGCTATTCCGTAAGTCCCCTTTTGTGGAAGAAGATGGTCCCGCGCTTGAGCGCCGGCCGGGTACAGAGCGTCGCAATGCGCCTCCTCGTCCAACGAGAAAGGGAGCGAGCCCGATTCAGAGCCGCGGACTACTGGGATCTTAAAGCTCTCTTCGAAGCCCCCTCGGATAAGACCCTTCCCTTCGAAGGACTCCTTACCCATGTGGATGGTAAGCGCGTAGCCACCGGCCGCGACTTTGACGAAACGACCGGCAAGCTCAATGAGAAGGACTCAATAATCCTCCTTGATGAGGCGGCCGCTCAACGACTTGAGAAGGCGCTCGCCTCAGCGACCCCTGAGATCACTGAGGTAGAGAGCAAGCCGTTTACCCAACGTCCCTACGCCCCCTTCACCACCAGCACGCTCCAGCAAGAGGGAAGCCGCAAGCTAGGCTTCGGCGCGAAGCGAACGATGGCGGTCGCTCAGACCCTCTACGAGAACGGATTCATCACCTACATGCGTACCGACTCAACGAACCTCTCAGATGAGGCGATCTCGGCTGCGCGTTCGTTGATTGGTAAGGAATTCGGAGCAGAGTTCCTTCCGAGTTCACCTCGAGTCTACAAGACCAAGGTTAAAAACGCGCAAGAAGCGCATGAAGCGATCCGTCCGGCAGGCGCGGAGTTTACCTCTCCCACTACCGTCAAGGATCGGCTCGGACTGGAGGCGTTCCGTCTCTATGAGCTCATCTGGAAGCGAACACTCGCGTGTCAGATGAAGGACGCTGAAGGAACCCGAGTCGGCGTGAGCATTCAAGTGGACAGCGCGACCTTCCGCGCCTCAGGAAAAACTATATCCTTCGCGGGATTCCTTCGCGCGTACGTTGAGGGATCCGACGACCCAGAGGGCGATCTCGCTGAACAGGAGCGTAACCTTCCGCCGCTCAAACAGGGCGATAAGGTCTCAGCGATGGGGTACGATGTTCTTAAACATACAACCCAACCACCAGCTCGTTACACCGAAGGTACGTTGATCAAAGAGCTTGAGAAGCTCGGCATCGGTCGACCAAGCACGTGGGCGACGATCGTGGACGTCGTACTTTCTCGCGACTACGCCTTCAAGAAGGGCACCGCGCTCGTACCGAGCTTCCTCGCCATCGGCGTGACATCACTCCTTGAAAACTACTTCTCACACCTCGTTGATTACGAGTTCACCGCGAATCTTGAGGATGACCTCGACGCCATCTCTCGTGGAGAAAAGGATAACCTTGCGAAGCTTCGCTCCTTCTACTTCGGTGAGGAGAGCCTCACAAAGGGCTTGAAGGACCTCGTTACGCAAGGCGAAGAGACGATCGATCCTCGCGAGGTATGCGGCATCGACCTCGGTGTTGACGCCCAAGGTCGAAAAGTTGAGATCCGTATCGGTCGATGGGGACCCTTCCTCTCAAACGGCGAGACACGCGGAAGCATTCCAGACGGGATTACGTTTGACGAGTTAAACGCTCAGAGGGCTGAGGAGATACTCGCTGAAGCGGCGAAGGGACCAGCGTCTCTTGGAAATGACCCCGACACCAATGAGCCGATCTATCTTAAGAAGGGCCGCTTCGGTCCATACGTTCAACGCGGAGATATGGTTGAAGGTGGCGAGAAGCCTAAGATGGCCTCGCTCCTTCCAGGAATGGCTCCCGATTCCGTAAATCTCGAGACAGCGCTCATGTTGCTCTCACTTCCTCGTACGGTAGGAAAGAACCCCGAGAACGACACCGAGATAACGATCCAGAATGGTCGCTTCGGCCCCTACGTCAAGTGTGGAACGGAGAGCAGAACCATCCCAGCGGATGAATCTCCATTCACCATGACCCTTGAGCGAACGCTTGAGATCTTAAAGCAGCCTCGTACCCGTGGCCGCGCTTCGAACCAGCCAAAGACGCTTAAAGAGGTTGGCAAGCATCCTCGCTCGGGCGAGACGGTTTCTATTAAGAGTGGTCGATACGGTCCGTACGTAACGGATGGAAGTGTGAACGCCTCACTCCCTCCGGGTGCTGAGCCGGAAAGTCTCACTATGGAGCAAGCCGTTGAGCTTCTCGACGCGCGCGCCGCGAAGGGCCCCTCAAAGGGACGGAGACGTGCGGCGAAGCCGAAAGCGGAGCCCAAGAAGAAGGTCGCAGCACCGAAAAAGCCTCGCGCCACAGCGAAAAAGAAAGCCGCGGCAGCCGAGGAATAGCATTCCGCTTCACACGCACCATCCGGTCGGGCCCTACCACGTACCACATCAGATCTTCCAACCTGTAAAATAACACACCGTCTCACCCGCTGTTTGCGATCCTCACTATGCAATTTTTTTACACCGTATTACCTAATTGCGGAATCAAACACTACAAGGCGATCTATGCTCACGATCTCGTACCTCACGCTCCTCTACTTTATCTTTGGCTCGATTATCGGGAGCTTTCTCGGCGTCTGCGTGTACCGGATTCCTATGGGACGGTATGAGCCCATTCACGAAGGGGTTAAGGAGCTCGGACGGACCCTTTCCCTTACGAGACCAGCGCGCTCATTCTGCCCGAGCTGCGAACAACAACTGGCATGGTGGCACACCATCCCCATCGTCTCCTGGATCATCCTTCGGGGCCGTTGCGGGCACTGTGGCGCGGGAGTCCCCCTTCGCTACCTCTTTATTGAACTCCTCACCGGCGCACTATGCGCTCTGACCTTTCTGCGATTTGGACCAACCGTTACTGGCGTCGTGGCATTCAGTTTCGTCTGCCTCTTGATCGTTATCACCTTCATCGACCTCGACTACATGATCATACCCGATGTGATCACCTATCCAGCGACCGTTATCGGCCTCGCAATTGGAGTAATGAACCGATATCTCCCCGAGCAAGACGGCCGCCTCATGGGCTATCCTTTCGTATCCTCTCCTTGGGAATCCCTCTATGGACTCATGATGGGGCCGGGGCTGCTTCTCGCAGTGTGGTGGCTTTATTTTAAAATTCGCAAGAGAGAGGGCATCGGACTTGGAGATGTGAAGCTCCTCGCCGTCCTCGGGGCAACCTTTGGGATGCAATGCGCATGGTTCACCATCTTTGTCGGCTCTATTCTTGGGTCGATTATCGGGATGGCGCTCCTTCTCGCGCGTCGCGGTTCGCTCGCCAGCTATATTCCATTCGGGCCCTATTTAGCTTTCGCCGCGACCGCGTACATCTTCGACGCGCACCTGCTGATCGCTCATTTTATTGACCCCACGGTGCCGCTTACGTGGTGGATAACGAGACAGGTATGATACCAGCTTCGAAACCAGATCCGTTCCAGCTACGCATCCTCATCATCGATGATGACCAGGAGGTTCGTACCTCTCTACAAACGGTGCTCGAGACGCTTGGCTATTCGGCCCACACCGCCGCCACCGGAGAAGAGGGCTTGAACGCAATTCAACGAGAGTCGTTTGATCTTGTGCTCTGTGATCTTCGATTACCTGGCGCTTCAGGTCTCGACGTTCTGAAGCATAAGTCCTCGACCGTTCCAGTTATTCTTATGACGGCGTATGGGAATGCAGACATCGCGACCCAAGCGGCACGCGGCGGCGCGTTCGACTACATCTCGAAACCGATTAACCCTGACGACCTTATTTTTACGCTGCGTAAGTTCGAGGATTTTGAGCGATTGAAGCGGGAGAATGCGGCGCTGAAAGCGAGTCTCTCAGAGAAGTACTCCTTTAAAAATATCGTCGCACAAAGCGAAAGCTTCAAGGGCGTGTTTGAGACTGTCAAACGGCTCTCGCCTTTTAACACAACCGTGATGATCACCGGTGAATCTGGCACAGGCAAAGAGCTTCTCGCTCGGGCTATTCATGAGAGCTCCCCACGTAGGGGGAAACCCTTCATCGCCATCAATTGCGGCGCGATTCCTGAGAACCTCATGGAGTCAGAGCTCTTTGGACACAAGAAGGGCGCGTTCACCGACGCGAGCAGGGACAAGAAGGGGCTCTTTGAGGAAGCGAGTGGTGGCACGCTCTTCCTCGACGAGGTTGGTGAGCTTCCACTTCATCTTCAGGTTAAACTTCTCAGAGCGCTCCAGGAACAGACGATCCGCCGGGTCGGAGATGAGCAGAGCATTGCGATCGATGTTCGCCTCATATCAGCGACGCTGCGTAATTTGGAGAGCGACGCTCAAGAAGGGCGGTTTCGAGAGGACCTTCTCTATCGCCTAAATGTCGTCTCGATCCATCTTCCGCCACTTCGAGAGCGTGTCGAGGATATCTCGCTCCTCATAGAACACTTTCTGCAGAAGCACTCCAAACGCCTCGGCATTCCAGCCAAGAAGGTCGGCGCCGATGTGATGAAGGTTCTGCTTGAGTACGAATGGCGCGGTAACGCGCGTGAGCTCGAGAATTGCATTGAGCGATCTCTGGTACTTTCGCAAGAAGATCAGATCGGGCTTGAGTCGTTGCCGGAGCAGGTCACTCGCGCACATACGAAACGCCAGCAACGCGCATCGACCAACTCCACCGTTCAAGACGACAATCTCTCCATTAAGCAGAAGACCTCCGCGCTTGAGATCGACCTCATTCAGCGAGCGCTCGCTAAAACTGGGGGCAATAGGACCCATGCGGCGAAGATCCTTGAGATTAGCCACCGAGCGCTACTCTATAAGCTGAAGGAATACGGACTCTCCGGAGGAGAGGCGAGCTCAAAGGAAGCCTGACCGCAGCTGTGGGATATATCCATCATCTACTTCCGTTTAAGGGTGTGCGGAAGGGTGCGGCTTACCTAAGTTCCTGTTGGTTGAAAAGCTGTGGATAACTCTTATCTCATGGGGACCCAAACACCCTCAAAACGGCCATAAAAAAGGTCAAAAAAAATTACAATTTTTTTGTGCCCCTAAGCACCTTTTTCTTCATTTAACCGATTAATATAATTCAATTAAATGCTAACCCTTGGCATTTGGTGGAAAGCACCAGAGTGCCTTATTCTAGATGTATGCTTTCACAACGAACAGTCGAGCAGCTTATCCCCATTCTTAAGAAGGACGCTCGTCGCGCACTCAAGATGAGGGTGCATGGCTTCACACACCCGTACTACTGCGCGTTTTTGTTGAAGGATGTCCACTGGTTCAACACATGGGCGAGCAGTGGATCGACGTGCCGCTCTCAAACAGATCGCTCGCGAAATGTGAACTGCGACCTTCGAGTTGGTTCGTATGATTACGATCAAGTCCTCGACGGAGGATTGCGAGAGATGGACGAAGATCTTGAGTCGCTCTCCCACGCAAGTGTTCCGATTGATGACAACAATTTCGATGGGTTGCGCATCACCTTGTGGAAGCTCCTGGAGAGTAAATTCAGAGAAGCTCTTACTGAGTACAACACCAAAGAGGCGAGTCGGATCTCGACCCGCGATCCCAACAATGGACTTCCCTCCTTCACAAAGGCAAAGAGAGCATCGTATCGCCACCTCGCGCGGATGGAGTCGGTCGACCAGGAGGCGTGGAATAAATTCTGCAAAAAGGCATCGCTCTGGATGTCCACACTCCCCCGTCTCTCGGGAACTTGGGTGGAGTTCGACGCGTCTCAGGAGACCCGTATCTTCGTGAATACCGAGGGCAGCGTCATAGCGCAGAACGCTCAAGTTTTTTCCCTCTCCGCTAACTTCCACAAGCTTACCAAAGAGGGCTCCCGGCTCGAACAGGAGCTCGTCATCAACTGCGGCTCTCTCAAGGAGCTACCGGACTTCCCGACCTTCAAGCGATTGGCCCTTGAGAAGTATGAAAAGCTGCTGCGTATGGCGCGGGCCAAGAAGATTCACGCGTTCTCAGGGCCAGTATTGCTCCATCCTGGCCCCGCGGGACTTCTTTTCCATGAGGCCGTCGGACACCGACTTGAGGGTAGTAGACTTCTCTCCAGTGGAGAGGGGCAAACCTTCAAGGGGCAGGAGGGCAAACAGATCCTCAAGGTTCCGATCACCGTTCGAGATAATCCGAACTTAAAGGAGTTCAATGGTCAGAAGTGTATCGGCTCGTACTCGTACGATGATGAAGGGGTGCAAGCCGCGGATACCGTACTGATCGAGGATGGAGTTTTTAAAAATTACCTCACGACGCGCTCAGCTATCGCGAAGGGGAGATACCAATCGAACGGTCACGCTCGAACGAAATTTACGCAACGACCGATCAGTCGGATGGCGGTTACTATCGTTGAGGGCAAGAACGGACTTCCGATCGACCGACTTAAGGGTCGGCTTATTCAAGAGGTCAAACGGCAAAAGAAGCCGTTCGGGCTGATTGTGTATGAAACCTCCGGCGGTGAGACCGACACCACGAACTACGACTTTCAGGCCTTCTCCGGTGACATATCGTATGCGACGTTGATCTATCCAAACGGCCGAGAGGTGCCCGTCCGCGGGATTAACTTCGTGGGAACTCCTCTCCAGTCCCTCAATAACATCATCGCGATGGGGGATACTCCGGTGGTCGACAATGGTTTCTGTGGCGCCGAGTCGGGATTACTCCCCATCACGACGATCTCGCCGGCCGCGTTGATCAGTAATCTTGAACTTCAGGGAAAGGACGAGGAGCTCGTTACGCCGAGTATCCTTCAGCGTCCGAAGAGTCTCCATCGGAAGCGTAAACGTACCAAGCAGCGGCGAAGAAAGCGTACAAGCTAATGGTCCGCCCCCTTGTCCTGGAAGCTCGCTGAGCGGCCGACCATTATGCACGGGCGCCGAGGATCGGCACTCAAACAAACAGCGTTCCTTAGAGGCGAGGGCCGCAAAACCTACCAATGGTCTAACTTTAGTGGCCTGACGTGAACGTGCTCGTAAACGTCGGGTTTAGCCTCGGTTCTTTGGGCAAAATATAAGCCCTCTACCGCACCTATCCCGCATCGGTAGTCATCCTAACCAATACGTTAGGAGTAGGTATGTCAAGTGGTACGTTTGAACCCCGTCTGAACCGCCGCACGGTGACGATGGACGACACAAAGGTTTTAAAAGAGGTCGTAGAGCACTCGACGCTCCAGGCTATTGGCCCTGGTCGCAACGAGCAGATCTACGTGCCCACACCACAGCCCGCGGCAAAACCAACTGGCTACGCGGCTCTCATGGCGCAACAAGCGCAACCCGAGAGGCCCTTGGCATCTTCCCACCCACCCCGACCCGAGCAAACCTATCAGCATCACGCTCCGCAACCCAGTATGAAGCCCCTCATTCCGGCGCATACGCAGGTTGTAGCCCCCGAGGCATGCACGGTACTCGTCATCAACGCGAGCCAGAGCATGGCGCATGAGATAACCCTTGAGCTTTCTCGGACGCTCCCTGGATCAACTATCCTGTTTGCGCCCACATTGAGTCTCGCCCTTTGGATCTTAAAGAGACGTCACATTAACCTCATTCTCTCCAGCGCCATCCTTCCGGATGGTGCCCTGACGACCCTTCACCAGTTTATTGAATTGATGTCTCCGCCACCGGAGCTCGTTGTTATAAGCGATCTTCATTCAACTCGCGCCGAACTGGGCTCTCACCCCGGTTACCGATTCGTTTAACTTCGTCGAGTGTCGACACGACAGGGGGAAGAGCGGCAGGTCATTCAGACCCGAATCTCAGAACTTGGAGCGAACATTCGAAACGACCTCAACAATCCCCTCCAGGAGATTGTGGCGATGGCGTTCGTCGCCCACTCGAGCCAAGGACTCTCTCCTATGGCGGAAGAGGCGCTCTCGGCGATTCAACGCGCGGCAGGAAATATGGCGGACCTAGTGAATAGACTTGAGGACAAGATCCGAGTGGTTGTATCGGATTCGTCCGCCGCCTAAACATCCATTCCCTTTTACTGATGTGCAAATGTAAGCTTCCTCGCTATCCTCGTTGAAGCATGGATCCCCTCATGAATACTTCGGAGCGCAGCGACACTTCGCCATGGAAATTCTATGCGGGTATCGTCGGGGCGCTTGCAATCACGCTCTGTATCTTCCCGCTCCAAAACGACTCTTTTGGCACTATCGATTTCATCCAATATTGGTCAGCTTGGCAGCTGATGACTCGTGGTCAAAATCCATACGACCCAGTTCTCCTCCATCAGACGGAGGAAGCTCTACGCGCGATTCCTTCAGGGTTAGTATATTCGTGGAATCCACCTTGGACCTACATCCTTCTCGCCCCTTTTCTAGCTCTTCCCTTCACGGTCGCCGCGACCACATGGTGTCTTTTTCAGGTATCAGCTCTCTTTTTCATAGCGACCAAAGTTCCAAGTGCCCTTAGGCTGGAGAGCCCGGGGCTCATCTGGACCGCCGCGGCGGCACTGATTTTTCTCCCCTCGTTGTATTCCATTCAATACGGCCAACTAGGGATTCTCTTTGCCTTGTCAGTAACCGCGTTCCTCCTTGCGGTGAATAACAAGGCGTTCGCGTGTGCTGGATTGTCTCTTCTTCCCCTTTCCGTAAAGCCTCATCTCTTCTTTCTGTGTGTCGCTCCCTGCCTGGTGTGGCTGACGAGTATTTCCGGCAAGGAGAGGAATCGCTTCTTGTTGGGGAGCTGTGGTGGCTTCGCCTTACTTTTAACCGCGACGCTTGCGCTCGAACCAGCCTCGTTAGTGTGGTGGCTCGATGCCATAACAGGCGTTTCCAACAACACTCACCTGACGCATTTTCTCAATTGGAAGACGAACACTACCGTAACCGCGATGAGGCTTCTGGTTCAGCAAATGAGCGGCGTCAATCCCACCTGGCCCCTTGTGGTCATACCGGGCTCCTCATTTATCCTAACCTTTCTTTATTTTTATATCCGGCGACCAGTGATTGATTGGCCCACGATCATGCCTCCAGTATTGTGCCTCTCGCTTGCCACCTCCAGCTATGGATGGATCTACGATCAAGCGGTTCTAGTCCTCTGTCCCCTTTACCTTTGCGCGCTGGCGCTCACTCGCGATGACATACGCCCTAGATGTATCCTGCTTCTCGCCGCAATCTCGCCGCAAGTGATCCTTCTACTATCCATCGTAGCGAGCGAGGGCTCAGTCGATGCCTTCTTTGTTTTGCCTTGGGTGTATTTCATCCTCCTGCTCGTAGTCCAACCTCGGGCACAAAAAGGGCGGCTGATGAAAAGGCAAAGCTGACAGATCCCTTTGGTGAGTAGTAAAACTCAACGAGGTAAGATGGGCCACCTCTCGCGAACTATGGATTACGTCGACGCTTGGCCTGATGAGGCCTCAATCGCCTGGAGGTTAGCCTGAAGCTCGGTAGTTCCTTGATACGTACTCACCTCGGGACGGAACACGATGTCCACGTAGGAATTTGGCCTCAGCGCGGGATGTGAGGTCTGGCGCCACATAACACCGGAGATAAATCGCTTGCCATCGCTTAGGAGCGTCTTTAAGTGAGCCCCTTTAATGTCGCGAACCTCAACGACCCGAAGATTTCGAACGAGCACATGCGGGTTCGGATTTCCAACACCAAAAGGCGCGAGGTTCTTAAGCTCGGAGACAAGAGGTATCGTTATCTCTGAGAGCTCCGCTTCCGTATCAGCATCAACGAACGGCACCGTTTCGATCTCTTTGAGCCGTCGTTCACACTCCGCGTTGAATGCTTCTTTAAAGTTGAGAAGATCCTGCTCCTTGACCGAAAAACCACCAGCGCCGGTGTGACCACCGTACTTAATGAGATACTGGCTACACGCCGCGAGCGCGTCAACGACGCTGAATCCCTTGATACCACGGACGGAGCCTTTGAATACTCCTGGCACATCCATCCCCATCACCGCCGCCGGTCGATAGAAGTGCTCAACGAGACGTTGGGCTACGATACCGATCACGCCGGTATGAAACTCCTGATTCCACGCGACGAGTCCCCAGCGATGTTCAGTATCTTTCTCAATCTGAGCGATAGCCTCAGCCTTAACGGCTCCCTCAATGTCCTGGCGCTGGACATTTAAATCGTTCAACTGACGAGCCAACTTCTCCGCCTTATTCGAATCGTCCGTGGTCAGAAGCTCCACAACGAGCTCGCCGTGAACGAGACGACCGGCGGCGTTCAGTCGTGGGCCTATACCAAACGAGACATCGGTGCATCCAACCGCGCCACGAATCCCGATCACATTTCGAAGAGCTTTTAACCCGGCGCGGTGAGTATCGGTAAGTCGCTCCAATCCTCGTTTGGCGATAACTCGATTCATACCGATAAGGGGCACCATGTCACAGATGGTGCCAAGACAGGCGAGATCAAGTGAATGACGTGGGTCTATGCCATCGAGCCCGAACTCACGCCGCAAACCGAGTACGAGGTACCAGGCTAGTCCCGCCGCGCACGCGGTCGCCGCCGCGAATCCACATCCACTTTGGTGAGGGTTGATGAACACATCAACTGGCGGGGCGTCCGTGCTCATGTGATGGTGGTCAACCACGATGGTTTTCAAACCAAGCTCTCTCGCGACGGAGAGCTCTTTTGCGTTCGTGGTTCCGAAGTCGATCGTGAGAAGGAGTCCGTATCCATCCTTCGCGATCTGACGCACAACCTTCTCGTTAAGACCGTATCCGTCAACAAATCGGTCAGGCACAAATACGCGCGATGCGACCTTCGCGTTGTTAAAAAAATCGTGAACGATGGAACCACCCGAGAGGCCATCGACGTCGAAGTCACAACAGATAGCGATCCCCTGCCCCGCCTTGTGGACCTCATGGATCAGCTTGCAAGCCTCCGAGAGATTCTTAAGCTTTGATGGATCGGGGAGTCCCTCTTTAAGGGTTGGTGATATGAAGTGCTTGAGATCTTCGTTAGCCTGAAATCCACGCGCGGCAAGGATACGGCCGATCACTGGATTGAGGTTCGTCTGCTCGGTGATCTTGCGTGCGGTGGCGTCATCCTGCTTTTTAAGTCGGATCCTCTTATGGGCTTTGGTAGAGCCCGATATATCGCTCGGAATAGCCATCGTGTGCGCCTTTGCTAATTTGGGTACTTTACGTCGCATTCCGACACCAAGCCAAGGGGGTTGAAGGTCCCTGGAACGCCCCCTGGGGGACTATGCCGCGATCTTCATGATCGTTGTGGGAGCTTTCTGTCTCTTTCTGATGCCAGAACCGGATAAACTATGCTCGAGCCCTTATTCGAGATCTCGCTTTTTTCTTTGAGCTAGCATTTGTCTTGGGCTTCGCTCTCTTCAACTCCAGAAATTCCCGTAAGGGAGCCTTGTATCCCGCCAGCCGAAACGGTGCCGCGCTCCGTTTTACCTCGGCGACGGAGCACCATCGCCATGAGGCGAACTCCGGTTCTTTGTAAGTCCTGAGATCGATATCGCTATCTGTCCCAACAAACTCTACCAACCAAAAGGTCTGCTTCTGACCACGCCACTTTTTGTACGCGTAGCGAGGTGGGGTTCGCCATTCATACTCGTGAGTTGATTGGAGCTTCGTTATTTTGCCGATAGATCTCTTTTTTAAACCAAGCTCTTCGCGCAGCTCTCGAATCACATTCTGCCGAAGGGTATATCGAGACTCCGCCCCGCCTTGAGGGAATTGCCAATGTCCAGGCTCACCGTAGCGCTCTCCCAAGAAAAGCTTTCCCTTGTTGTTGTACACTAACATGCAGACGTTCGGTCGGAGGGGGAGCTTCTTCGGCGACATATCGAGAATCCTGAGGTTATGCGCTCTTTTTAGGGAAATGAGGCAAAACCTACCCGTAGCGAGAAAGTGGAGGTTGGGTTGATATTCGATTTTCAGTGCGGGGAAAAACCGGACGTGTATCCACTGAGATACATGGAGGATTTTTCCGCGTGCTGAAAATCGAAGAGCAACCCAAGATCCGCTTTCGCAGCAGGGAGGGGTTTTGTCTCACTTCCTTAACATACTTTGGGAGAGGGCACACCTCTCTCTCAACTTACTCGGGCGCCATCTCTTCATCCACGAACTCCTGGACCTGTCGAGGGGAGATATCACCGTTTGTCACATGATATTCCAGGGACCTCGTCCACGGAATGAACGCCGATGCTGGTATAGCCGACAACGCCTCGCTCATTGATCGGCTGCCGCTATATGCATCCTTAACCGCTGCCGACATGACATCGAGGGTCTCCGTAACCAGAACTCTTCCGTCAAATCCCGTTCCCCCGCACCTCGGGCAACCGGTTGGTGTATAGAGGGTCCGATTAAAACGTGTGGTGGCCTCACTATCAACCACCTTGCACGCCGCGCACAGACGCGGAAGAAGGCGCTGGTTCACGATGAGGGAGACCCCCTGAACGCTCTCTCGGGCCGATATGTCGAAGGAGCGAAGTCGCTCAAGAGCTTGCAACGCGGACCCCATGTGGAGGGACGATACCGTGAGATGCCCTGTTACCGCCGCGGTAAGCGCGATCTTAGCGCTGACAGGGTCGCGCATCTCACCGATAAGGATCACATCGGGGTCGTGGCGCAACACTGAACGGATCGCTCGTGGATAATCTAATCCCTGTCCCTCCCTGACCTGAACCTGCACCATCCCGGGCAGCGGCGCCTCTACCGGATCCTCGACCGTAACGACATTACGCCCCCTATGTTGCAGTTCGAGTGCAAGGGAATACATCGTCGTGGTTTTGCCGCTACCGGTTGGTCCGGTGAGAAGGATGATACCACTTGTTTTTGCTAAGGCCGTTTGAAGGCGGGACATCGTCACCGGCTCCACGCCAAGCGTACTCAGTCGTGGGAGCCTACGAGAGTAGAGGAGACGCATCACTACGCTCTCTCCATGGACGGTCGGAAGGGTGCTTACACGGACGCTTTTTGTTGTGTTTCCCACCGGAAGGACAGAGGAGCCATCTTGCGGGAGGTAGCGACAGGAGATGTCGAGACCAGCCAGCACCTTAAGGCGAGATACCACCTGCTCGTGGACACCACTGGGATAGTGATGCTCCTCCTGCGTCAAAAGCGCCCCATCTATCCGAAGGCGTATGAAGGCCCCCTGAGACGATGGACAGAGATGAAGATCGGATGCGCCCTGTGCAACCGCGAACTCCACGAGGGTCGCGAGAAATTTAGCGGCATCGCCGGTCGGTTCCGGAAAGGGGGGCTTTACTGTTGAAGAGTCCTGAGCGCGCCTTGTTGTCAGTCGCTCTATATCGTCACGAACGCGGCGCTCCTGGCCGAGATACGCCTTTATGATCGCCTCATCGATAACGTCCGCCACGCCAACCGAGCAGAGCGGCTCCACATCGGTCACAAAGTGAATCGCTCTGCGCAACTCAGGCGAATCGTTCGCGACAACGCAGTGTAGTCGAAGCGAGGTCCCCTCTCGCACAAGCGTAAGCGGCATCGCTCTCATTTTTACGGCGTTTTCATAGGGCAAGAGCGCCCGAGCCTCCTCTGTTGAGCGGAGCGCTAATTCGAGAGCAGAACAGGACACCCCGTCGACGCGCGGAGATGGTGGACAGATTTCGTTATCAACCAGGGCGGAATCCATATCTCCATGAATCGGTATCTTTCACGAAGAGTTGCGGGGATTGTTCTAGGATAATAGGCAAAACCCCGCTATCGCGGGCTTTTGCTAGGTAAGGGAGGCAAAACCACGCTGACGCGTGCTTTTGCTAGGTAGCGGTGCTCCCGCACCGCTTTACGAGATGCGGCAGTGGATGGTTACTGATAA
>JAULVA010000217.1:0-2757 GCA_032111275.1 Bdellovibrionota bacterium
TGACAGACTCCTCGACTAACCGCTCATCGAATTCGCTGAATTTTCGGATGAACTTTCCATCGGGTTTTAAGGCTCGGGTTAGGTGCTCCATCATGTTGTCTCGGAGCGGACCCCATTCGATCCCTTGCTCAACAAGGCGTTGAATCATCTTGCGGGTGGGAAAGGCGCACACATAGATGGCGTCGAAAGAGGCGGTGTCGAGGATACTCAAAGCGTCTGTGACCGTCAGGTCGGCTGGCAGGGAGTCAAAGTTCTCGTCCTGTTGTGGACAGACATCTATTCCAAGGGGACTCGCGTCGAGGTGTTTCAAGAGCCTCGACATCCATGGGTCATACTTACCCCGAGCGTTATCCTCGTAGCTTGTGGCTCCGCACGCCAGATCGAGAATCCGCTTTCCCGCCACGTCCTGGATATTTGGATAGGTTCCTCGCAGGAAGTCGATGTGAGTGAAAATGCGGCTCAGGATCGGTTCCCGATCCTGAGTCGCAATATCCCGGTACCGGGCATTGGTGACCTGTTCCGCGATCCGGAAATCCGAGAGCGGACGAGAGATCTCGGCTTCCTCTGAGTTCCGCGTTTTTGGCTCAACGTTTGCGTGTGCTGAGTTTGGTGTGGAAAATGACATCATGAATCGCCTCAACAGGACTGATATGGACCGTTGAGGTCAGGGTGACGCTTATCCCAATCCGTAGTTGCCCGCGCGCTCGCTCTGCCCTGTGAGGGGGCCATCTAGACAGTGGAGACTATGGGGTACCGTTTCCGGGTTTCTGTCTCGTTCCAGGCAGATACGTTCGATGCTCCGGGTTTATTCGCGCCTTTAATCGTACCCCTCCGCGCGATTGGGCCACGGTGCTCCCGCGGCCCGTGGAGGGGGACCCGCGGGATTTCGCGGAGTATCGGACTCCCGGGCCCGAGGACGTGGCGGGGGCGGCGGAGGTGGCCGAAGGTGACGGGGAGGGGGGCGTGCAACAACACACCGCTCTCCGGTGTCGTATTCGCTTCCACACAATGGAAGGGGCTCACTCTCCTCATCGCACACCACCATCCTCTCGCCGCTCCGCACGTCCTCGACGACACGGCACTCAGAGGCGGCGCTTGTCGTCGCTCCCACCAGGGCCGCGCCGAGAGCGAGAGCTCCGAAGATTGGCCAGCGCGATAGAATCATTACGGCTTGCCCCCGGAGCTACATACCACTCTGGCCAACTATCCACGTCATCTCGGAGGTTCCAACGGGTTGTCCGGAGGTAAAGATCGTCGACGCGATGATTCGATTGAGGATCTCCGCGGCCTCAGGACGCAGGGTGATACTTGTGGAAGGGATGTCGACGGTTCCGCGTCGTATATCGAGCGGCAACGTGAGTGGAGGGAATTGAGCGTCGAAGAGCGGTATTCGAAGGATCATCGCGTTGTTTACCACGAGGTCGCCAGTCACTAAGGGTGTCGCTCCAGTGGTGTCCATGATCAGATTGAGAAAGGTCACGTCAAGATTTTGCGCCACGAGTTGGAATCCGCCCCCGTGGATGATCTCTCCGCGGCCGCTATCGATATCTATGGCTCCCTCTACAACCGGAAAGAGAAAGAGTCCCAGCAATACACTGGATTCCCCGACAGCGCCGAGAGTGAGCCCGCTCGTGGCTACCGTTGACTCAAAGGTGGGCGCGAATCGAAGGGTTGTTACTCCGGCTCCGATAGCTGTGTTCGATTGCGCGTGGAGCGGTCGAGTTATACCAAGGCTGAGCGCGAAAGCGATTGCAAGGGTATAGTGTAGTAGTGCCATAAAAGCTCCCTGGTAAGGTGTAAGGTTTTCGCCACTACAAACGGAGACCGCACGATTCGATATGTTGAGGGGCAGGTCGAACTACTTGAGCGTGGTTGTGGGTGCGGCTTCAGATATCGCTACTCATCCGATCGGTGTGAGATCCGAACGATAGCTTCCACGTTATGGTCGCGAGCGGTTTCGTCTGAAGCGCCGACCTGGAGCGCCATATCTGATGGATTCTGAGACTCCTTCTCTTGATAGAGTACCGCCTTGTGCAGTAACTCGAACTCGTGAGGGGAGAAGATAGTGTGCCATACGGATGACTGGTCGTCGTACTGGCTGCGAATGTACTGCGCGGCGAGCATCGGAATTCCGAGGTCCTTACCCTGAATCCCTTTTTGAGCGATAGCTTGAAGGACCGGAGGAATCATGAAGCTGACGCGGTGATAGACCGCGCTCTGATGAAGGAGGAGCTTGTCCATCGGTGAAAGATGGCCTCCCTGTTCGATCAGCGCGTCAGCGAGCTGCATACATCCTTGGAGATCGTGTTCCATCAGGTGGACTGCGTCCAACTCAACGATCGTGGTGATGTCGCTTCCCTTATCTTGGAGTGAGATAGCAGTGATATTTTGAGCGATTAGTTTGAATGCGTCTCGCGCGAGGAGATCGCTGGGTAGCGATCCGTTGGCTTGCGCCTCGCTCATCAGTGAGATGAATTCTTTGACGTTTGTCACGACAGAGGTGTACTTCTTCTCATGCTGCGTAAAGTACCGCGCCGTTAGCTCCTCTGCCGCGGATAGCACCTCATCTCGCGCGTCCCTGAACAGCGTCGAGCCGAAGCGGTTGAATGCCTCCTCCCGATTGAATCCGGATTTCTCAGCGTGTCTCACGAGGAGGGTATCGATGGCGGTTATGAGATCGGCCGCCGCTTCGTACACCTCGATAGAGGAACGAGCTCGGTCGCGGTGTTGCGCTAAGAGAGTAGCGAAAAAATCCGC
>JAULVA010000218.1:0-2002 GCA_032111275.1 Bdellovibrionota bacterium
CGGATCGAAGTATTCGTCGTAGGTGTCCTTGATAACGGCGATGCGATCGCCCGGGGCGAGGGTGAGGAGGAGTTGCTCGGTGATGATCGGCCACCCTTTGAGGGTTCCCTTGATAACGTTACCGGAGGCCACCGAGATGGTAAGGAGGAGGGTAAGGAGGATCCACACCCGACCGTACGGAAGCCGCGCTGGTTGCCGGCCAAGGAGGCTAATGACACCGAGCGCGAAGAGCACGACGAGCCCCATGCGGAAGGTGAGGGGGGCGCAGGCGAACTTAACGATATCCTCAAGGGGGTGGAGGTTCCAGTCAACCTGGTGCCCTATCCCCGCGGCGATCAGAAGCCCCACCAGCAGGGTGGCGACAACCCCCTCAAGCCTCCGAGCGAGCTTCCAGATCCGTTCACGGGCAGCAAGCCCCCGACGTTCAAGCCACATCGAGAAGAGAAGCGCGCACTGAATGGCGATGAAGGGTTGGAGGGGGAGCGTATACGAGTGACGCTTTCCGGAGGCGAGGGAGAAGAGGGTCATGCCAGCGATGAGAGCGACTGATGGCGCGATAGCCCACCGTTGGAAACCACCGAGGTACTCAAGGCCTCGAGCCTTTCGAACGTAGCGAACAACACCGACCGCCATCAGGAGTCCCCACGGAGCGGTCGTGCGCATGAGGGAGGGGAGGTAGAACCACCACGCCTCGGTGTTGATCTTCTCGCCACCCACGAAGCGCTGCACGTTCTCGAAGAAGAGTTGTCGAGCGAGGAAGGCCTCTCCTCCGCGCAGGTAGGCCCCGTAGTACCAGGCGCACGGCGCAAGAAACGCAAGCCACCCCACGCTCGGTCTGAGCATCTCGCGCACTACCGCTTTGAATCCCCCGAGGTACCACCCCGTGACGCCAACGAGAAATATCGGCAACGCAAGGCCGGCCGGTCCGCGGGCTACCATCGCGCCAGCGCAGCAGCTCCAGAAGAGGGCGCGATGAGGCCACGAAATGCGGCGATAGGCACGCCATTCATCGAGGTCGCTCATGACGAGGGACGCGAGGGCGCCCCAGGCGCAGAGCGCAAAGGTCATATCGACCATCGCTTGGGAGCTCAGTTGGAAGAAACCGTAGGTGAGGGATAAGATCGCCGGGGTGAGAAGAGCGACCCGCTCTTGGTGAAGCTCCCCCTCGACGGTTTGGCTGAGTCGGGCGACTCGAAACGCGACCAGGGAACTCAAAAGAAGGATACCGAGGGAGGCGAGGTGAGAGGGGAGACGGACGGTGAATTCATCTACCTGTCCTATCGCCTGACTGAGACCTGCCCCTATCCAATGAAAGAGTGGGGGCTTTGAGGGGATGATGCCATTTCGAAGGGGGAGGACCCATTCCCCTTCGCGAAGGATCGTCTCGATAACCTGCGCCTCTCTCGCCTCGGTGCTTCCGGCGATCGGGGCTAATCCGAGAAAGAATACCTGGAGCGTGGAGTAGAGCGCGAGCGCTACGAGAAGGTATCTCCATGGAAAGGTAGCAGAGGATGAGCGCATGGGGCCTGTGTATGAACGGTATCCGGGCTTTCGTATGGGAGTATCTTAGAGTGCGCGGGGAGGTGGGGCAACTGAGAGCTTTTGGGTGTCGGTTTGCGGGCAAAAAAACGGGGCGAGCTCTCGCTCTGCCCCGACTTTCGACCTGATTTCGAAAGATAAAACTACTACGTGAGTAGCTATCCTTAAATATACGCACGGGCTCCGCGACCTTCAAGAAAAAAGGTGTGCGAGAAGTTCGTAAAATGGTGGCACGGGGCGTGCGTGTGCGGGGGGTAACCGTTGGTAGTGAGGTGTAGGGCGCACGCAGGTGCCCCTCGATGAAGGCCTACGCTCTGCTGTGTTCGAATATTTTGGTTAGGTATCGCGGAGAGCGCAGGATTGAATCTATTCGTCATCCGCGCCCACCGCGTCTTCCGCGCCTCCGCGTTATGTAACCAAAATGCTCCCGTATCCACCGCCGTTTGGGAAAGAGCTACATAAA
>JAULVA010000218.1:2012-3492 GCA_032111275.1 Bdellovibrionota bacterium
ACCCGTGTCACCCTATGACACAGGTGGGAGGACGCTACTGATTCATTCGCTGATTGTGGCTCTCAAAGGGTGTCGGATCCTGGTCGTGTTAGGGACGTTTGACTCATTCACTGAATTTCGGCCGTTTAAACGCGCCATGCCTGACTCACGCAGTGGTACACATAGTTGTAAAGAACCGGTAGTCACGTTACTCGAACATCCTGTTTTCTTTATTTTCTATGTCTCGGTTAGGTAGTTCGTAGTTCACATGGAACACTCTCGGAAGTACAGCGCCCGGTCGATGAACGGCGGTCGGAGGAAAGGCACGGAGTCCTCCACGTTTCTTAAGCGTTCCCTAACCCTACAGGCGGAGCTGCAGAAGAAGAGCTATCCGAACGCTTCGACACTCGCGACGATGTGCGGCTGCTCGCGAAGCACCGCGATGAGGACGATCGACCGTTTGCGGTATGAGTTCGGGGTGCCGATTGAGTACGATGAGTCGAGTCGGGGCTATTTTCTCACGAAGCCTGACTTCTCCTTCGCCTCACTTCCACCCGGACGAGATGAGCTGGTCGCGCTGGTGCTGTTGAGCGAGATGGCGCTGATGATCGACGACCCATCGCTGCACGATGCCCTGAACTCGTTGTGGGCTCGGATAACGAATGGTCGGGGTGATATCGACCACGACCTTGAGCACATGCGGCAACGATTCTCTTCAGAGACGACCTCTGTGGCAAAGCTCGCCGATATCGACCTTGTGCGCCTCCTTACCCTCTGCCATCGGGGTCAGCCAACCCTCGTTCGGTACCGATCCCCGTGGCGACACGATGAGGACAAGGAATACGGCGGACTCTTCGACCGACTCCATTTTTCGGATGGCATGCTCTACGCACTCTTCAAGGAGAGCGGTGGCCGGGAGTTGATCTTAAACGTATCGTTTATCAAGGAGATACGAGAGGTCTCGGAGTTACCTCCGGTCGCCAAGAGGGATGGAGAGGATCTCCCCTCAAAGCCCTATTGGCTCGAAGGTTTCGGGATCTGGTCAGGTTCGAAACCTGAAACGATAGAGATTACGATTGCGCCACCGGCGTCTCGGTTCTACGCCGCGCAGGTGTGGCACATCGACCAAGAGGATAGCTGGGTTGGAGAGCGGCTCGTTCGACGATTTCCTGGGATCGCCTCCCCGGAGTTGACCCGTCGTGTGCTTAGTTTGGGTCGATTCGTGCTATCCGTGAGGCCGGAGTTTATCCTTGAGCAGATGCGCGAGGATGTTGACCACCTTTCGAGTCTGTGCGACTCCGAGATATCGTCCCGCGAGTAAGGGACTCTTCTCAGGATGAGGGGAGCTTCAGGGAGACAAGACAACGCATTCGCGTTGTTTTGCGAAGGTGTGAAGCCTATTTGGTCGCAAGGACGGCATAAGAAAGCGGTGCGCCAGCACCGCTTCCTAGCAAAAGCACGCGCTAGCGGGGTTTTGCCTCCCTTTTTCGAGATGAAGGGG
>JAULVA010000218.1:3502-20191 GCA_032111275.1 Bdellovibrionota bacterium
CCCAGTTGGACCGCACCTTTAGGGTTCTGTTCGCCACTTCGGTTTTCCTCACTTCCCCCTTTGATCTTCTTCCTCCTATGTAATAATTTCGTGAGGTTAAAAGGTACTCCATGAAAGAAAACGCAGATCATCTCTACAAAATCAGACACTCCCTCGCTCACGTAATGGCTCAGGCCATCCTTGAGATCCGCCCCAACGCCAAGCTCGCCTTCGGCCCACCAATCGATAATGGGTGTTATTACGACTTCGATTTCGATACCCCCCTGACCCCTGAGGACTTTAAGACCATTGAGAAGCAGATGCGCAAGATCATCGGACAGCGACAGCCGTTCGTTGAGTCTAAGCGCTCCGTCGCTGAGGCCGTCGAGCACCTGAAGGGTCGTGGTGAGAGCTACAAGGTTGAGTACTGCCTTGAGCTCGCCGACAAGGGAGAAACCGAGATCGGCTTCTATGTGAACGGCCCCTTCGAGGATATGTGCGCTGGTCCCCACGTGAATCACACCGGGGAGATCCCCGCGGACTGCTTCACGATCGACACCCTCGCTGGCGCCTACTGGCGCGGTGACGAGAAGAATAAGCAATTGACCCGCGTGTACCTTCTCGCGTTTGAGAATAAGGATGAGCTAAAAAAGTACGTCGAGAAGCGGGAGTTGGCTCGGGAGCGAGAGCATCGCAAGCTCGGAAAGGAGCTCGACCTTTTCAGTATCGACCATGAGGGGGTAGGCTCAGGGCTTATCCTGTGGCATCCGAAGGGCGGAATCATTCGCCACCTGATTGAAACGCATTGCCGAAAGATACACCTCGAAGGTGGATATGACTTTGTGTACTCACCGCATATCGGGCGCTCAACCCTCTGGGAAACGAGCGGACACCTCTCGTTTTACAAGGACGGAATGTTCGCCCCGATCGAGGTCGAGGGGCAGGAGTACTACCTCAAGCCGATGAACTGTCCGTTCCACTGCAAGATCTACGATGCGGTCCCGAAATCGTATCGAGATCTTCCGAAACGATTCGCGGAGTGGGGAACGGTCTACCGCTTCGAGCGCAGCGGCACCTTGTCGGGCTTGACCCGAGTTCGCGGATTCACGCAGGACGACGCGCATCTCTTCTGTCGTGAGGATCAGATGCCGGCGGAGATCGATACCGTTCTGAACTTCAGCGTAAACCTTCTGCGCGATTTCGGTCTGAAGGATTTTCACCTCTACCTGAGTACTCGCCCAGAGGGTCGGGTAGGCGCGGAGGAGAAATGGGATGCGGCAGAGATCGCTCTCAAGGCCGCGCTTGACCGAAGTGGTCTACCGTATTCCTTGAACGAAGGTGATGGCGCCTTCTACGGACCGAAGATCGACATCTGCGTGAAGGATATGCTCGACCGTCAGTGGCAGTTGAGTACGATCCAGTTCGATTTCAACCTGCCTGAGCGGTTCGACCTCTCGTACATGGACGCTGATGGGTTGAAGAAGCGTCCGTACATGATTCACCGCGCGCTGTGCGGATCAATGGAGCGTTTCTTCGCAATCCTGATTGAGCACTTCGGTGGGGCTTTCCCAACCTGGCTCGCTCCGGTTCAGGCCGTCTTTGTGCCGGTGAACGAGGGGTGCAACGATTTCGTTGTGAAGCTCAGCCAAGAGCTTAACGCGCAGGGCTTCAGAACAGAGGTGGATTTAGCAGCGGATTCCTTTAATAAGAAGATCCGTAACGCGGTTACCCGAAAGGTGCCGAACATCTTGATCGTTGGAAATAAAGAGGTTGAGACTAACTCGGTTACGCTTCGCCGCTACTGCGTGAAGGAGCAGATCGCTCTCTCTGTAGAGGATCTCCGAGAACGTCTTGTGCGGCTCCGGGATGGTCGGATCATGGATAACGTTCCAACGGTTGCCGTATAGGTAAGGGAGGCAAAAGCACGCTGACGCGTGCTTTTGCTAGGTAGCTGATCGTGGCGTTGGCTCTCTACTGGTCGGCTTAGAGGCTAGAGCGATCGTTAGTGCTACGGTTGTGGGTGGTCCGGCCGCGGCGATTGATGCATGCGCTGCTTTCCTTCGACTCTCTCTTGGAAGTGTCTGAGGAACCACCCCGCCGCAAGGCCCGCGACGGTATCGAGTGATTGCCCCTCCTCAAAGAGGTGCCCCGCGCCTGGTACAATAGATATCTGCTTTTCGCACCGCATGCGTGTTAGCGCTTTCCGGTTCAGGGCCTCGACCTCTGAATCGTTACCTCCAACGATGAATAGGCTTGGGGTTCGAAGTTGCGCGAGGGCGTCCCCCGCCAGGTCAGGTCTTCCTCCGCGAGACACCAACGCCGTAACGGAGCTGCCGAGCAGCGTCGCCGCCTTAATGGCCGCGGCCGCTCCTGTGCTCGCGCCGAAGAGCCCTAGAGGTACGTCGGGGATAAAGGGGTGATCACGTACCCATTCGACAGCTCGTACAAGTCGCCACGTTAACAGTTCGATGTCGAATCGGTTGTTATAGACGGTGTCTTCGTCAGGGGTGAGAAGGTCCAAGAGTACCGTCGCGATGTGCGACGCGTTGAGTATCTGAGCTACCGCTTGGTTCCGAGGGCTGTTGCGACCGCTCCCGCTTCCGTGCGCGAAGATGACGACTCCGACCGGCTCGGTCGGGAGGGTGAGGTCGGCTGGAAGATTAGCCCCCCTAGTCGGTACAAGCCCATCTATAACGCGAAAGGAGTTTGGTGTGTATGCCATGGCGCGAAGCTTACGATCCCTCTGTCACGTTGGAGCTGGCGACCGTCACCTACGGGTGTAAAGATACCCACTTTGCAGGGGCGGCGGGGGTGTGTACAAGGGACTCAGCGGAGGGTCTATGGAGGCGTGGCTTCTATTCGTTATCGGTATAGTGCTGTGTGTGGCGGAACTGTTTGGCCCAACGGGATTTTTTCTCCTCATTCTCGGCCTTGGCACCTTACTTACGGGAGCCTTGACCTACGTTGGCGCCATCTCGAGCTGGATGCCGCAGGCGACCATTTTTTCAATCGCCTCGCTCGGTATTTGGTTTCTCTTCGGGGACTCGCTGCAACGCCTTCTCCGGACCGGCGAGAAGGGGTACGGGGGGCTTATCGGGCAGACTGCGGTGGCTCGGGAGACGCTCGCGCCCGCGCACAAAGGGAGTGGGGAGATGTGGGGCTCACCGTGGCGTTTAGAGAACGTTGGCAGCGCTATCATTCAGAGTGGTGATGAGTGCGAGGTGGTTTCAAGCGATGGTCTTGTTTTGGGTGTAAAGCGGAAGGATTCATAGGGAAGGTGATAGTATGTCGATCGCGTTTGGGTTTTTCGTCTTTCTGATCGTTATCACGATCTACAAAGGAGCGGTAATTGTGCCGCAGCAGCAGCGGTACGTCGTCGAGCGGCTCGGTAAGTTTCACGCTACCCTTGATGCCGGCTTTCATGTTCTGATTCCCTATTTAGACTGTGTGCGCTATCGACAGTCGCTCAAGGAGCAGGTCATCGATATTCCTGAGCAGGTTTGTATCACGAGCGATAACGTTCAGGTGGCGGTCGATGGGGTCGTGTACGTTCGTGTTATCGACGCGAAGTCAGCGTCCTACGGCATCGATGATTTCCTCTTCGGAATTATCCAACTTGCGCAGACCACCCTCCGCAGCGAGATCGGCAAGATCGAGCTCGATAAGACCTTTGAGGCTCGGGCGCACATCAATTCAAACGTGGTGACAGAGGTTGACAAGGCCGCCGAGGCGTGGGGGGTAAAGGTGCTCCGCTACGAGATTAAGAACATCACCCCGCCGCGTGAGATAATTACCGCGATGGAGAAGCAGATGAAGGCCGAGCGAGAGAAGCGCGCGGCGATCCTCGCCTCAGAGGGGCAGAGGGATTCGGCGATTAACTCTGCCGAGGGTGAGAAGCAGCGTCAGATAAAGGATTCTGAGGCGAGTATGATGTCTCAGGTTAATCGAGCGAAGGGGGAGGCTGCGGCGATCCTTGAGGTCGCTCGCGCCACGGCGGAAGGGTTGCGTCTAGTTGGTGACTCACTTAGGAGCGATGGCGGAAAGCAGGCGATGGAGCTACGTATCGCCGAGCAGTATATCCCACAACTCGGACGGATCGCTCAGCGAAGCAGCACTGTGGTGCTACCCGCGAATCTCACCGACCTCGGTGGCGTACTCGCGATGGCGAAGGGGATCTTTCGTCAGGAGAAGGAGCGTCCCGAGGAGCAAGAGGGTGGGGCTAGTAACGGCGCGTCATCGTCCGGGCAGGGGTGGTCATAACGATTACACCTTTCGGCCAAAGATCGAGAGATTCGTCATCGCCGATACGGTTCCTTGCGCTGGATGAGGGAAGAACGTGTACTCCGCGCTTCTAGCGTACACGACAAATCCGGTATCCAAGGGAACGTTCTTGAAGATAAACTCACCACGAGCGTTTGTGCGGGTGACACCGAGGCTTCTCCCATCAACCTCTATCCCCTCTAAGGGAAGGTCGGTGTCGTGGTGCCGTATGGTGCCCGTTATATCGGCTACGAATTCCGCTGGTTGATCAATCGTCTCAACATCCCGGTCGGAACAGATCTTCTCAAGCTCCTCAACGAGGTCACGGATCTCTTTGATCTCCTCCTCGTGCTTCTCCTTCGGGCCTGTTCTCGGACGAAGTCGACCGAGAATATCTTTGCCGAGGGCGAGGATCTCCTTGAGAACGATATCTCCACCGATAACGCCGAGCGCAACGGCGGCCGCCGCAGAGATCACCGCGGTTTCAACCGCACCATCTATCTTTCGCAGGGTCTGTAGCGAGAACGCTTTCTCGGCTGCGCGTGCGATAGCGTCAAGAAGGGATGTTCCGGTATCGAGAGGCGTGGTCGCGCGTTCGGGTGATGGGTGTCCAGCGGGTCGGAGCCCTCCCGGTGATGAAAGCGAGATTCCGAGTCCCTCACCTCCAATCGGCCTAAAGACGGGATTGGTATGCTCTTGTAGAGGGCGCTGCGCTGCGCGGTCCTCTCCTTGGATAGTAACGGTTGGTGCTTGATGGTGGCGCACGGGTTCTATCCGAGTGAAGTCTCCTGGTTTCGTAGCCTGGGCGCTCACGGTGTCGACCTGAGTCGGTGAGGATGGAGGGCGAGGCGAGGAGCGTTCTATTGTTGTCTGAAGGGCGTCTCGAATCTGGGAGAGCCCCTCGTTAATCCCTGCGCGAATTGGGATGAGGGTAGGTTCAACCTGCTGCGATACCGATCGGTCTGTGTTCGCTACCCCCGCGATAGCAGCGGGAGACTGCCTTCCTTGGTGAAGGTCACCGGTTAAGAGTTGCTGCATCAGACGCGCGGTGTCGTTTCGAGGGTCGTTTAAAGTGTTACGGACCGATGGCGAGAGGGTTGTTTCTATAGCTGGCTCTTTAAGGCGGGGCTCTCCTCCCCGGTCGAGGGCTCGCTCCCCGGCGGTTCGATCGGGCGATGGGGAAGCGCTTGGGTTTCGCTCAAGGGTAGGCGATCCATCTCCACGGCGCTCATGAAACGCGGCGAGCGCTTTCTCAAGAATCTGCCGGATCTTTTCCTCTGAAAGTGGCTCCTGCGTGGGCTGGCCATGAGCGTGTCTCGCGCCGCCGCCCTCTGGTGATCGCTCCGCGCGCGGTGTCTCGCTTCTATTCGTATCGGGGGGTGATATCTCCGTTGTTCCGTTGGAGGGGGTGGTCTCGGGGCGCGTGTGATGCCGCGAGGCGGGATGGCTCCGAGGGGATGGAGGATCGCGGGGTGGAACGACGAGGCCATCTCGTGTCGGAAGGATCCCATGTCCAACCAGGCGTTGCAGCGCGTCAAGCAGGGGATCAGTTCCGGTACCTTGCCCCGCGCCGCCTGGTACTAGGGATGGTAGGTTGTTGGGTTGTGTTTGTTGGATGATCGATATGATCAGCTGGTTTAGGGGGATGCTCGGGCGATACAGAGGCTCTAGTGGGATCTGTGAGGGAGATCGCTCAACTGGGAGGCTGACGGCGCCAATCCGTCCCGCGTGGATGAGCGTGCTGCGAATATCCGCGCGAGCGCTACCCGGCAAGGATGTGCCGTCCGTATCTGGAGCGGTCCCTGCCTGATGAGAAGGTGCGATCTTGTATTCAGGTTGCAAGGTAGAACTCCCCGAGTGCCACTAGTCTCTTTGGTATGGCGATTGGGGGCCAAGATGATGCTTACGGAGGGCAACTTGTTGAATCGACGCGGGCCCTACCGTGTGCCGAACGAGACGGTGGTATCAATACCTCATCGATAGGCAACGTAGCTTACTTAGTACCTGCCTTGCGCTCCCTCTGCTCATCGAGCACGGGCGCGGACGAGATCTCAAGGGGGGTGCAGTTGAAGTATTCAACCTTCAGGGGTGAGCCCGAGGTCGCTGGGAATGTGATCGACTTTAAATTGGTTGCGGATGGCGCCCCGACCACGGTGAGGGGAGTTTTGGTGTCGTTCGCGGCGCGAACGGTAGCCTTCACTATATTGTCCTCGCCAACCCCTCCAGCGCCGGAGTGGCAACTGAGGTAGAGGATCGTTCCTCCCTGTGCCGTGCATGTGGTGAGATCGCCAAGCGCCTTCGTATTTGAGGAGTAGAGGATCATGTCCCCCTTCTGCGCGTGTGTCGCCGCCTTTACTACTGAAGTATAGGCGAGGTGAATCTCCCCTGTTTTGGTGCCGTGGTTAAAGGTGCCGTGTCCCGCGATAAGGATGATCTCGCTCCCCTTACCGTATCGTTGAGCAACGCTCCGCGCGGCCTCTACCGCCGCGGACACCGTGCCCACTTCGAAGTACTGCACCGCTCTATTGGCCCCTAAAGCAGACCGCACCGCGCCATCGAGGGTCGGGAATGCGCCGTTGCTATCCCCTTTGCACGCGATGATAGTGACAACCTCGCCCTTAGTAATCTCCGCGTCGGGATCTCGCAGTTTCATGCGCTCCTTTGTGATCGCCACAAGGGACGCTGGGGAGAGGCGGAACGGGTTGTCGATGCCGTTGAGTTGCTTCGCTACCCGAAGCGCATCCGCATACTCTTTAATCGCTAGCAGATGGGCTGGGGAGAGCTTGACGCCTGCCGCTGTCTCGCTCTGTTGAATGGTATCAAGCGCGGTTGTTATGCGGCCGATTACCTCCGCTCGGTCGGCGGGGGAGAGGTGCTGGAACGCTACCGCAAGGTGCTCTCGACCCGTTGATTGCCTATTCCATTTGGTGAGCAATCGGGTGGCGATAGTGAGACATTCGGCTTCATTGTTGAATCGCAGACCCTCCAGCGCGTACCCATCTCCACGGAGGTTTTGGAAGAGCGGTATCCAGATGTCGGTGCCCTCCTTTAGACGGCGAGCGTCGACCTCTCCGCGAGGGCAATTCTTGTCGAGCAGGATCTCAAGAGGGACCTTAAAGGTATGGGCGAGCTCTGAGAGCGTCGTGCCCTTGGTAAGCCGCACGACGAACGGTTGTATCCGTACCCTAGGGTCTCGCTCAGGCGTGCCGTGAGGTTCGACCGGAGGCTTATGCACCATCGTACCTGCCGGCAATCCCCCTGCAGGTGGCGGAGGGTTCCACCGTAGGAACGCCTCCTTGTCTGTTTTGAGCGCGGCTACAGTCTGATCGAGGGTGAGCGAGCGGGAAAGAATGTGACTAGTCGCGGAGATCGGCGGAAGCGCCTTTCTCTCGGGGGGAGGTTTGGCTGGAGGATCGATTGGTTTGTCGGTTGGGTGCTGAACGGATGCCGGAGGGAGCGTGAGCAGCGTGAGCGCCGCCACTAAGCTTGGCATTTTAGAGCGTACATCGAACATATCCTCTCGACCTTATTGGGTCGTTATGCATCTTTTGGTCCTCGATGTCCCATAGGGGAGGGACGTAAAAGCTAATTATAGAGATCAACACGTGAACGTGCCCGTGCTCGCAAACGTGCACGTACCCGAAAACGTTGAGTTTTTATTTCGGGTACGAGCACGTTCACGTTTACGAGCACGTTCACGTGGGGGGCACGCTTCCTTACGCTACACCCCAGGCAGCATCGGGCATATCTCTCACTGCGCTCCACGAGTGGGTTATTGGGTTATATCGCCAGCTTGAATCGCGTGCGAAGGTTACTTTTTGAGAGGTTGTATGTTTGAGGCTACTACGGGCCGAACTTCACTTTCCAATGACGTTTAGTCAGCTCAAACGTCCAGCCCTCAGTCATACAAGCCCAGCGCCCAAGAGGATCGGCGCTCAAGCAGCAGGAGCAGCTGAAAGAACGAACCCAAGACGAAAGCCGTGCCGCCGTCGATGAAGCTGCGCGACGGATGCGGCACGAAGCTGAGGTTCAAACGGTACAGTTCCAAGGACAATCCCTTGAGGGAAGCGCCAAACAGACCGACGAGATGGTGCGTCAGGGGGCGTCCGCGTTGGTCTGCTTCGAGGTTGGTGCCCTCGTGAGGAGGGACAAGAGACCGGTGCAGGTGCAGGAGGATGACAAAGATGAGGATGAGGATTTGGGGGCAGGCTCGGAGGCCCGCCCCAAGATCCCGCTACGCCCCTTCGTACAGCTTCGAGACCTCATCCCAATTCACAACGTTCCACCACTGTCCGAGATAGTCGGCGCGTTTATTTTGATACTTCAGGTAGTAGGCGTGCTCCCATACGTCCACTCCGAGGATCGGGGTGCCTTTAACCTCGGCTACATCCATTAAAGGGTTGTCCTGATTCGGAGTTGAAGTGATGGAGAGACCGGTTGGGGTTTTTACAAGCCAAGCCCACCCTGAGCCGAAGCGCCCTGTTGCCGCGGCGTTGAACTTCTCCTTAAAGGCGTCGAAGGAGCCGAAGCTCGTGTTGATCGCCTCAAGGAGCTTCGCGGAGGGTGCGGTCGCACGCTGCGGCGGTGTCATGATCTTCCAGAAGAAGGAGTGGTTCCAGTGTCCCCCGCCGTTGTTGCGCACCGCCGGAGGAAAGTTTGATACGGAGGCGAGAATCGTGTCGAGGGGGACGGCCGCTTGTGGTGTATCTTTGAGCGCCTTGTTGAGATTATCGATATAGGCTTGATGGTGCTTCGTGTGGTGAATGGTCATCGTCTTCTCGTCGATCGCCGGTTCTAGGGCAGCGTGCGAGTACGGGAGGGCGGGAAGGGTGTACGTAATCGCACCGGCCCCTGGAGAGGGTTGGGGAAGGGTGCTTGTCGTTCCGCTGCAGGCGCTCAGAACGAGAGCGGTAGAGAGTGATGACGCAAGGGCGAACTTATGGATCATGGCTTATTCCTCCGTACTTGACCGGAGGAGAATATCCGACTGATAGTGGACGCAACAGGGAGAAAAGCATCGCAGCGAGAGGGGCCTGACCAAGATCTGCTCCTAACCCGGAACGTTCTGAGTGCGCCGTAGGGGAGCTGAAAGCTACTCGAATTGCGCGGTGGCGGCACCCGCACCAGGATGCCGTCATGTTTTTATGGTTTCATCGCATACTGGGTCGGGGGTCCGCTTCAAGCGGGAAGCCTCCATCGTCCAGCAGAATTGACACCACAACACGCTCCCCTTCAACCAGACAGACGTTGATCGATTCCCTCGATGATCTGATTAAAACACCCGGAAAGGCGTGCTATCGGACCCTCGTGCAGCTCGCGACGAGTTCGACCATGGACGATTTTGCTACCCTTGTGCACTGCCCGGCGTTCGTGGGGGCGGGTATTCGTGACGGTGATCTCCTGCGACGGTCCTCATCGAGCAAAAGATGGGCGCCGCATACGACGCAGATGTTTAACCCGGCGCCGCGCGGTCTCCTCATCGAGGGGGCCTCGATTGAGCAGTGTATCTTTCTTCTTCGAAAGCCGGTCGCCGGTGCCGCCTCTTAGTTGAAGCGCTTCACGATCGGTAGAGGTCACGGAAGTGGTATCCTTATTAACGATTTCGCCCTCTCTCGGCAGCACGCCGTCGTCGAGTTTCGCGGCGGGAGTTACTACCTTCTCGACTCTTCTCGTTACTGGTTAGTATGGACGGGAGCGCGCCACGCCTCGGGGATCTCTTCAAAAGCGCGTCTTCGAGCTTGCATCACGGATTGCGACCAGAGGCAGCTGGTATCATCAAACAAGGCCTCCGCCTTGAAGAAGAGGTTCGCTACCTCATCCTTGAACGTGGCTTCGTCGCACGGTTGGTACGAGAACTTCGCTTGTCGGTAGGTAACGATGGCGCGGAGATACGAGAGATGAAGAAGGTGATCTTTGATCGTGGTGTGATGAAGATCGCGATCGTGGGAGAGCGACCGGTGAAGTCGTACGAGATCCTGCTCCGCTTTATCTAAGTCTCCCTCACGGAGCAGAGCCTCGATATCCTGGACGAAGGGGGTGACAGCTTGGGCACGAGGGGTGTCTTTGAACCCCGTGCTGGCTGGACCCTCGTTCGCTTGGGAGCGGGTAAGCGCCCTCAAGAGGTCATGTTGCCACCCTTGAGTGGGGAGGTGGTCTGAGGGCAGAATCTCCTCAAGCCATCCTCGTAGCGTTGTAGCGAGGTCAACCTCTTGAATTCGATAGAGCCGTCGCTCAACGTCCTGCCCATCCCTTTGTGCGCGCGCTTGAAGGCCCCACAACAGACGGAGCGCTTCTTCACCGTAGGGAAGTACGGTTTCAAGGACGACGCAACGCGCTTTCCGCAGATCGCCGTTAGAAAGCGATACGGGATTAAAAAGGGAGGGGCGCTCCCGCTCGGCCCGGAGTTCATGTTTGAGGTAGGTTTGTACGTTGGCGAAGGTGTGAAGGTAGGCCATGGTACACGCTGACGAGTGCACGTGATTGCGAGAGATTATCTCCGCGACCGTGAGGTTGGCGAGGATGCGCATCCACGGAGCCTTAATCTGAATAAGCGATTCGCAGAAGGCGAGTCCGAGCCGTTGCGCGGCTGGCGGGGCGCATGCCGAGAGTTCATCGAGTACCGCTTTAACGACCTCTTGGTTGGGCGCACTCCGCACCCATCTCTTCTGCTCGACTTTTTTGGTGAGGTACGATGCAAGCACCTCATGAAGATCGCCTGATAGCTCGGTAAGGAGCTGACGGGCTCGTGCGCCGGTGGTGGAAGGATCGGCAAATACCTGAGGCAGGCGTGGGAGGTCTCCTGAACCACTGCCCTTACGCAGTTCATCGGTCAAACGTCTCAGTGGGCCGTGGTAAAAGGGATCCATAGGTAGAAACTTACTCGACCCCGTGATGGTAACTGCCTTCACGACTGAAGCAAGGTGTTTATTGAGTGGTCGGTGACAAGGAGAAGGTATGACCTGTCGGTATTAGTTCGTACTGGATCAAGACTAGCCCTCTCATGCTCCGCATAGTGTGCGGAGTGAGGTGGTCTCCTCCGACGCGGGCGTGCGGATAAGAAGATCTCATAGGGGGTGATCCGCCACATGGTGGCACGGTTCTTGGAGAGGAAGGAGGGAATCCACGGCGAGGGAAGCCCCATCAATCGTCGATCGGCATGATGTTCAGCGAGTTAGTGTCACTCGCGAGGTTGTAGGAGCAGGTATGGCCATGAAAAGGTTGCAAAGCGTATGTCGCCGCTCTCCCACTGAGGAGTCGCAAAATGTAGGTACCCCGACGATGATCGCGCACGAGGTAGAGGTGCAGTCGCCAAGGGCGTCATTAGCTCACCACCTCGTGAGGATGGGAGATAGGGCGCACATCGCTGCTCGGTTTGGAAAGGCTCTCCTTAGTTATAAGAGAGCGTTGAAGATATTTGAGTCCGATCGAGAGTGCGGCCCGGTGGAAGTGGTCGCGTGCTTGAACAAGATCTCGCAGGTGTGTCGGGAGCAGGGGCTCTACCATGAGGCCGAAGGTGCCGCTCGGCGCGCGTTAGAGCACGGCGAGGGCCGACTTGAGGAGGGAGATCCTCACATCGTGGCTGCCCTCAATAATCTCGGAGCAACCTATCAGGCTCAGGAGAAATACGCGAAAGCAGAAGCCGCCTACATCAAGGCACTCGGCGTTCGGTGCGTCCAAAGTGGAGAGCCCGACGCCCAATCCGCCCGCACGATGAACAATCTCGGCGTTGTACTCAGTCACCTCGGGAAGGACAGCGAAGCTATCGACATGTTTGCGGGTGCTCTCGGAGTGTTCGAGAATCTTCTCGATGGTCTGCATCCCGATATCGGAATCACCCTGAGTAACCTGGCCGCGCTCTATCGTAAGCTTGGCTACCTCGATATAGCGGAAACCCTCTACGTGCGAGCGAACGATAACTTCGTCGCGGTGCTTGGGACGGCTCATCCGCATAGTGGAATGAATTTCGCCGCTCTCGCAGGTGTGTATCGAGAGCAGGAACGCTACGCCGAGGCCGAAACCCTCTTTAAATACGCCGTGGCGGTGCTTGAGGAAACCCTCGGTGATGGTCACGCCCGTGTGCGGGGGGTCATCAAAAACCTCGCGGAGTTGTATACCCGGATGGGAAGGCCGCGCGAGGCTTTTCGTTGGGAGGCCAAGGTGTTTGACAACTCTGGGCATGAGGGATTCGCTCAGTGATCCCCTCAATTTCGGCTGGCGCACGATGACGTGACCTCGCGAGGGACCATTCCCCTCTGTTACATCACAGGGGAGAGTCTCCCCTCGGGAGCGTGGGAGGAATCGCTCCGTGTGATCATGCCGAACACCCCATCCTCCTTGTCCGCGAGACGCGCGAGGAGTCTCTTAGAATCATTGAGAGCGACCGTTCCAGCCCGTGATAGTTCGCTTGGAGAGGAGATCGGAACCGGAATGCTTGAGGAAGAGGCCTCTCCGGGAGATGGAAAGGCGAGGGTTCCAGCTACGGAGAGTGGTGCGTTCGAAACGTTGCCCATATCCTTGACGGCCTTTTTGATCGATTTCACCGTAGCGTCACGGTCAGTACCCTGCGAGATGAGCACCACCTGCGCCGGTGAGGCGAGGTCGGGCAAGAGAACCGAGAGTGAGCCGGCTATCGCTTGTTGGGAGACCTGCGCGCTCCCTGTATCGTTGCCACTGAGAACGCAGAAGTTGTAGTGGTCGCGAAGAAGTGTATCGTCTGAAAGCGCCGTTCCGATGACCGGCCACTCGTAACTACTCTGTGTTGTCGGTGTGAGAAAGATAACGGTTGGTAGGTTTGGATGCGCGTCTCCGAGGCAGCTGAGGAGCTCCGTCCCTCCGCTCGGTGTGAAGAGCTGCGTCCATGCGGAGATCTCATGAGATGGAAGGGGGGCCGCGCGTCCGTGAAGCTCGGTCTCCTTCTGGATAGCTGTGTTAAAAGCGATCAGGTGCGCGTGAGCGCGATCATCATGAGCCCGTTCATCAAAGGTTACGAGAACGGAGATCGGCACGCACTGACGAACGGTATGGTGCTCTCCGATCGATTGCCCGGAGATCTCCTGGCACGCGGTAGCGGCGGCTCCTAGCGGCGTGGACCCCTGCGCGATCTGCCCGTCGTCGAAGGTGAGGGCCCATTCGGTAAGGGTGAGCGCGTCGTTATCTCCCTGCAGGTCAAAGACGTACCGCGATCCGCTTGAGGGGGGAGGTTGGGTGCCGTTGTTGGTAAGTCGCGCTATCTCCCGCACCGAACGATTGTATGACCCGATGAGATCTTTGCAGAGCGCGCTCTCTGATTCGACGCATCCCGACTCGCCGAATATGCCGTCGTAGGCGAGGTGCGCGGCACGGAGAAAACGCTCGAGCGATACGGAGAGCGGAACCTCCACATCGTTCTGCCCACGGAGGTACCAAGCTTCAGAGAGGAGCGATAAACGGATCCCTGGCGAAGGTTCGTGCGCGAGCTCTTCGTTCGATTCAAGCCCCTCGGGATTGCCGAGTTGCTCGGGGTTGAGGTTCAGGGTTTCGATCCCTGCTTGCGCGGTCTTTGAAAAGGAGGAGGTCGGTTCAGTAGGAACGAAAGAGAGTTCGGTCTCGCGGATCGAGTCCCCTGAGAAGATACCTGAACATCCAGCTAGGAGAGCGCATGATGAGACGAGGAGAGAGGTCGTGAGAAGGGTCCGCGTGAGGGTGATCATGGGAGTATTTGACGGTATAGCGATGAATTCGGCAAGGATATTTGGTTGAAGGGTATTGTGTGAAATACCGATCTTTCTCCCTCCTACTGCTGGCGCAGACTCCCGTTTGGGGAATGACCGAGATTGTACGAGAAGGTTGTGGGTTCATGTATGTGATACACCACGAGGTGATACATGGCGACATCGAGGCAAGCAACCCAACAACCAAGCAATAGAGACTTACTGGTCGCCGAAACGATCGAGCAGGGCGCGTTCTTTGATGTAGTACGGGTCGCGAGTAGGCTCGAGGGTGAGCTGAATCGAGTGTTTCGTCCGTACGATCTCACGACAGCGACCTTTTCGATCCTGAGTATACTTGAACGGGTCAGTCCAGAGGGGCTCTCGTGCGGGGATGTCGCGGGACAACTGATCGCGGAAGTTCCCGACATGACCCGTCTGTTAGACCGTCTTGAGCGACTTGAGTATGTGGTTCGAGAGAGGAGCTCGCTGGACCGCCGTATGGTGAAGGTGAGGCTGACCGACCGTGGTCTTGAGGTGGTTCGCAACCTTAAGGACGTTGTGCAGCGGTGCCACAAGGAGCAGTTTAGTTCAATCTCTCCTGAGAAGCTTGAGCAGCTGCGAGCGGTGCTTAAGGAACTTGGGCGCGAGGAGCGGGCCGGGCCCCCTCTAAATCAGTCCCCCGAGCACATGCCGAGGCGCCAGGCCGGAGGGGGTCATAATTGAGGGGGCGTTAAGTCCCTCATTCTGCCCATAGAATTGGCGTGGCTGGCCCCTCTTTCTACTTGGCTCTAGGCAGTTTTTTACTTGGCTCTAGGCAGTTTTTTTACTTGGCTCTAGGCAGTTGTCGCCTCTCAGGCTACTATGATGGCCTGTGACAGTTGTCCCTTCTCATCATTATGCTCGCTAGCGTCCTCTCAACACTACTCCTCGTGGGGATTGTTGGGGTGTGCAACGCAGCCCACGTAGCGCTCACGAATGCTCGGCGAAATCGCCTCGAGGCGGAGGCCTCGAAGCGGTCAATCGGGGCTGTTGCCGCGATTGGTCTCATGGAGCGCTTTGAGAGCGTAGTAGCGGGCACCCGTGTGGTTGTCGCTTTCAGCGTAGTCGCCGCGACCCTTATCGCGGGAGATGCCCTCGTCAGTCCCGTTGCTGATGTCATTGGAGGTTCGAGATCCCTCTCATACCTGGTGGTCATAAGCGCTCTCGCCTTCGCGTTGGTTGTCTTCGGTGACCTTCTTCCTTCTCAGGTGGCGAGCCGATATCCCGAGACTGTCGGGCGGTTCCTCGCTCCTGCTGTTTCGGTCCTCGTTTCGATCGTCCGCCCGTGCGCCTCTATCGCAAACGCTCTCGTGAGTCGGATCCTCGGACCGGTCGTTCCTGAACAGGTGTCCGATGAGGATGTTGAGGAGGACATTCGTGATTTGGTTGATGAGGGGCAGCGCGCTGGCGTGATTGAGCCGGGCGAGCGAGAGATTATCAATCGGGTGTTTAAGCTCGATGATAAACCGCTCGCGACGCTGATGACCCCTCGCACTGATGTGGTCTTTCTAGAGATGGACGAGGATCTTGACGATATTCTTGTGAGGGCATCCGCGTCAGGGCACTCGTGGTTTCCCGTTCTTGGCGCTTCCGAGGATGATGTTCTTGGAGTCGTGTGCCTGAGTGATCTGGTTAAGCTCAGTGCGTTTCCCGATCGGTTTCCCGGCGGTATGGCTGAACTCTATGTGGAACCTCTTGAGGTACCGCTCTCCATGAACGCGTTGAGGCTCTTGGAGTTGTTCCGCGAGAACAGCGGGCGGTTCGCCATCGTTCGTGATGAACACGGCACCCTTTCGGGGATTGTGACCGTGTACGATGTGCTGCAGGTTATCGTTGGAGAGATCGGCGAACCCTCATCGCCGGAAGACCGCTCACTCGTGCGACGTGAGGACGGTTCGTTTCTTGTGGATGCCAGTAGCGACGTGCGGGAGATATTTGAGACGCTCGGTATCGCTGATGAATCGCCTTTTAATGGTGCCGAGTTTCATTCTCTTGGCGGATTTATCATGAACACGCTTGGCTACGTACCTAGCGAGGGTGAGCGTTTCGAGGCGTTCGGCTACTCGTTCGAGGTTGTTGACATGGACCACAACCGGATCGACAAGGTCCTGGTGTCGCGCATCGAGGCTCTCAGGGCCGCCAGCGGAGAATAGAAACCTTTCGAAGCGATTATAGGCTTTTGTGTCGCTCTTTGCTCTCCTCGCGGCACCGCTCTTGGAAGAGGGCCGGTTGTTCATATCCGGTCAGTCGAAGGGTGATCATCGGAGGAGCTGAGGTGGTGAGCCCCGCGTCAGCGACCGCGTCAACAAAGACAAATAATTCCTGGGCGGCTTCAATCGTGAATCGGATTGAGCAGGTTCCGTATCGTGTTAGGGGAAGCGTTTTGCCGGAGGGGTCTCGGTGGAGTGGGTCTCCGGTATCGGTGAACGTTTGAGCGTACTTCACCACGAGGGTGTGGGGGCCAGGAAGGATCTCAAGGGTGCGTCCTGGATGGGGATGCTGAACGCCATCTAAGGTAACGACGTTCATCGAGGCCCCTTCGGAGTTAAAGAGGAGCCGACCGATCTCGCTATCGGCGCGTTCTTCGCCGGGATAGAATTTTATGGCCCCACACCCGGACATGAGCGCGCTGGCGGTGAGCATCGTAGCAAAAATAGAGCGTTGGAGGTTTGAGGGACGGTGGAAAACTCTGATGGCGGCTTTCATACTCGGTGTCCTTACA
>JAULVA010000219.1:0-2417 GCA_032111275.1 Bdellovibrionota bacterium
TGTTCGTCGAAGCGCAGCAGGTCTTCAAACGCAACGCGGCGGCGCGTGCCCACTTTGCGGGCGGGCAGCCTGTCTTCCTCGATGAGCTTCACCACGTAGGGGCGGGATACGTTGAGGTAATCGGCCGCTTCCTGGGTGGTGAGCTCGGTGTTTTGCGGGAGTACGGTCACCGCCCTGCCTTGACCGAGCTGCGTCAGCATGTCCACCAAGAGCCGCAACGCGACTGGCGGGATGGAAATCACTTCGTGCTGATCGTCGTCGGTTATGTAGATGAACGCCTCTCGAAGTTTAGAGCGAGGCTTCGTTGTTGAAAGATTACGCACCCGAGGGGTTATCACGATAACCTTCCGCATCTCGCCCTGAAACATAATAGAGGTCTTCTCTATCGCTGATAGGGTGATGAAGTAGCGACTCTTTCCATTGAATACGTCGAGGTCTCGGCTCTGCCCGACCTCCCAAGGGAGCGCTCGGGCGAGGAACGCGGCTCCGATAGGATCAAGGGTCATGTTGTCCGGATCAAAGGAAACTAACTTTTTATCTGGATCTTGAGGCCCCTTGCTTCGGACCGCGGTAATCTGGTTCCCGGATGCGTTAAAGCGCATGTCGATATTCTTGTGCCGCGAGTTCTCATCGTGATCAATGACTAAGCTCTCTGGTTGAAGAGTCGCCGAATCGAGCACCCCGGTCGCGGTGTATCGAAGTTTATAGAGAACATCCACCCCACTATACGTCCGGGCCGCGGCTTCGATCAGGTACTTTCCATCCCGCTCGTCGACGGTGAGGGCGCACGAGGCGGCTGGAATCCCTTGCCATCCAACGGTGTACTCGTATGTTCCAAGCTTCGGTTTAAATTTTTGAGCCGGCGCTTTATAGAGAGGGGTTGATACCTTAACGAGGTGAGGAGCGATGTAGTCATCCGCGCGTGCAGTCATAGGTCCTATCGAGAGGGTACAAGCCACCACCGCTGTGAGAGCCCCGGTGGCTTTAAGAAGTGAGCGAAACTTTGTCGACCGAGTCATGTGCCTCCTTGCAATGGTACTGTGCAATGGTACTGGGGGAGTACTCGCGCCCAAGCTGACTATCTGATACTAACGACCCCGAGATAACTTCACCAGGTGCTTTGAAAGTAGAAAGGTGTTGTTTTTTGACCTCAGCTCCTCGCTTCGGAGAGCCTAAGTCGTATTGGCATTGTAGTCAAACAATGTGACATATCGTGTCTATGATGTTGGTTCGTTTCACAAAAGAGTGTCCAGGTTTGGCCGGCTCCCTGGGACGCCTCTACGGTAAAGATGTGGTCACTCAATTCGCGCACGATTACTGTGAGGCGGCCGATCGTGGCGGAAATGCCGAGCTCGGTGTGGCCCGGGAGAAGGGGGTCTCTTTCAACCCCCGCATCGCACGAGTGGTCTCCCTTGTAATCCAGGATTATGACAACATCACGCCGCACGTCCTCCGTGTGGTGGCTTACAGCACCGTTCCGCTCGATGGTGACGTTCCAGTGGAGCTTCGCTCAGATGTCTCGGCGGTGCGGGACGTCACTCCGGAAAGTCCAAAGTGGATCAAGTGTATCGCCCTCGCGCTCATGCTCGATAGAGTGCGACATCTTCACATGGCCGATATCGGTTCCGACGAAAAGGAACGCATGCTCACGAGCTTCGGATCTTCAGCGATACTCGCACCAGAAGCGGGTAGTCCAGAAAATCGGCGACTCAAACTCATTCATAGCATTGATATGCAGCTACGAAGGCTCCATATAGACAGAGGAGAGTAGGGCGATGCAGTTATCTGACGATAAAAAAGGGGAGTGTGGGAGATTCATCAGTTGGATCTGTACCCCATTCTATGTTGTGGTCTTCCTCTCTATCTTGGTTGTTTTTCACCTCTTTCAACTGATCGCCGCTCCTTTTGGAAGAGGAGCTCAGAAGTACGCGCTCGACCTCATGAACATCTGCATCGTGTGGAACATCCGAGTCCTCGCGGGCGCTCGCTTTTCGTACATCGGTCAACCAACCCTCCCACCGAATCGCTCAATCATCATCGTGTCGAATCATCAGAGTATGTACGACATCCCTATGATGATGTGGGCGTGTCGCGCTCGGGAAGTTGGCTTCATCGCTAAGAAGGAGCTTGGAAAGTGGATTCCAAGTATCTCTCTTGCCTTGCGCACGCTGGGTTCGGTGTTAATTGATCGTAAAGACGCGAAGGGATCGTTGCGAGCGATCGGTGAGTTCGGTGAGAGGAAGGAGCGCTCTCATCAGGTAGCGGCGATCTTCCCTGAGGGAACTCGCGCGCGTGATGGAAAGATGAAGCAGTTTCGTCCCAGCGGCTTCCTGACCTTGCTTAAGGCGATGCCCTCCGCGCTGATCCAGCCTGTGGCTATACGAGGTAATTGGCGAATATTGCGCTATCACTTCTGC
>JAULVA010000220.1:0-3962 GCA_032111275.1 Bdellovibrionota bacterium
CCAAGGCGATCGCTGGTGAAGCTGGTGTTCCGTTCTTTAGCATCTCCGGTTCTGATTTCGTGGAGATGTTCGTGGGCGTGGGCGCGTCTCGCGTTCGCGACCTCTTCATTCAAGGAAAAAAGAACGCCCCATGCATCATCTTTATCGATGAGATCGACGCGGTCGGTCGTCACCGTGGCGCCGGTATGGGTGGTGGTCACGACGAGCGGGAGCAGACCCTGAACCAGCTTCTCGTCGAGATGGATGGCTTCGAGAGTAATGAAGGCGTCATCCTGATCGCGGCGACAAACCGCCCGGACGTACTCGATCCCGCGCTGATGCGTCCTGGACGTTTCGACCGACGGGTGGTGGTATCCCGTCCGGATCTCAACGGCCGTCTCGGTATCCTTAAGGTTCATACCAAGAAGGTTCCGCTCGCTGATGACGTTGATCTCAACCTTGTCGCTCGTGGAACTCCAGGATTCTCCGGAGCTGACCTTGAGATCCTTGTTAACGAGGCCGCGCTCTACGCCGCCCGCCACAATAAGTCGCTCGTCGCCCGTTCTGATTTCGAGTACGCGAAGGACAAGGTGATGATGGGAGCTGAGCGTCGCTCGATGCTCCTTTCCGAGAAGGAGAAGTTGACGACCGCCTACCATGAGTCCGGACACGCGCTCGTCGCCAAGAAGCTCCCGCACGCCGATCCGGTGCACAAGTTGACCATCGTGCCTCGTGGCATGGCGCTCGGCTTGATGCAGCAGCTTCCTGAGGCCGATCGTCATACCTACTCAAGATCATACTGGATGGATCAGCTCGCTGTATTCTTCGGCGGGCGGGTAGCTGAAGAGCTCGTTTTCCAGGAGATGAATACGGGCGCGAGCTCAGACATTCAACGAGCCACAGATATCGCGCGACGGATGATCTGTGAGTGGGGGATGAGCGATAAGCTCGGACCGATCCACTACAACAGCAAAGAGGAGCATGTGTTCCTCGGTCGAGAGATCGGCAAGCCACGTGAGCACTCGGAGGCTGTGCAGTTTGAGATCGATGAGGAGGTAAAGCGACTCCTCGCCGGTCAATACGAGGTTGCTAAGAATATCCTTACGGAAAACCTCGAGACCCTCCACAACCTTGCCAAGGCGGTGGTGGAGAAGGAGACCCTCGACGCGGAGGATATCGATCGTATCTTACGAGGTGAGGGATTCTCTCCGGGGCCACAGGGCGGGCCAGGTGGACCTCAAGGTTCGGATGGTGGGTCGGATTCCACAGCTTCAGGGGTCTCAGTCGCGGCTTAAGGCGGCGTCTGACAACGGCATGTGGAATGATTCGTGAGAGCGGATGGGGTCCATCCGCTCTCGTATTTGTGAAGCTATGAGTTTTGCGTCATTGGGGATATCGTCGGGGCTGGTGATCCAAGCGTTGGACATCCTGATCGTCTCCGTCCTCATGTATCGCGCCCTCCTGGTGATTCGAGGGACTCGGGCGCTTCCGATGCTGCTCGGTCTTCTTGCTGTCGCGGCCGTCTACTTCATCGCCAAAGAGGTCGGGTTTGTAACCCTCGCGTGGTTGATCGATAGCCTCTTTAACTCCTTCATCCTTCTCGTTGTCGTGATCTTCCAAGACGACATCCGCCGAGCGCTCACAAAGGTCGGATCGCAATCGTTTCTCTTTAAGCACGGTAAGCCCGTTTCCCATCAGGTGCTCGATGAGATCGCGTTGTCGGCTCACAAGCTCTCGAAAGCGAAGCTTGGAAGTTTGATGGTCATTCAGCGAGAGATCGGGCTCGAGGAGTTTATGGAGGAGAGTGTGCACCTCGACGCGCAGGTGAGTCCTAAGATCCTCATCAGCATCTTCACAAAGGAATCGCCGCTTCACGATGGGGCTGTGATCATTCAGGGGGGCAGAATTAAGGCCGCCGGATGCGTTCTTCCACTCAGCTTTAACCCCGATCTCGATCCGAACCTTGGTACCCGACATCGGGCCGCCCTCGGTATCACCGAGCGTTCCGACGCCATGGTTGTGGTAACCTCCGAGGAAACGGGTGGGATTACCCTCTTCATCGATGGAACACTTCATCGGAATTTGGACTCAAACTCTCTCAAAGATCTTCTGCAACGGAACTCCGTATCGGGTGGCAGCCCGCGCCGCGAGTTCCTCAAGAAACGGGAGGTCGTCGATGGTGAAGGATAATCTCCTGTTGAAGCTTGTATCCCTTTTGGCCGCTATCCTGTTGGCCTACTCGGTCAACAGCGATCGGAATATGAGCGTGATGAGCTTTAATGTTCCGATTGAGATCAAGAATCCGCCAGAGGATAAGGTCATCATAAGGCCTACCCGTCGGCTCGCGCAGGTCACTGTTCGAGGGCCATCGTTCCTTGTGGGGCCGCTCGTGTCATCGCCGCCGCCGCTGCGAATCGTAGTGCCCGACGATGTTGGAGAGCGGTTCGAGGCCTCGCTCAAGGGGGGAGACCTCTCCGTTCCTTCAATGATTGAGGTCGTTAGTGTCGAGCCCGCCGCCATGGAATTGGTGTTTGAGCCGGTAGAGCGAAAAGACTTTAAGGTAGAGGTTCCACGAGTTGGCCAGTTGCCCAAGGAGCTTACCCTCTCGAAGGTGGATGTTGAGCCTAAGGTAGCGACGGTAAAGGGTCCGCGCTCAGAGCTGAAGCAGCTCCGGTTCATCGAATCTGATCCCATCGATCTGAGTGACATCTCAAAGACCGAAACGCTGACCCTCAATCTGAGGAGTCCTGGCAACCAGAGCAGCCTCATCACAAAGACAGTATCGGTTCGAGTGGCGATCAACGAGGTTCCGCGGCAGCGTTCCTTTGAAAAACGACCGGTTGAGCTGCGAACATCGCCGAACATAACGGATATCAGTATTGTGCCGACGGAGGTGACGGTCATAGTCGAGGGCCCACCAGCTGTTATGGCTGAGGTCGATCCTGGCTCTGTGCTTCCGTATGTGCGAGTCAAAGAGCCCCCACCGAGCGAGGGCCGCGCCACCCCGATAGATGTGGATCTTCCAGAGGGATGCACTGTTGCGAAGATCGAGCCCTCAAGTGTGGTTGTCTTTAAGGAGAGCGCGCGAAAGGTACCGGTGAAGGGGAAAGTGGATAAGAATTCGAAAAAGGGCTCTCGGTAGGAGCGGCTCCGCAAAGGATTATGTATGGCAAACGGAAGAAAGTACTTTGGAACTGATGGGATTCGAGGCGTTGCTGGCGTATCACCGCTCGATCCGGAGACCTTAGTTCGTCTCGGAAAGGCGGTCGCTAAGGTTTTCCTGAAGGACCAACGTAAGCACCGTATTCTGATCGGAAAAGATACCCGTCTCTCTGGGTACATGATTGAGAGCTCTTTGGCCGCTGGGATTACCGCCATGGGCGCCGACCTTATGCTGTGCGGACCGGTGCCAACCCCCGGCGTAGCCTACCTCACACGAAGTATGCGAGCTGACGCCGGTATCGTGATCTCAGCGTCGCACAATTCCTTTGAGGATAACGGGATTAAGATCTTTGGATCAGATGGGTATAAGCTTCCGGATGCGATTGAGGCCGAGATCGAACAATTATTAGAGCCAGGCGTCCTCGACAGCACCTCTATAGACTCTACTACTATCGGGAAAGCGACACGAATCAACGACGCGGTGGGGCGGTACACCGTGTTCCTCAAGAGCGCGTTTCCTCGAGAGTGCTCCCTTGAGGGGTTAAAGATCGGATTGGATTGCGCAAACGGCGCGGCCTACGTCGTGGGTCCGCAAACATGCTCCGAGTTGGGTGCTGATGTGGTGTCGCGAGGGGTGAGCCCGAGCGGTCGAAACATCAACGCCGGGTTTGGAAGCCTCTATCCGGAGGTTGTAGGAAAGCTCGTCACCGAGCAGAACTTGAACGTCGGTATCGCCCTTGATGGTGACGCGGACCGGTGCATCTTAGTTGACGAGAAGGGGCGCATCCTTGATGGTGATATCGCTTTGGCTATCTGCGCTA
>JAULVA010000220.1:3972-9258 GCA_032111275.1 Bdellovibrionota bacterium
CAAGCAGGACATGATGTTCGCGATCCTGAAGACCTTCGCGGATAATGAACAGGCGATTTTCGGCGAAGGGACGCTTGAAATCCTTTCTGATGGCTTTGGCTATCTGCGCTATCGATCTCAAGGAACGAGGTGTTCTCTCAAAGCCCCGAGTAGTGGCGACGCAGATGTCGAACCTCGGTCTTGAAAAATTACTCAACTCCCATGGAATCGACGTTGTGCGGACCGGAGTAGGGGACCGCGCCGTTCTTGAGGAGATGGTTCGTCAGGGACTTCAGCTTGGAGGGGAGCAATCGGGCCACACGATCTTCGCGGATCACGCGACCACCGGAGATGGTCTTTTGACCGCACTGAAAGTGATGTCGGTCATGTGTCGCAAGGAGCGCCCACTCTCAGAACTCGCGGCCGCGTTCGTCGCGTTCCCGCAGAAGCTTGTGAATATCAAGGTGTCTTCTCGTCCTGATCTCTCGACGATCGAACCGCTCGTGAAGGCGATTCAGCAAAAGGAGCAGGAGCTCGGAACGACCGGCCGTGTTCTCGTACGGTACTCTGGTACCGAGAATAAGGCTCGAGTCATGGTGGAATGCGAGGATGAGGATACCTGCAAACGACACGCGTCAGACCTTGCTGAGATCCTTGAGCGAGAGATCGGAGCGGCGTGAAGAGCTATTCACTCGGAAGTTTCGGGTCCGTCACGGTTATAGATGAGTCACCATCATCGTGGTTCGCACCATCCAGCGCGGAGATGGCTCGGCTCGATGCCGATGCTATCGCTTCGGGTGTTAGCGCTCTCGAATTGATGGAGCGCGCGGGGGGAGTTGTCGTTGACGCTATCAAAGAATTGACGCTCACTCGACAAGATGTATCATCCCATGTCCTGATTCTGTGCGGGCCGGGCAACAACGGGGGAGATGGTTTGGTAGTAGCTCGGCGGCTTGCCGACGAAGGTATCAAGGTCACCGCGATCGTCGTTGACGCTCCTCGCTATTCCCCGGAGTGTCTCGCTCAAATTCGCTCGTTCCCATCCGCCGCTGTTATTGAGGGAAGCGGGGAGCGCGCGGTCAGCGCGTGTGGGGGTAAGGTAATCTCCCTCCACGATTTCGCGCGCGCTCTTCAGAGCGCCACACTCGTCGTCGACGCGCTTGTAGGAACGGGTCAACGGGACGCGCCACGAGGTTCCATCGCGAGCCTTGTTGAACGTGTGACGGTCGAGAAGGCTCGACGACCCGGTCTTATAGTGCTCGCTGTCGATATTCCCACAGGGGTCGATGCCGATACCGGCGCCCTGTACGCCCCCCATATCTCGGCTGATTACACCGTATCCATTGAGCTCGTGAAACGTGGGATGATGCAGTTTCCAGGTCGCGAAGCGTGCGGAGCGATACGTGTTGTGCCGATAGAGATCTCGGGCCGGAGCGGTATCGAGTTCTCTGTGATTGAAGGGGCTCGAATCCCATCACCATCGATGAGACCGGCTGACGCTCACAAAGGGATGCAGGGGCGGGTTCTCGTAATCGGTGGATGCGCGGCGATGCCCGGAGCGAGCGCTCTCGCAGCGTTGGGTGCTCTTCGCGCGGGAGCGGGGCTCGTCTCACGTGCCACCAAGCCGTCGTGGATGGGGGTGGAGGTCGCGCCTGAATGCATGAATGTGGTGATTGATGATCCTCGCTCGTTCTACGCGCGGGAGGATAGCGACGCTCTTGGTGACGCGGTGGCCCTCGCTGACACGCTCATCGTGGGTCCGGGGCTTGGAAGAGATCCTGAAACAGCCCGATTCCTTGAATCCCTTCTGAATTCTATTCGGTCACTCAAAAAGCGAGTTGTGATCGATGCTGATGCCCTCACTCTGATCGCGTCTCATCAGATCGATCTAACTGGTATTGAGGGGGTCATTACTCCGCATCCGGGAGAGGCCGCTACGATGTTAGGATTATCGACGGCGGAGATCCAACGAGATCGTTTCTCGGCGGTGAAGGCGCTTTACGAGCGACACCGTGTGACCGCTCTTCTCAAAGGAGCGGGAACGCTCGTGTGGGATGGAAACACCGGCGGGATTATCGCGCGGGGAACTCCCTATCTGGCGACAGCCGGAAGTGGGGACGTGCTTTCAGGGATACTTGCGACCTCCCTCAAGGGATGTGAGCGTATCTTTGACGCGACGGTGCGAGGAGCTTATATTCACGCGGTGGCGGGTGAGCGGGCATCCTCGGCATCAGGAGGGCCTATCATCGCGAGCGATATCGCCTGGTCCGCCGCGTCCGTTGTTGGAGAGTTGCAGAGGTGAGTCGTTATACGATCGCGAATGAGAGAGACACGGCGGGAATCGCCGAGGCGCTCGCGCCATCCCTCCGGGGTGGGTTCGTGATTGGTCTAAGTGGAGACCTTGGAGCTGGAAAGACAACCTTCGTCCGTTATCTGATCGCCGCCGCGGGGGGGGACACGAGGGCGGTCTCGTCACCGACCTATACATTACAACACGAGTATCCACTTCCGAACGGGCTCACGGTCGAGCATTGGGATCTCTATCGCCTCACGGTGGTGCCGCAGGAACTCGAGGAGTCGCCATCGTCAAAGACCGTTCGCCTGATTGAGTGGCCAGAGCGGTGCCCGGAGCTTGTGCCGTACCTGACTTGCCACATGCGATTCTCTCACGTCAGCGATGAGGAGGGGACGACTGAAAGGGTTTTGGAGATTAGTGGAGATTCCAGCAGAGAGCTCACCTCTCGCCTGGATCTGATGAAAGGTAGAGCATGATGAGTGATCGAGCGCCTATAGTGGTGATGAAATTCGGTGGGACCTCCGTTGGAGATGTCTCCCGCATTCAACACGTCGCTGATATCGTCGCTGAGCATCGCAAGAAAGATCCCGCTGTCGGGGTTATCGTCGTGCTCTCGGCGATGGCGGGTGAGACCAATAAGCTGGTTGCCCTCGCGAAGAGTTGTGTCGAGAGGCCGAATCCACGAGAGATGGATGTGTTGTTGGCGAGTGGAGAGCAGATTACGATAGCGCTCCTCGCGATGCGTTTGATTGAGGCCGGTATTCCCGCTAAGAGCCTTCTCGCGCAACAGGCGCAGATCTCAACCAACTCCGAGCACACAAACGCACTGATTGAATCGATAGACGCTGAGCAGCTCACCAAACTCGTGTCGCAGGGGGTCGTTCCCGTTATCGCTGGTTTCCAGGGGATCGACGAGCGTGGCGATATCACGACCTTGGGGCGTGGCGGTTCCGATATCACGGCGGTAGCGATCGCCGCGGCGGTGAAGGCACAGACATGCTTCATTTACACCGATGTCGCGGGTGTGTTCTCGACCGATCCCCGTACGTGCAAAAACGCCAAACTTATCGAGCGCGTGTGTCACGAGGAGATGCTTGAGATGGCGAGCCTCGGGGCGAAGGTATTGCACACCCGCTCGGTGTACTTCGCCATGCGGTACGAGGTGCCGCTCGTGGTGCTTTCAACATTTGAGGGCCCGTTCATTCCGGGCGTCAACGGAACATGGATAGTTGCTGAGGAGGAGCTTATGGAGAAGCCAATCGTAACAGGGGTGACCTACCGAACTGATGAGGCTCGGATCGTCGTTGAGGGGATGTCGTCAGAGATCGGGGATATGTCTCGACTCTTCTCGGAGCTGAGCGGAAAAAACATCTTCATCGACATGATCTCTCAAGAGAGCGTCGATTCAGGGGCTATTAATCTGAGCGTGACCGTTCCAGATGAGAATAGCGTAGTGGCGCTTGAGACCATACAGGCATTAGTGCCAGCGCTCGGTGCCTCAGGAGTCAAGATAGATCGAGATATCGCGAAGATCTCGGTAGTCGGTATCGGTATGCGATACCATACGGGAGTAGCCGCACGGGTGTTCGAGGCGCTCGCGCGCGAGCGTATCGGCGTAACGATGATCAATACCTCGGAAATTAAGATGTCGGTGCTGGTTCCACGAAAGTACTGTGAGGTGGCGGTGCGAGTGCTTCACGACGAGTTTACTGACTTCCAGGTCACGACCGCTGAGGAGCGGTAAAGAACGCTATCGATGACGGAATACGATGACGGTACAAACGTAAACCGTTTTCCGTCGACGGTTATCGTTTCACGTCGCACGTCATCGTCATCGAACGGCCCCAGGTTCGACCAGTTCCTTGAATATCCCGTGCATCTTCTCAACGGTGGTCGCTACGTTAAAAACCTCCGCGATTCTGCGCTGCCCGAGGCGGCCAAGCTCTCGCGCTCGTTCCCTATCGTTGTAGAGTGATCGGATTGCGTCAGCGAGCGCCGTGACATCTGAAGGAGGGACTATTATCCCGGCGGTCCCGTATCCGACGAGCTCCGGCATGCCACCCACAGCTGTTACGATAGCGGGGACCCCTTGCGACATCGCCTCAATAATCGATTTTGGGAATCCTTCGCGTGTTTTGGAAGCCATGACCGTGACATCGCACAGTGTGGCGAGTTGGGTCGCGTCCGTTCGATACCCGGTTAGATGGAGACGGGAGGTATCGGGAAAGGTCTCGATCAACCTCTCGATTTCGGGGTCTTTGATGGCACCGATAAGCATGAGGTGAAGGTCCGGCAGCTCCTCCAGAAGAGAGCCCACCGCTTGAATGAGGACATCGACTCCTTTCACGGGGCGCATCATCGCGGTGCAGCCGACGACGAAGGCCTCATTGGGAAGGTTAAAGGTGGCCCGTGATGGAGGAACACTCCTGTACCACTCGATATCGTGTCCTTTGTAGATCGTGACGATAAGCTCTTCGGGTAGCTTGATATCTCGCAGATACTGAGCGACCGCCTCTGACACACAGAGGATCTTCTTAATTTTTGGATTGAGGAAGGTTAGCCACGACGAAGGATCAAACCAGCTCAGGTGTCCAACCGTTCCGCGGTAGGTGGCGATCGGGATATTCTGATTCACAAGACCAAGCACGGTGCAAGAGAGTCCACGGTTCGAGAGGGCGTATATAAGGTCGATCGAGTCCTCTCGGACGATCTTTCGGATGAGGGAGATCCCTTTGAGATCGAAGCGATGGGCGAAGTTGTGGTGAGTTATCGAAGCGCCACTCGCTCGCAGAAGCGCCTCATGCTCCGGGAGTGGAGTGCCGAGGAAATGAATGTGGATACCACGTCGCATAAGCCCCTGCAGGATGTGGGCCTCTGGCTTATCGACGGTGGTTCCTATGACGAGCACTCGCATGGCGAGCTCTAGTTGTAATCGGAAAAGGGGAAAAGATAAAGGGGGGAGTATTAGCGCTGCTCTACAGCTCATCGTCGGAGCAGGGGCGAAGTAGTCG
>JAULVA010000221.1:0-13063 GCA_032111275.1 Bdellovibrionota bacterium
CTTCCCTGGGGTGATGATGTCGCTCTACCTCAGTCGTCCCGAGAGTATTCGCGCCGTGGAAGCCGCGATGGGGGAGGAGCGACTCGCATTCGTGGTGACTCAAAAGAACCCCGATGTTGAGGACCCCAAAGGTCGCGACCTCTACCAGATGGGCGTTGTCGCGCACATCGTTCGAACCCTTCATGTTCCTGATGGTCGCATCAAGGTACTTCTGCAAGGTCTTGTTCGCGCTCGAGCGAAGAAGTTTGAGGGGAAGAAATACCTCTGCTGCAAGATCGAGCCACTCCCATCGATGCCGGTAAAGAAGGTTGCAGCCGCGAATCAAGCGATCATCAATCGAATTCGTGAAAATCTCCAGGTGCTCGTTGAGTACGAACACTTGCCCGAGGAGATGCTGATCATCACTGAGGAACTCCAAGATCCGGGAACGCTGGCGGATGTTATCTTGGCGCACTACAAGGTTGAGATACCCTACGCGCAGGCCGCTCTTGAGGAGTTGGACGCCGTTAAGCGACTTCGCCTCACCGACAAGACGATTAGCGACGATCTCAACAAATTCATCCTCGCCGAGAAGATTAAAGATAAAGCTCGCGATGAGATGACGAAGGGGCAGCGTGAGTACTACCTGCGCGAGCAGATTAAACAGATCCAACGTGAGCTCGGGGAAGCTGATATGGGCTCCGAGGATCTCCAAGCTGTGCGTGAGCGGTTGCTTGCCCTCAAGTTGCCGAAGCACGCTAACGACGAGGCGTTCAAACAGCTCAAGAGACTTGAGCGGATGAGCCCTGAATCGAGTGAGTTCGCGCTTCTACGCACCTATCTTGAGTGGATGACCGATCTTCCGTGGCACTCCAAGACGGTTGATAAGCTCGACCTCAAAAAAGCCAAAGCGATCCTCGACGAGGATCACTTCGGGCTTGATAAGGTTAAGGACCGTATCCTTGAGTACCTGAGCGTTCGCGCGCTCAATCCTGACTCGAAGGGGCCGATCTTGTGCTTCGTTGGGCCTCCGGGCGTTGGTAAGACCTCGCTCGGCAAATCGATCGCGCGCGCGCTTGGTCGGAGCTTCAATCGCATGTCGCTTGGCGGTATGCGGGATGAGGCGGAGATTCGGGGACATCGACGCACCTACGTTGGTGCCTTGCCCGGTCGAATCCTTCAAGGCTTAAAGCAGTGCGCGACGCGTAATCCGGTTTTTGTCTTGGACGAGCTCGATAAGGTTGGCGCTGATTTCCGGGGAGATCCAGCGTCCGCGCTTCTCGAGGTATTAGATCCGCACCAGAATGTCGACTTCATCGATCACTACCTGAACGTTTCGTTTGATCTCTCGGATGTGCTCTTCATCGCCACCGCGAATACGATGGACACGATCCCTGAGCCGTTGATGGATCGTTTGGAGATCCTCTCCATTCCGGGCTACACCGCGGCTGAGAAGCAGAAGATCGCGACGAAATATATCGTGCCCCGCCAACTCAAAGAGGCTGGATTGTCGAGTCACAAGGTTCAGTTCACCGAGGGCGCTATCCAACTCGTGATTGAGCGGTACACCCGCGAAGCCGGCGTGCGCTCACTGGAGCGAGAGATCGGCGCGTTGTGCCGTAAGCTTGCCCGAGATGTCGCCGAGAAGAAGAGGTTCGTGCGTGTTGTTGATGAGACACGGGTCACGACCCTGCTTGGGCCAACGAAGTACGATCCTGAGGTCGCTGAACACTCAGAGGCTGTCGGACTCGTCCGAGGCCTCGCGTGGACCGCGCTCGGTGGAGAGGTTATGCCGATTGAGGTGTCGCTCGCGAAGGGAGGGGGATCGCTAACCCTCACCGGACAACTCGGAAGCGTGATGCAGGAGTCTGCGCAAGCCGCGCTCTTCTACGCTCGAGCGAACGCGTCGGTACTTGGTTTGGAGTCAGATTTTCACTCAAAGTACGACATCCATATTCACGTTCCGAGTGGAGCTATCCCGAAGGATGGGCCATCGGCGGGTATTACCATAGCGACGGCGCTCGTATCCGCCCTCTCAGGACGTAAGGTTTCGAAGGATGTGGCGATGACCGGTGAGATGACCCTCCGTGGTAACGTCCTCGCTGTCGGTGGTCTCCGTGAAAAAGCCCTCGCCGCCTTGCAGCATGGGATCACGAAGGTAATCATTCCGTACGAGAATATTAAGGACCTTGAGGAGATCCCAGAGGAGCAGCGTAAGCAGATCCAATTCGTTCCGGTGAAGCATGTGAATGAGGTGCTCGCGCTCGCGCTCCTTGGACGGGGTAAGAAGGCATTGCCTCCTCGTAAAAAAGCTAAACGACGAGAGCTCTCGCTCTGATAGCTCTCTACTTCTTGGGAGCGTTGAGTGCCCCTTTCAGAAGAGCTCCAAAGGAGGAGCTCTTCTGTTCGCTCTCCTTGGACTCCTCGCCCCATACCCTGACGCGACAGTCGCGCGTGCAGACGGTGCACCGATCCTGTGCGTCTCGCGCTGGATGCCAGAATGGATTGATGTTCAGAATAAGAGCCTCTTGGAGGGGCTCCTCAAGCTCAACGTGATCTCCCTCGTAGAAGATAACCCCGGGGTCGTCGATCTCATCCTCCGGTCCCGCCCGGTCGCTCTCCGTTTGCAGCAGCCAATCGATGGTTGAGACGATCTCATGTGAAACCGGATCGGCGCAGGTGGCACACTCCTGCTTGCATCGACCGGAAACGACACCCTTTACCAGGATTCCTCCGTGAGTTCGTGTGAGGGTGAGGTCAACCATGGGGGGAGCTTCAAAGACGAACTGCTGCTGTTCAGAACCCTCGGCAAGGCGGGTGTTAAGCGCCTTAAGCGGAAGCTCCGTCTCAATTTTCATCCCTGAAAAGGGGATAGTGGTCGTGCAAATTCTCATGATGAGGGATAGTGTACCTGAGTAGGAGAACTTCTCAACTCAGAGGGCCACTTTGAGTCGAAAAAATGTGACTAACTCATCAGTTTGCTTGGGTTTTTGAAAGTTGAGTCGGATGCCACTCAACTCTTTGAACCGGAGGGAAAGTGAGTTATAACCGCGTGTCAACGCAACCCTTGAGGGTGTGTCTCCGATAACTCCTTGTCTAATTTTGGAGCTTCAGTATGGGTATCAATAAGGTCATGTTACTTGGCAACCTCGGTAAGGATCCGGAGGTTCGCTACACCCCTCAACAGATGGCTATCTGCCAGTTCTCGCTCGCGACGGGTGAGCGTAAGAAAGATTCAAACGGTCAGTGGGTTGATCACACCGAGTGGCACAACATCGTTGTGTTCGGTAAGACGGCTGAGAACTGCGCTCGATTCTTGAAGAAGGGGCGTCAGGCTTTCATCGAGGGACGCATTCGTACTCGGAAGTGGCAGGACAAGGAAGGTAAGGATCGTTACACGACTGAGATCCTTGCTGACGCCGTTCAGTTCGTTGGTGGAGCTAAGGGAGAGGGAGCTGATGTGGATTTCGGCGGTGAGCCAGCTAACAGCAACGTAATCGCTGGTATCCCAACAGCGGATTCCCTTCCGAAGGCAGCGAACGGCGGACGTTCTCCATCGGTTCGTGATGAGCCAGTAACGTTCGATGATGACGATATCCCGTTCTAAGTCGACATCGGGGCACCTAGTCGGTGGTCGCTTTTTACACGCGACGCCGACTAGGGGCTTTCAACCTCGAGGTTGATACAGGAAAAACCTCACTCCTTGTGCTTCTCCCCACCATACCATGTCACAACACTACCCCCTCTGGGCATTGATCTCAGTGCCGCTAATCGCCGCCCTGATAGGGTACATCACTAACTACATCGCGGTTCGGATGTTATTCCGCCCCCATAAGGCGGTTCGAATCGCCGGAATCACCTTCCAAGGCCTTGTGCCGCGTCGCCAGAAGGAGATCGCGGCGAGTCTCGGTGCGATGATCGAGCGGGATCTCTTCTCCCAAAAGGATATTCACGCCGCGCTCAGCGGAGCGGAGACGGCTCAGGAGGCGACAGCCTTCCTGTCGGAGCAGATAGATGCCTTCGCGCAGAAGATCGGGGCGCAGAACCCGATGGTGGGGATGTTTCTTCAGGGGCCACTTCTTGAGCAAATTAAGCAGACCCTCGCCGGCCAGATGGCGGAGCGCTTTCCCGAATTTATGGAGCGAGTTGTCGCTCGCGTTGAGCATCGACTCGACGTCAGCGAGATCGTCGCTCGAAAGATCGAGGCATTTGATCTCTCGAAGCTTGAGTTGCTCATCTATGAGATCTCTTCCCGTGAGTTGAAGACCATCGAGGTTCTGGGCGGAGTACTCGGATTCATGGTCGGACTCGTGCAGGTTGGGATTATGGTGGTGGCGGGGTAGGGATGCGTCGGTCCGGAGGGCCCGTCTCCCGACGGGCCGGAACCCGCGATAGAATTTCGTGCATCACCGGCCCGTGAGGACACGGGCCCTCCGGTTCGTTATGTTTGTTTATCCTTGATCCGCCTGAACCAACCCTCCACAATACCCCCATGCACAAACCCTACGGCACAACCGCTCTCGTCACCGGCGCAAGCTCTGGTATCGGTGAGGCCTTCGTCAGAAAACTCACATCGCTCGGCTATACCGTGTGCGCCGTGGCTCGTCGCGAGGATCGGCTTCGGCAATTAGAATCCGAGATCTCCCAGACGGCAAAGGGCAGGGTAATTCCGATCGTCGTCGATCTCTCGCACGTCGATGGTGTGGATACCGTGATTCGCGCGGTTGACGCCCTCGGCCTCTCTGTCGACATCCTCGTCAATAACGCCGGCGTCGGATACCTAGGTGCTGTGGAAACGGTCGATCGAGATAAGACCCTTTCGATGATTCACCTCAATTGCCGCGCCGTCGTTGATCTGACGATCCGTTTCCTTCCAGGAATGAAGGACCGAAAGCGAGGAGCGGTCGTTATCATCTCAAGCGTCGTCGGCACTATTCCCACGCCGTGGTTCTCCGCGTACAGCGCGACCAAGGCCTTTGACCTCTACTTTGGTGAGGGGCTTTATGTGGTAACCGTTCTTCCAGGACTCACTAAGACGGAGTTTCAAGCGGGGGCGGGGATGCGTGACTATCACTCGCCGTATCGAAACGCTGAACACGTTGTGGAATCAGCCCTTGCTGCTCTCGGTAAGAAACCGATCGTCGTTGATGGATGGTTTAACAAGATCCTCTCACACGGAACTCGATTTATTCCGCGCTCCTGGCTAGGAGCTGTTTCACGGGTTGTGATGAGGAAAGAGCTCGGCTTGTAACCGTCATCCCTTTTTCGCGACGATCTCTCTGGCAAGGGCTTCCCACTCATCATCGAGGGGGCCTTTAAAAACCGGTCGATTCGCCGTGCTATACCAATAGCGCGCGTTTGAGATGTCACCTTCTTTGCGATGAAGATAGGCGTGAATAGCGGTGCTGAACGTATCGTGGCCATCTTGGATCTCCTCATGCGCGCTATCCCAATCGCCTTGGCGATCAAACCACAGCGCTTTAAGATGGCTCGTGAGCTTCGGCTCGGTCTCTGTTTCGCACAACGATAGGAACTCTTCAAAGGTCATGTGAGGTTGTGTAACAGCCGACACGGGAGATGTCTACTGAAAGAGCTGTCGAAAAGAGGGATGGTTCGTAAACTCAAGATCCACCGCGAGGATCCGCTTCTGAGGGAGTTCATCGAGGGATACCCACTCTACGCCCGCGACGTCATCGCCGTTGCCCTGCGTGATAAGCTCTCCGCCCCTTCGTTCAACTCGGTAGAATATGTGCATAAGTTGCTCGGTTGGATATTCGGGATTCTGTTGGAAGAGCTGCGAGCAGAAGAGAAGTTCCTTCACCTCTACGATGAGCCCCGTTTCTTCCTGGAACTCACGCGGTATCGCCTCAAGGGGGGGCTCTCCTAACTCAAGTCCGCCACCGGGAAAGTTAGTGATACTACCGGAGGGGACGAGGGTGGTCGCCAGAAGAACTCGATCGTTCTCGACAAGCACTCCGTAGAGCGCGACGCGGAATTTTTGGACCGGAATACTCATAACGCTAGCGTATCACACCGGTTTCGGGCTCGGCGATAAGATATTGGTGCTGATACTGTAAGTCGACTACACTGAGGCTCAAGCGGGAGGCTCACGAGACATCTTCCCGGACACTTATCTACCAACGAGGGAGACTCACATGGAGCTTCGTTCTCAGATCCGTTCAGTCGCGCACTATGTCCCGGAGCGTCGTGTCACCAACGACGATCTCTCTACACTCATGGATACGAGTGACGAATGGATTACGGAACGTACCGGCATCAAGGAACGTCGGTTCGTTGATAGCTCGTGTGCTGGTACTTCGGAGCTAGGTGAGCGAGCCGCTCGAGCCGCTCTTGAGAGAGCTGGGTGGAGCGCGCAGGATGTGGACCTTGTCGTTGTCGCCACGCTCTCTCCCGATTACTACTTCCCAGGCGTTGGTGTGATGCTCCAGCAAAAATTGGGGTGTCGGACTATCCCAGCTCTCGATATCAGGGCGCAATGCAGCGGACTGGTGTACGGACTCTCCGTCGTTGATGGCTACGTTAAGAGCCGACAGGCGAAAAAGATCCTCCTCGTGTGCGCTGAGGTGCAGTCACCGGTGCTTGATCTCACAACCCGTGGCCGCGATATGGCTGTGTTGTTCGGTGATGGCGCGGGTGCCGTCACCATTGAAGCGGTGGAAGGCACGGCGTCAGATCGAGGCATCGTCGATTCATTTCTCGGCAGCGATGGGAGCGGCGCGGAGGTTCTCTGCATGAAGCTCCCAGGGACGGCTACCCCAGGATTCATCTCCGCTGATGACATTCAACAATCCAGGGTGCATCCCTCGATGGATGGAAAGCTTGTCTTTAAAAACGCGGTTACTCGATTACTTGAACCCGCGGGTACGTTGTTACAGCGAAACAAGATATCTTCTGAGCAGATCGACCTGATTATTCCCCACCAAGCGAACCTCCGTATCAATGAGATGGTGCGAACGCAGCTCGGACTTCCTCCTGAGAAGGTTTTCAACAATATCCAAAGGTATGGAAATACGACCGCAGCTACAATTCCGATCTGTATGTCGGAAGCGGTCGCTGAAGGACGACTCAAGCAGGGGGATCTCGTGCTCACGCTCGCGTTCGGTGCTGGATTCACATGGGGTGGCAACCTCATTCGCTGGTAGCGAGCTCATGTGATATCGCGCCCATTTTTGATGTTGCTTTCGGATCTATCTTGCTACCCTTTCGTGTATGAAAGCGGTCGTTATCGGTACGGGATTCGAGAGCTTAGCGAGCGCGTTACACCTCCGCGCCCTTGGACATGATGTCGATGTTTTTGAGGCTGGTTCGGATCCAGGTGGCGGGGGCTATTCGTTGCACGTTCAGGGGCACTCAGTCGCGGCAGCTCCGTGTTCGATCTCCGCGCCCTGGCTCTTTGATGCGCTCTTCGCGCTTTTTAAGGAACGTCGCCCGGATTTCGTAGAGTTCGTGCCAAGTAATCCGTATCGGCGCAACCTCTATCCTGATGGGACGCATCTCGACATCGTATCGTCGATCGAACAGCAAGAGGATGAGATCGCTCGAATCTCACCTGAGGACGCCACGCGCTATCGGTCATTTCTCAAAGATTGTGAGAAGCTCTATGAAAAGGAGCAAGATGAGGTGAAAGCTAGTCGCGCGATGACTACGCCGCGAAATCTTTTGCGGAATCTCTCGATTCCATCGTGGTCATTCTCTAACCTCTGGCGGTTTACGGGACGGTATTTCGTTGATCGAAGGGTCCGCCAGGCTTTTTCATGGCACACGCTCCCTTTGGGCGGGAATCCTCTGATTGCGTCGGTCCGCTATGCCGCGATGCACGTAGGGGAAAGGCGAGAGGGGGTGTGGTGTGTGCGGGGAGGGATCCCGACCCTTATCAAGGAGCTCGTCGCTCTCGGCACCCGACATGGAGTTCGGTTTCACTATGATCACCAGGTGGTGAGCTTCTCCCAGGATGGGTCGGGTCGGGTATCATCCATATACTCCGCACATCAGGGGGAACGCGTTGTCACCCGTTGCGATCTTGTCGTATCGGGAGGTGCCTCGGCGATGTTGAGCAACGCTCTTCGAGACGATCAATACTCGGCCCTTGAGAGAGCGTATCTTCGGCCAACTAGACCAGCGATCGGAATGTATTGGCTCTTTTTGAAAACGAAGCGGCCGTATCCTGAGGTGGCGAACACGACGATCATCCACTCGCAGCGATGGGAGGGGCTTCTTTCGCAGATATGGAAGGGCTCCCGTTTGCCGAAGGACCCAACCTTCGCGGTGCACCGCGTCCCTGCCTCGTCGCGCGCTACGGCGCGTGAAGACGGCGATATCTTCTCAGGCGTTGTGCCGGTACCGAACCTCGGTCGCTACGAGGGGTGGAAATTCGACGCGCTTGGCTTCAAGGATACGATAGTGACGAGCATTCGTGAGAGACTTATGCCGGGATTACCTACGCAGCTTGTTTTTGCCGAGGCTATTGATCCTCGGCACACGCGGGATATCCTTGGCGGCACGCTTGGAGGGTGGAATCCCGGGGCTCGGGATATGGGTCACCGCTCTCACTATCGGCCGCGCGGTATCTCCAACCTCTTCATCTGCGGGAGTGGACTCCAAGGTATGTGGGGAATGTCAGGCGGTGTCATGTCAGCGAGTGCCCTCGCCGAGGTTATCGGCAAGGAGTTTCCTACCAATCATCCTGGCGAGCGACTCGACGATATCGCGGCGAGATCGGTCGCCTAGCTCTCCGATTGATTCGCCCCTTGGTGTTCGAAACGGTCGTAAATTGATCGTTTTGGAGACGTAAAATCGGGGGGTTATCAAAAAAATATCCCGCTACGAAAAACTCACACGTTTTATAGCACTTATTCACCACCCCGTTTCATAACTCTTACATCACAGGTGTGCTCACCGTATGCTCGGACTGTCGTCGGTGGCGAGAGATGGGAGCGCATGGTGAAGCAGGCTTGCACTACTCGCGTGAGGTACGTTGTGAAGAACTTCCCATCTACAGGCAAAAACAGCTCTCTTGGCCTGAGTTTCGTAGTGGCGGCCTGTGTCGTCGCGCTGACGCCGTGTCAGACAAGCACAGCGGAGGCCAGGGGGGAGCAATCGAATAACTCCAGGAACCCCGGACCTTCTCCTCTCATTCCACGTCGGGGAGATATCTTCAACGGTGCGACCAGTGGACCAGAGATAGCACTTCCAACAGGAAATTTTAGTGAAGTGCCATCAGTCAGAAATAGTATCCCACCGGGAGCGGTTAATGCTGGTGCCGCATAAGAAACATTCAGAGCGGAAACCCTATGAGAGCGTTCCGCGCGATTGGTGGCGCAGGTCAGCAGGGCACGTCGATGATTCCTGCGGTTGGTCAGATCGCTGGTGCGGGAGGTGCGGGACGAACGGGCTTGCTATCAGGGGTGATTAACATCGCGCGCACAGTCCAGTCAGGGGCGCAGGTCGCTGGAGCAGGAGGCCAGATTCAATCCGCGATCGGGCGGTTCCAACAGGGTGGTTCGGGCGTTCAAAATGTCGCCGGCATGGTGGGCGGAGTCGCGGGGATTAACCAGGGACTCGGAGGCTTCAGCCAAGGTGGTTCACCGAATTTAAATGGCATTCTTCAGGGACTCGGAGGGGGCGCGGCATCCTCTATGTTTGGGAATGGAATTGGAGCAGGCCCGTTCGGCCAGTTCATGGGCCAAAATAATCAGCTTATGCAGGGGATGCAATTCGTGGCGCTCTTGCAACAGATTTTCGGTATGTTCTTTGGGGACGGCATGCCATTCAATAACGCGAATACGGGGCAGAGTGCGCGGACGGCGTTTGGTAATTTGATGGGGGCGGATGCTGGCTCAACTTCGGGTTCCCCATTTGGCCCACCAGCTCCTGGTGCGTGTGACAACTCGCAAGCTTATCGGGACCAGTACCAGAGGGTATACAATGCTTTAGAGGGAACGAGGTTCGCAGGGCCTGACCCTGTGATACCTGATGATGGCGACAGATATGGAATAGTCAACGGCACACGGGAGGAGTGGGCGAACTTCTTTACGCGGTTGGCACGGGTAGAGAGTGGCTACAAACCCGGCACCGCCGCGGACATAAACGGGAAGAGGGAGGGGACTCTAACCTCCTTCGGTACCTACCAAATGGGACGTGGCCAATTCAATACCTATGGTGGTGGGGATATCTTCAATGCGAACGATAATACAAATGCCTTCGTGCGCTACGCAGAGGGTCTTTACTTCGGTGACAATGCTTATGGTAAGCTCGGGGGACAAAATGTTATCGGGCGTCAAGCTGGCAAGGAGTGGTTAGGCATAAGTGCTGGATACGGACCTCTCAGGAGAACGACGGCGGGCACCCAAAACGAGAACGAGAGTTTTCTACTGGCGACTAATGCGTGCTAGCAGAACCTCTGGAACACCAAGAATCTCTGGAACACCCCCCTGACCTCTGGAACACCCTACTTTAAAATACGTCCCGATCGAGCTCCAAGATACTTGATTGGTCGCGAGAAAAGTTTCACGGCGTGACTATTTCCTGAAGCTCTTGTTGCCTTGTACAATCTGGAACACCCTACTTTGAGATCCGCGCCCCTGAAGCTCTGGAACACCCTACTTTGAGATACGAGACCGAACGATCTCTAAAATAGGTAGTTGGTGGTGGCAGAAGCGTCACGGCCCCACAATCTGGAACACCCTACTTTGAGAGACGCCACCGTCTCCTTGAAGGCTGTGCTTTGAGATACTAGCCCGATCAGACTTTCAAAAACTTGATTGGTCCGGGGGGAAGCTTCACAGCGTAACTATTTCCTTGTACAATCTGGAACACCCTACTTTGAGATCCGCGCCTGGAACCCAGAACCTCTGGAACACCCTACTTTGAGAGACGCCACCGTCTCCTTGAACACTGTGCTTTGAGATACTAGCCCGATCAAACTTTTAAAAACTTGAGTAGTCCTGGGAGAAGCTTCGCAGCGTAACTATTTCCACGGGCTGATGAACGCTCGTTAAGTGCGGCCATGATTCTGCAGCGCTGCGAGGACTAAGGTGTAAGATCGTCCTCTGACCGACGGTCCAACCTGCGGCGGAAAACTGCACTGAAGTGCTGACCGGTTACGTAAAAACCGGTACCGGAAATGCGAATCCAGGAGGAAACCACGGAGTAAAGGTTCCTGGTGGCCACTCTACCCAGAGACCCTCCTTAGCCTTGCGATAACACTCTCGACAACGAGCGAAGGTCTGTCGGAATCCCTCGAGTAATTCCAATCGTCGCTCTCTATCTCCACAGATGAGGTAGATCTTGCGCTCCTTCTTCTTGGGGATGTGAGGTTTCATGTATGGCTCGCGGAGTAGGACCGCACGGGGAACGCATCTCTTTCCGGCGGCTCGGCGTGCTTCAGCGTTGGCTCGCTCCGTCTCTCTTACTTGAGCGATGATCCTTTCACGGATCATCTCAATCGCGTCGGGCTCGATAATTCCAAAGACCTCTAACCACTTGAAGGGTTTGATTGTGATAGGATGGCTTAGTGCCTTCTCTGATGCGGTAAGCTCTTGGAAGAGGCGTGTATCTTGTTTTGGGGAAAGTGAGCGAGAGGGTAGTTGTGGAATCTCTGATACAGGATACCACCGCGCATCGATTACTACCTCTGCGTCTACTCTGGGCTCACACGTTAGAAATGCTGACCAGGAATTTATTCCGGGATACTGTTCAATCGAGTCACACAGTGATGCGTTTGATGGATTACAATAGATATATGCAATTCGCTTGATCGCATCGTCTAGGGTCGCAACCTCGGCGACCGTTGGTCGATCCTCCCATAAAGACAGAGAAGGGAGTTTAAGGAGCGCTTTTACGGCATCGGTCGTCTTCTTTTGAAGTTCCATGTAGAACTGACTTACTTTGTTGCAATTATTGGACACCGCAAGCGTATGACTATGGTTGCTCATATCAACAAAGTGACAGAGCTCAACCTTACTATCTCGCTGTGTTCTTCCGAGGATTCCGAGCTTTAGCTCGTTTGAGGTTTGGGTCGGAGGCATGGGCAGGCTTTCTCGCGCTCGGGGAACGATCTCGTAGACAGTATTATCGGAGAATGCGCGATTTGCTCGAGGCATACCTACTTTTCGGAGACGGACACCGAAAGTTGTGGGAAAAAGTAGGGTGTTCCAGATTTGACGGCCCAGAAAAGTAGGGTGTTCCAGGTGTGCTGTTCCAGGTGTGCTGTTCCAGGTTTGCTACGAGTGAGGGAACGCCTGCCGGATCTTGTTGGCCAAAAGCATCGAGATAGCTCGAAGCTCAGCCTCGGCGTCCTTTGTGGCCTGGCCCTCTGATGCGTTGATCATCTGCCACACGTCCGCGAGCTCAAGGCCCCGGATCGTCGCCTCCTCTGTTGAATGTCTGAAGATGGCGCTGAGCGTGTCGTGACCATCTCTGAGAGTTACACTCCATGTCGCGTCATCATGCAGCGAGAGGAGGGTTTTAGGGTCTAACGGTAGATCTAGGGTCTAACGGTAGATCATAGAGCGCGTTCTCGACGGTGATGAATCGTCCCGAGGCTTGGTGAAAAACCTGCAGCGATGTACGGAGCGCCCAGAATTGAGTATCGCTACCGGTCTTCGACGTAACGACACTGGCGGTCGCGGTCGTGCGCGGGCTTGCTTCGCCCGGTGCAACCTCGACGGTCGCGCGGGTGTGGATGAAGTCTCTTGAGAATGAGGCGCTGGCGCGAGCGTGGGTCACCGTTTGAGCTGGAGTTATGTGAGCGGTCGTTTCGAGTGCCATCAGAAGCTCCTTCATCTGTCGTAAAGGCAAGATACGCGAGGTGTTGAGCGCAAGGCCCTCCATCCTTCAGCAGTTACCATACGGCTATGTCGCCCGGAATGCACCGAAAAAACATCGAAGAACGCAACGAAAGAACCGATTCAAAAAACTCATGAGTCGCGCCAGAGGCACCAGGCTAGGGGTAGCGCTAGTGCCTCTGGGGACAGGTCAGACTTACGATGTCAGTTGTTCATCCAAAGCAGCCGACGCGACAGTCAGGACCTCCTCGCCAAGGGGCGAAAAAGAAATCAAGACT
>JAULVA010000222.1:0-1383 GCA_032111275.1 Bdellovibrionota bacterium
CTGCCCGCATGGGTAAAGACGCATGATCTCACCAAAAAAGCACAGGAGATGCTATCCATCTTTCCGATTTCGCCTGGCGTCGCCGCCAACATGATTCAAAAGAGGCTTGAGGGCCTTGTCAGCAGGCTCCCCAATGTTCACCGACTTACGTTTCGAGATCCCACCTCAGGAACCATGCGAGACTTCCATTCACCACAGTTCGCGGAGCTCTTCCTTCATCCAGAGCACTGGCGCGATCTAGCTGAGGAGTACCAGCAAGCTCCTTAAGGTGTGTAATCTTCCGTTACAGACCTAGGCCGCGCGTCTTTTCGGCAGGGCGAAAGGGTTACGCCGCTTCCACAACGTGAGCGCTTACATCTCGGGCGGCCAGTAATACCTGGTACACTTCGATCAACGCCGCTCGCACTGGTATCGCCTGTTCAGCGAGTCGTCGCTGCTCTCTAATGTACTCTTCCTGGCCGGCACTGGTCTCAATACAGATCGGCTCAAAGCCTTGGTCTCGTAGATCGTATGGGCTCGCGCGCATATCAATACGCCTCGCGTCAGCGGCAAGCATAAAGGCGTCAGCGATAAGCTCACTGGAGCACCACGGCGCTATCTTGTGCGCGAACTTGTATAGGTCCATCGTCACATGGATACAGGCGCGCTGGTCGAAATCAGTTGTCACCTCTCGATTAAGTTGATTTCGATTGAGCGGGACGGCATCGGCGGTGAAGAATCGGAATGCGTCGTAGTGGGTGCATCGAAGATCTGATCCCTCAACGACCGCGTTAATTTCCCCTGGCGAAAGCCTCAAGGGGACCTTGCTGTGCCGCGGCGTGTCGCACCGATACACCATCGCCCACTCGTGAAGGCCGAAACAGCTAAATTGGGGTGGTCGAGCCGCGATCGCGGAGAGGTACTTAAGCGCCCACGAGAGAAATGGAACGCGTCGCTCGGGGAAGCTGCTATGGGGAATAAAGCATCCATCTTCGCGCGCCGTAAAGTCTTCCTGCCAATCAAGCTCCTTGAGAGAAGAGGATTGCAGGAACACTCCGGCCCCAGGGCTCCACCGTTTTAAGTGCGAAGGGCGAAAAGGGTAATACTCAAAGAGGAAGTCATACACTGGATGAGCTACATCGTGTGAGGCGCGACGGGTACGGTCATCGGCCCACACCGAAACCCTTTCAACATGAGCGATCTTTCGAGCGGTCCACTCGTCGCGTGATAGATATGCGGTGATCTTATCGGAACCCAACAGCATTACGCACTCTGTTCAGAGTTGGATGGGCGAGAGCTTTCGCCTTCTCCGCGCCCTTCTTCAACTCTTTGTGGAGTAATGATTCATCGGCGCGAACCTCGTTGTACCGGTCGCGCTTCTCCTTAAGGTGCTCATTGATCACC
>JAULVA010000222.1:1393-2412 GCA_032111275.1 Bdellovibrionota bacterium
ATCACCTGGAAGAGCTCCTCCTTAGCGTGTCCCCAACCGAGTCCGCCCTTCTGAAGCCGCGCGGCGAGGTCATCAAATTGCGCTTGAGTTCCAAAGAGGGAGAGAAGGTCGCCAACGACTGAGCCCTTCAGAGTCTTGGGCTCTTCAAGCCCGGTAGAGTCCGTCTTCATGGACATGATCTTTTTGCGGAGAGTTTTCTCGTCGCAGAAAAGAGGAACCTCATTGTTGTACGACTTGGACATCTTCTGTCCATCAAGGCCGGGAATGAGCATGACACGCTCGTCGATGAGCGCGTCTGGAAGCTTGAGGAGGTCTCCGTAGAGCGCGTTCAAGGAGCCCGCTATGTCGCGAGTGAACTCAAGGTGCTGTTTCTGATCCTTTCCGACAGGCACTACATCTGGCTCGTACATCAAGATATCTGCCGCCATGAGAACTGGGTAGGCGAAGGTGCCGTGATTGAGCTCAAGTCCCTTGGCGAGCGCGTCTTTGTAGGCGTGCGCTTTCTCAAGAAGTCCAAGCCCTGTTACGCAGCTTAAATACCAAGCGAACTCCGTAACCTCAGTGACGTCGGACTGTCGGAAGAGGATGTGCTTGTCGGTGTCGAGCCCGAGCGCGAGCCACGTCGCGACTTGGTCCAAGGTCTGCGAGGCGAGGGCGTTTGCGTCTCGTTGCGTCGTAAGGGAGTGGAGGTCCGCGATGAAGTAGATGCAATCGTAGGTCTTGGTTAGCTCAAGAGCCGGCATGAGCGCGCCCAGGTAGTTTCCGATGTGAAGATTGCCGGTAACTTTAAGCCCCGTGAGCGAGCGCTTTTTCTTGGTTGTCATACGAGTTGCCTCTTCTAAGTATATTGAACGCGCTATCTCTCTCTTGAGGGGTAAAGCCCGCTTGTCGAATGTGTTGCTCAAGTTCCTCTGGGCTCATCGACCACTTTTGAGCGGTCGGCGCGCCGGCTTGAGAGACTACATTCTCCTCCATCATGGTGCTACCGATGTCATCACACCCCGCGTGCAAGCCTATCT
>JAULVA010000223.1:0-3095 GCA_032111275.1 Bdellovibrionota bacterium
TTCGCGAGCGATTCACGGAGAAAATCACTTGAACGTGTATCTCCACCGTTTCCGAAGAGTCCCGCGCCGATCTCTGGACGACGCTCACGCTCAGTAGCGGCCGCTATACGAGCCTCCTCAGCCTCACGGGCTTTTTCAGCCTCGTATTGAATCGTCTCGTCTGGAGTCATGAAACGAACCTTTCCACCCGCGATCTCACGAAGAGCGGTAACCACCGACTTGTTTCGTCGATCGGTGATCTGCGGAGAAGATCCCTGCAAGAGCTGCTTGGTTCGCTTCGACGCAAGCTGCACGAGCGAGAAACGGTTATTCTCCTGAACAAGACAATCTTCGACGGTAATGCGGGCCATATTTTACAAACTCCCTCTGGGACAAATTCAGATGACGCGCGCTCTTGAAGCAAAGCGCGGGAGACATCCGCCAAACTCTACCTTACACAACCGGTAGGATGCGTGAAGAGATAGAAATATCTTTAGCTATCGCAACAGGTTATCAAAGGGCAAGGGAGGTGTAAATGGTTACGTCACCGAGAGTTCGGGGGCCGGCCCTCGACACCGATCTGCTGTGGAGCGCTCGCGAGCATCCCTCTGTAAACACCTGTGCTGACAGTGTTTTGTCTACCAAGCACTCGAGCCGTCTGCCTGATTTCGCTGAATTTTACGAGCCAATCTTACCCCCAAAACAGGTGGATTAGGGCCGGGACTCACGTACAATAGCGCTAAAGAAGCTTACCGTATGAGACTCGATCCAGCACACACGAATGGCCAAAACTCCTTACAGCTCGGTCCCGGCGAACTGAAGCTTCCTGCGCTCTCCCCGAAACGAAAAGAGACCCTTGAGTCCATCCGCGCCCGCATCGACGCGTTCGCCGAGTATCTGAGAAACGCGCAACCCATCTTTATCGAGGCCCAAACTTTTATCCCGGGATCGGCCGAGGCTAAGAAAACGATCCATTATGGGAAGCAACAGGTCACAAACGCCTTACGAGCGCTCGACTCTCTGCAATACCTTATCGAACTCGGGCCGGACCAAGTAACACACATCGCGACCCATGTGCATCGGGCCTCCACTCAGCTTTCTAAGATGAACAACGTGATTGACCTCCTGCTGAGATCCAAAGCGACTAACCACCACACACGCGTGTTAGGCGCTCTTGCCCAGGCCTGCCCTAAAACTTCCCTCGAGCTTGAAACGTCCCTCGGAGCCCCGCTGAGACGCACCCTCACTGAAAGTTCAGACTCGGGATATCCCTCACGGCCTGCGCTTACCGCATAGCGACACTCGCCGTAACGGCGAGATCCTCGTTCGTTCGCGGGGCGAGATAGTCCTGCAATGCTCTCACGGTCAGATAGCTTTTATCTTTTACCATCTGCAAAGCTTCTGATACCGCGCGACCAGCGGCTATCGTTGTGTAGGTCGGGATGCGCATCTCATTCGCGACGATGCGAATAGACTTCGAATCCATCACCGGCTGCCACCCTTCAGGGGTGTTGATCACCATCACGATCTCACCGCGCCCAAGCATGTCCACGATGTGCGGCGACCCCTCCCGAACCTTGTTCACGATCTCAACCTCGATCCCTTGGTCTTTCAGAAACTGCGCGGATCCCTTCGTGGCCACAACCGAGAAACCAAGACCGGTGAGCCGCTTCACCATCATCGGCAACGGCTCTTTGTCACGATCTCGGATGCTCAAGAATATCTTCCCCGCGGAGGGAAGTCCCGTATTCGAGGCGAACTGGCTCTTCGCGAACGCCCCACCAAAGTTCGCGTGAATGCCCATAACCTCGCCCGTCGACTTCATCTCCGGTCCAAGGATCGTATCGACCCCAGGGAACTTACTGAACGGAAATACCGATGCCTTTACCGAGACGTACCCGGAAGGCTCGACCTCCCGCACCCCGATCTCTCGCAAGGTCTTACCCGCCATTACTCGCGACGCGACCTTAGCCCATGGAATACCTGTGGCCTTACTGACAAACGGAACGGTTCGCGATGCGCGAGGATTTACTTCAAGGATAAAGATATCCCCGGCCTGCGTAACGGCGAACTGGATGTTCATAAGACCGACTACCTGAAGCTCCTTGGCTAGGATCTTAGCCTGTCGCTTCATCTCCTCAACCACGGTTGTCGAAAGGGTTTGAGGGGGCAAGCAACAGGAGCTATCACCGGAATGGATACCGGCTGGCTCAATGTGCTCCATCACGCCCGCGATCAGCACCTCCTTTCCATCACTCACCGCGTCAACGTCGACCTCAATCGCCGAATCGAGGAACCGATCGAGGAGCACAGGACGATCGTGAGAGACCTCAACCCCCTCCTGCATGTACGCCTTCACCTCATCCTCGGTATAGATGACCCGCATCGCTCGACCACCGAGCACGAACGATGGACGAATCATGAGAGGAAACCCAACGTGACGGGCCGCTTCAAGAGCCTCCTCAGCGGAGCGCGCTGTGGCGTACTGCGGTTGTCTCAGTCCAAGCCTCTTGATTAACCCCGAGAACCGCTCTCTATCCTCCGCTACATCGATCGAATCAACGGAGGTACCGATAATCGGCACCCCAAGCGCCGCGAGCTCATTGGAGATACGCAGTGGTGTCTGCCCACCGAACTGCACGATCACACCGTACGGCTTCTCACGCTCAACGATCGAGAGTACCGATTCGACCGTCAACGGCTCGAAATAGAGCCTATCGCTCGTGTCGTAGTCCGTGGAAACGGTCTCAGGGTTGCAGTTCACCATGATGGTCTCGTACCCATCCTCCTTGAGCGCCATCGCTGCGTGCACGCAGCAATAATCGAACTCGATCCCCTGCCCGATACGGTTTGGTCCGGCACCGAGGATCATCACCTTCTTCCGATCCGTAGGTGGAGCATCCGTTCCCTGGTCGTACGATGAATACAGGTATGGTGTGTGCGCAACGAACTCAGCCGCGCAGGTATCGACTGACTTGAAGGAGCTCTTCACATTGAGCTTCTTCCGGTAGGCGCGAACAACTGACTCCTTCGTGTTGAGGAGCTGCGCAAGGCGACGATCGGTGAACCCCATGCCCTTAATCTCATGGAGCGCATCACTGTCGAGACTCTCAAGG
>JAULVA010000223.1:3128-21217 GCA_032111275.1 Bdellovibrionota bacterium
CCTCACGCTGAATGATCTCCTCAATCTGTCCTAGAAACCATGGATCGATAGCGGTTGTTTGATAGAGGTCACGCACGGAGAACCCAGCTCGCAGCGCCTCGCCTACCAACCAGAGACGGTGAGGACCCGATACGCCACTCGCATCGAGCAACTCCTGCCTGCCCATATCCTTGGTGAGCTTCGCTCGGTCGAATCCATAGGTGTCCATCTCCATCGAGCTCATCGCCTTCTGGAGCGCCTCTTGAAAGGTGCGACCGAACGAGAGCACCTCTCCTACCGATTTCATCTGAGTGCCGAGGGTTGTATCCGCTGTTGGGAACTTCTCGAAGTTGAATCGTGGAATCTTAACCACAACGTAATCGATCGACGGCTCGAAACACGCGGGGGTCTCTTTCGTAATGTCGTTCGCGACCTCGTCGAGTGTGTATCCTACCGCGAGCTTGGCCGCGATCTTCGCGATCGGGAATCCCGTCGCTTTCGAGGCGAGCGCAGAGCTACGCGATACACGCGGGTTCATCTCAATAACGATAATGCGTCCGTCCTTGGGATTGAGCGAGAACTGCACGTTCGATCCGCCGGTATCGACACCGATGCGGCGCATAACCTTGATCGCCGCGTCACGGAGGAGTTGATATTCCTTGTCGGTGAGGGTCTGAATTGGAGCTACCGTTATGGAATCACCGGTGTGAACGCCCATCGGATCAAAGTTCTCGATGCCACACACGATCACCACGTTATCCTTGAGGTCGCGCATCACCTCAAGCTCTATCTCCTTCCATCCAAGGAGCGACTCCTCGATGAGAACCTCGTGATTCGGGCTCGCCGCGAGCGCGATGCCGACCTTGCGATGAAGCTCGTCCGCCGATTTTACGATACCACCTCCGGTACCACCGAGGGTACGAGATGGACGAAGCACGAGCGGATATCCAAGAACCTTCGCGGCCTCCTCGGCGTCCTTGATCGAGGTAGCGAGCATCGATTGAGCGGACTCAAGCCCGATCTCATCCATCGCTTTGCGAAAGAGATCGCGATCTTCCGCGGTCTTGATGGCCTCAACGTTGGCGCCGATAAGCTTGCATCCGTACTTTTCGAATACCCCTCGCTCCTCAAGTTCGAGCGCGGTATTAAGAGCCGTTTGCCCTCCCATCGTCGGCAGTACCGCGTCTGGACGCTCCTTCTTGATGATCTCCTCAACGAAATCCGCGGTGATCGGCTCGATATAGGTCCTATCCGCGAACTCCGGGTCGGTCATGATCGTTGCCGGATTTGAATTAACAAGGATTACTTTGTATCCCTCTTGCTTAAGGGCCTTAATCGCCTGTGTACCCGAGTAATCGAACTCACACGCTTGGCCGATGATGATCGGCCCCGAGCCGATAAGGAGGATGGATTTAATATCAGTTCTTTTTGGCATGTTAGGCTCCTGCCCCTACGACCAGGTCAAAAAATCGCTTAAAGAGATATCGAGAATCGTGAGGACCGGGCGACGCCTCGGGGTGATACTGCACCGAGAACGCCTTGAGCTCCTTCGATTCGAGTCCCTCAACCGTGTCGTCGTTCAGATTGAGGTGAGAGACCTTTACCTTGCTCGAGAGCCCCTCTTTTTGGACCGCAAAGCCGTGATTCTGCACGGTGATCTCAACCTTCCCCGTTGTTTCATCGCGTACGGGATGATTACCACCTCGGTGGCCGAATTTGAGCTTGTAGGTAGAGCCGCCGAACGCCTGTCCGAGGATCTGATGACCGAGGCAGATGCCGAACATCGGGACCTTGCCGAGCAACTCTTTCGCCGGCTTCACGACGTATCCAAGGGTCGCCGGATCGCCCGGCCCGTTCGAGAGGAACACCCCATCAGGCCTGAGCGCCATGATCTCATCAGCGCCTGTGCCAGCGGGAACTACCGTCACACGAAATCCAACATCAACGAGGAGGCGAAGGATGTTCATCTTCACACCACAGTCCACCGCCACAACGTGTGGTCGAGAGACGAGCTGCTCTTGGGATAGCTTCCGGGAATTTCCGTGAGCCAAGCTCCATGAGAGATGATCCCAGGTGTAGGTCTCTTTGCACGCGACGTGCTTCACGTAATCCTTGCCCTCCATCGAGCCGAGGGATTTCGCTCGATCAACCAACTCATCAGGCTTGACCCCCTCACCGCCAGCCATGACTGACATCTGAGCACCGTGGTCACGGAGGTGCGAAACCACAACGCGTGTGTCCACGCCTTCGAGTCCCATGATATTGTTTCTGGCAAGGTAGCTTTGCAGCGATACCGTTGACCGAAAGTTCGAAGGGGTCTTGTGCGCGGCGCGAACCACGAGCCCCTCGGTGAACACACGCGAAGACTCTACATCCTCCTCGTTGCATCCTACGTTACCGATGTGCGGATAGGTGAAGCACATTATCTGCCCAGCGTAGCTCGGGTCAGTAAGGATCTCTTGGTACCCATACATCGAGGTGTTAAACACCGCCTCTCCGGTCACCGGATCCCCAGCGCCTCGCAAGGCGCCGAAACACCTTCCCTTGAAGACCGTTCCATCCGCGAACGCGAGGTAGCCTATCTCTCCCCTCGCCTCAGGCGCTCCAGTATGTGGTCGCTCGTTCTTCATATCGTGCTCTCTCTTATTTTGAATTCGCGGCTACGGCGCTTGCTAACTCTGACATCAATCGCCCCTCGGTCACGACGTGACGTCCACTGACGAAGGTGTGGAGAGCCTGGCCGGTTAACGTACGTCCGACAAACGGACTGTTCTTTGACTTTGAGCGGATCTCATCCGACGAGAAGGTCCAGGTTCGAGCGGGATCGACAACGATGACGTCAGCATCTCGCCCAATCTTCAAGGTGCCGTAATCAAGACCGAATGAGCGACATGGACCGGAACAGAGGAGATCCACCATTCGAGTGCGAGAGATAACCCCCTGCGCCGCCATCTCCATGAGGAGGGGCAAACTGGTTTGGAGCCCAAGGATACCGACCGTCGCGCGCGAAAACTCAACAAGCTTACTATCGGCGTGATGTGGGGCGTGGTCACTCGCGATGGCGTCTATCGTTCCGTCCTTTAACCCCTCAAGCAACCCCCCGATATCATCGTCCCCCTTGAGCGGCGGCATCATCTTGTACGTGGTATCGTACGTCTCAACGCAGCACTCGTTAAGGAGCAGGTGGTGCGGAGCCACCTCGCAGGTGATGTTGATGCCGTCGTTCTTGGCGCGACGAATGAGCTCGACGCCTCGAGCGGTCGAGACGTGACAGATATGCACCTTACCCTTGGTGAATCGAGCGAGCTCGATATCACGGGCGATCATGACGTCCTCGGCGACACCTGGAAAACCTTTCAGTCCCAGACGCAGCGAGAGGGGCGACTCGTTCATGCACCCGCCGCAGCTTAAATTACGATCCTCTTCATGACATGAGAGCGGCAATCCAAGCATTAAGCACCACTCAAGGGCTCGGCGCATCAGCCCTGCGTCCTCGACCGGATCGCCGTCATCAGAAAACGCCACACACCCAGCCTTCGCGAGCTCATGGTACGGCGCGAGTTGCTTGCCCTTTCGCTCCATCGAGATAGCGCCGATCGGAAGAACACGAGAAGCGCCAGCGGCTTTCGCTTTCTCAAGGATGAATCGAGTGACCTCAGGAGAATCGTTCGCCGGCTTTGTATTCGGCATGCAGCAGATTGAGGTATAGCCGCCGAGCGCGGCCGCCTCAGCGCCCGTTTGAATGGTCTCCTTCCACTCCTCTCCAGGTTCACGGAGGTGCACGTGCAGGTCCACACATCCAGGCATTACCCACTGTCCCGTGGCGTCGATGTGGTCAGCCTCCGCTTTCGATTTCAGAACACCAGGCTTCTCGATAGCCGCTATCTTTCCGTCATCGATCAAGATATCGAAATCGCCATTGCGATCGGAGGATGCGTCAATGACCTTTCCACCGTGAATAACAACTGGTTTCGCCTTAGCCATGAGCAACCTCCTCAAGGGACTGAACGCTACGGGCGAGGAGGTAGAGAACCGCCATGCGCACCGCCACTCCGTTCGTGACCTGTTGCCGGATCAATGACCGGGGACCATCGGCGACATCGCTCGTGATCTCCGTCCCTCGATTCATAGGACCCGGATGAATAACGATACTATTCGGAGCCACCTTCGAAAGGAGACTCTCACTGATGCAATACTCACGGCTGTACTCATCGAGGTTCGGAACGTAGTGTTCCTCCTGCCTCTCAAGCTGCATGCGGAGGGCGACCACAACATCGAGCCCCTCAAGTCCGGGCTCAAGTCTATCGAACACCTGCACCCTACCTGGGCCGAAAGCTCCCCGCCCGAAATCCTCCGGCACCAAGGTCTTGGGACCGATAAGACGGACCTCATTCCCAAGCGCCAAGTGGGACCAGGCACTGCTTCGCGCCACCCGGGAGTGTCGGACATCGCCAACAAACCCAATCTTTAACCCCTCAATCCCTCGCCCTTTGAAGTGCTGGCGCATGGTGAGGAGGTCGAGAAGCGCTTGGGTCGGGTGTTCGTGCTGCCCATCCCCGGCGTTAACAACAGATGTATTTAAAAGACACTGCGCGGCGAAATGTGGGGCTCCACTTTCCGAATGCCTCATGACGAGAACATCGGGCTTCATAGATTCGAGCGTGCGAACAGTATCAAGCAGCGTCTCGCCCTTCTTGACCGAACTCGACCCAATACTGACGTTAATCGTATCGGCAGAGAGTCGCTTGCCAGCTATTTAGAAGCTGGCGAGCGTCCGAGTGCACGGCACAAAGAATATATTTACTATTGTTTTTCCGCGGAGTGTTGGAACTTTTTTGATGTCCCGCTCAGACACCTCTACAAACGAGTGTGCCGTGTCGAGGTACCGATAAATTTCACTCTTCGAAAGCCCTTGTAATCCCAACAGGTGGTCGACCATCGAGTCGTGAGTTAATCCCACTAGAGCAAACTTTACAAGAGATTACCCTTCGATTCTTGTAAAGATTTTTCCGAAGAATGGGATTTGCGATGGGTTTCTGAAATAGCGATTCCACTACCTGCTGAGACCGTGGTTTAGCCTCCAGGATACGCTTCAGAAAAAGGGGGCCGCCTAACGGTCCTCCCGGTCGATGAGGTACGCTCCGTCACGGTACCCCATCTCGCTGAGCCGCACCCGCACCAATTGATTTCGCTGGCACGGAACAACCTTACCGACGTAATCAGCCTGGATGGGCAACTCACGGTAGCCACGGTCGCACAACACGGCCAGCTCCACCCGTCGGGGACGCCCGAAATCGATTATCGCGTCGAGCGCCGAGCGAATGGTACGACCGGTAAAGAGCACATCATCCACCAAGACGATTCGAGACCCCGCGATACGGAACGGAAGATCCGTTCCCCGTAAGGTTGGCTGAGATTGAGCGGCTGAGAGGTCGTCCCGGTAGAGGGTAATGTCGATAATGCCGTAGGATACCTCAACGCCCTCTATCCTTTGGATCTCCTGCTGAAGGCGCTTGCCAAGATACTCGCCCCCGGTACGGATTCCCACGATAGCCAGGTGCTTAATGTCACGATCCTTCTCAAGTATCTCGTAACTCATGCGAGAGATGGCACGGGAGATAGTCTCCTCATCCATGACCGTCTGCCACTCTCTCGGTACCGGCTTGAACTTATCTGTCATACGTCGATTTCCTTACTCCTCGTCACCTACCTCTGCCGAGGGGGTAAAATCCAAGGTGTAGAGGGTAAAATGATGGCCTAGAAGGGACACATCAAGCTCCTCCTGATAGTTTAGCCACATTTTTATCCGCCCACCAATCCTCTGTATACCGATATCTCGGGGCTCCTTCTCGATACCGTGGGTACGAATAACCTCCAACCACTCCCGGCGAAGCTCCTCATCGGACCGCACATCGGCGTTTTGTAATACCTGCGCGCAGTTACTCTTGATATCGAAGTAATAGTAGTAGAATGGGACTACCTTGTAACCAACAAATAACAGAAGCGCCACCAGGCAGAGACGGACTAAGGGGTCTCCCGTAGCGACCGCTTTTTGGGGCGCTGGAGGTGGCTCAACAGATTGTGGTGCCGGGGTTTCAACGGCCTCTCCGCTCATAGATATCTCTTATAGCGGCCCCCCTTTTTCCACCAGACTGAAGTTAGGCCTAGCCGCGGCCTCTGCGCGGAATTATGTTCTCTCCGCGGGGGAGCGAGGTATAGTGTGCATAAGAGACACGAGGATCCCCCGCGTACGAGAGATCTTCGCGTTCGGGAGGTGAGCGAAGTGCCCCTCTTCATGGAACGTTTCGCCATACCCCTATGCGTCACCGAAGACACCTCTCAGGCATCACCCTCGCCGCCCTTCTCTTCCTTGTCATCGGCACCGGGAACATCATCATGGGATATCGCAAAGGGATTTACTTCGAGGAGGCTGTCGAAGCTCTTCATCGTAAGCGTGTCGAGATGGGCACCTTGGATCCTGTCCTCCTTGAGCGACTTGAATCGAAGCAGAGCTTTTATCAGATCGTCTCACTTGGAGGGGTTGGACTCCTCTCTGTATCGGCTATTCTTGTTGCGCTTGAGATCGTCAGGCATCGTAGACCGTAGCGGGAATCCCCGATTCATCTTAAGCAATTCAAACGAGCACGGCGACGGCTACCCCCTACGAACTCTCCCTAAGGAAGCGAGGCCAAACCCCACGTGCCGAGCTCCACAATCAGGCTATTAGTAGGTGCCTCGCTTCCCTAAGATTAAGTTTGGGGGCGAGGCGTTCTCCGCCTCTATCAGGACTCAATATCGACGGAATCCGAGGGGCGAAATACTGACCGGGATGAGGATCTCGCATTCACCAGTTTATCAAACCCGGATTCAACAAGCCCCTGCGGCAGGGAAGCCGGCAAGGAGTTGTGAATTTTTTGCAAATCATCTCTCTCAAGGTCAAACGGCATCTTCTCAAAGAGGACCTGACTTGCGAGGACCGCTGTCGCCGCAGAACATACGACGAGAAACGCCGCGGATCGGAATACCCGGATCAAGGTGAGCCCTAAACTCGCTACCATCGTGGTGAGAAGGATTCCTCCAAACGATTCCCTCCATGCGGGGGCGATAGTCTGAAGCGTTTCTGGATCCACGACCAGGAGCAGCACGACCCCACCAGCCGCCGCGAGAAGAAGGGAATACGCTACCCGGAGAAGTCCCATAGGCCCCTTTACCGCTCGAAGGAGGGTCCTCATCACCACCCAAACCAGCGCAAGGACAAGCATAATTCCCCACCCTCCAAGAACTTGCACGGGAGGTTTCGAGATAAGGGACTGAGAGGAGAGAGAGAGATCGGCATACGGCAACCCGAGGGGAGCAAACGCTCCAAAAAGCGAGGCGAGGTGGGAGATGTTGAGTAGCTTACTCACGACGAGAGCGCCCACAAGCGCGCACGCGGGCACTACCGCGAGATACCAAGGATGAGAGAAAAATTCGGTCATGACGTTTTAACTTCGGGTTGCTAGTCGACACCGCACAACAACTTTCAAGCAACTTTGCTACTGACGAATAGAGAAGGTGGAGGCCTCAACAGTGGCTATCACACCCCTACCTTTAGTATCGGCTCGCCATCCAAGCCCCCTAAAGGAGTTTGAGGAGATGGGCGAGACATTTTATGGTTTCAACTGAAAAAACAGCACACTGCGCAAACAAACACGGGTTTGCCAGCGATATCGTTCCAATACAGAGCAGCTGCGGACAGTTAGAAAAAAAACCGGTTAGACCGAAGATGCCTCGCTTCCCTACGGAACGAAGAGCCCCGGCAAGACCCGCACAAACTTCGAACGGGGCATAACCTCACCAAGCCCGAGGCTAAGAGCCTCCCCCGCAACCTCCTCGTGCACGTGAGAGAAGAAACTCACGACCCGCCATCCTTGCGCGATGAGGCGAGCCACTGGTTCTTGGAGAGCATCCTTAGGAGCTCCACATTTCTCAAGGTCGACCATCAGAACTCCTGGCGTCGAGGCCTCGCTAAGAGCTCGCTCGAGCGCCTCGAGGGATCGAGCGACCTTCACCTGCGTATTCGAGGCTGCCGCTACCTCCTTAACCTTGGAGATAAACATCAGATCGCCGGAAAGAATAATGCCGGTTACCATACCTCGTTACTCAATTCCAAAACTCTGCGCTTTCGCGATCAGATTAGAGCGTGAGATGCCGAGCTGGCGGGCTGCCTCACTCTTGTTACCATCACATCGCTTAAGCGTAGCCACGATCATATCCCGCTCGACGCTTTCCAGGACGTCTTTAAGCTTTCCCTCTTGCGGAAAGGTAACGTCACCATCGGCCGTAGCTCCACTCGCGACCACCGCTGGCGAAAGACACGCCCGCGTTAAGAGAGACTCCTTTCCCGCCATTACGTAGGCGCGTTGAAGCTCGTTCTCAAGTTGTCGAATATTCCCCGGCCATGAGAAAGCCTCCAGCGCCGCCATAGCGTCAGACGCGATCTCCTTTTGAGCCTTCCCACTCTTCGCCGCGACCTTCTTAAGAAAGAACTCGACCAGAAGCGGAACGTCCCCCCTTCTCTCGCGCAACGGCGGCAAGGAGAGATTCACCACATTAAGTCGATAGTAGAGATCTTCGCGGAACGTCCCAGCCTTCACCATCTCCTCAAGATTGCGATTGGTAGCCGCTATCACACGCACATCAACCCGCACCTGCTTCGTTCCCCCGACCGGCATGAAGGTGCCGTCCTGAAGAACACGGAGCAACTTGACTTGAAGAGCGGGGCTCATCTCGCCTAATTCATCCAAGAAGAAGGTACCGCCGTCAGCGACCTCAAAGAGCCCCTGCTTATCTCGAAGAGCCCCGGTGAAGGCGCCCTTCACATGTCCGAAAAGCTCTGACTCAAGAAGGTTCTCATTAAACGCGGAGCAATTCGCGACGACGAACGCTTTATCCTTACGGGGACCGTTCGTATGAAGCGCGGTGGCGACAAGTTCCTTGCCAGTACCGGACTCGCCCGTGACGAGTACGGGAACATCGGAGTCCGCGACCTTCGTCATTACCTCATACAAGGAGGTCATCGCGGAACTGCGACCGATGATGTTCGAGAATGAGAAGGCCTCCTCCATTCGGGCTTGGAGCCGACGATGCGCGACCTTCGCCTCTCGAAGTTCACCATAGAGGGAGCGCACTCGAAGAGCGGCATGAACCCTCGCGATCAATTCGTGCGAGTTGTACGGTTTGCAGATGTAGTCATCAGCTCCCTGATTGAGCCCGTGAATAATATCCTCAAGCTCATCTTTGCCTGTCAGGAGTACGATCGGAACGTATCGCAGCTCCGGATCGGATTTGAGAATCTTCGCGACTTGATATCCGTTCGGCTCCGGCATCATCACATCGAGAAGGATGAGGTCAGGGCGCTCGTTACGAGCCTTCTCTAAGGTCTCAGTCCCCGAGGAAGCGGTGACCACGGAATAACCGCGCAGCAAGAGAAGCTGCTCAAGGGCGTACAACCCATCGGGCTCATCATCAACGGCGAGGATCTTTACGGTGCGGTCTTGAGACATGGGCGAAATACTAGCGTGAAGCGAACTGCCCTGAAAGCCCCAGACACGGAGCGTAACACCCCTGCCACACTGAAAGTGTTTACGGAATGGTAACGTGAAGAGAGAGCTCTTCCAGGAAACAGTTCTCGGTGGCGTCCGGGACTCGTCGAAACTCGCACCGAAACCCGGCCTCAGTCAGCGCTGCCGCTACTCGCTCCGTCGCCTGGATACGGACGGTATGATCAAACGGTATCATGGAGAGATCTAGTGGCCCTGAAGGCGAACGAGAAGGGTATTGCAAATGCGACTCGACCTTTGAGCCGTGGCTGCCTCGAGCGAGAGGGGCGAGAGTCGGGCCAACTCTTGCGCAGACCATTCGCGCCGCTCATCCTGCTTGTGCTTCAGGGCGAGATCTCGCTGTGAGGTCAGAATAGCGAGCGATTCGGGTTCTAGCTCAGGTTGAAAAGAGGAGGTTGAAGGTCCAAGGCCCATAGATCATCCGTTTTGTAATACTGCATAAGGGTGCCACCTTCATTGGCGCTACGCAAAGGCTGGGAGGCTGGAGGACAGAAGCGTACAGAAGCGGCCTCGTCCGGGACCCCTCGGATTAGGGGAAATGTGCGGACTTAGATGTGGTCCCCAGGAGGGCCTGTCTCCTGACAGGCCGGAACCCTCCTGGGAACCTTCGTGCATACCCGGCCCGTGTGGACACGGGCCCTCCGGGTAAGGTCACGGCCAGGAGGATATCTCTGCGTCTCGCCCAATAAAAAAGGCGACTGCCCTCCCGCCGTTCCTTTGCAACGACGAGAGAGCGAGTCGCTCTTCAGATGAGAAGAGGTATCCTTTACCCCTTCATCTTATCCAAGAACTCCTTGTTGCTCTTCGTTCCGTCCATTTTGCTGATGAGGAACTCCATAGCCTCAACGGAGTTGAGTGGGTTGAGCACCCGTCGGAGCGCCCATACCTTCTGCATGACGTCGTTCTCAAGGATGAGGTCCTCTTTACGGGTTCCAGAAGCCTTGATGTCCATCGATGGGTAAACACGTCGCTCAGCGAGCTTACGATCGAGTACGATTTCGCTGTTACCGGTTCCTTTGAACTCCTCGAAGATAACTTCATCCATTCGGCTTCCCGTCTCGATGAGCGCGGTACCGATGATAGTGAGGCTTCCACCCTCCTCAACGTTACGAGCGGCACCGAAGAAACGCTTCGGCTTGTGGAGCGCGTTCGCGTCCACACCTCCGGAGAGGATCTTGCCACTTGGAGGAACCACTGTGTTGTAAGCTCGAGCGAGTCGAGTAATCGAATCAAGAAGGATCACAACGTCACGCTTGTGCTCAACGAGACGCTTCGCCTTCTCGATCACCATATCAGCGACCTGTACGTGGCGCTGAGCCGGTTCATCGAAGGTCGAGCTCACAACCTCTCCCTTAACGGAACGAGCCATGTCCGTAACTTCCTCTGGACGCTCATCGATGAGAAGAACCAAAAGAACGATCTCAGGGTGATTCTCTGTTATCGCGTTCGCGATGTTCTGAAGAAGGATAGTCTTACCAGTGCGCGGAGGCGCTACGATCAACGCGCGCTGTCCCTTACCGACTGGGCAGAAGAGCTCCATGACTCGGGTTGAGAGCGCGCCGCTCTTCGTCTCGAGCTTGATACGCTCATCTGGATAGAGAGCGGTAAGGTTGTCGAAGTGGATCTTCGTCTTCAACACCTCTGGTGGATCGTAGTTAACGGAATTAACCTTCAAGAGAGCGAAGTAACGCTCTCCCTCTTTCTCGCGCGGAGAGCGGATCTGACCTTCAAGGGAGTCACCGGTTTTCAATCCGAAGCGTCGGATCTGCGCTGGTGAGACGTACACATCGTCTGGACCTGGAAGATAGTTATAATCGGGGGAGCGGAGGAATCCGAATCCATCCGGCAGGCACTCAAGAACGCCACTGGCGTAGATGCTTCCATTAGCATCCGCCTGAGCCGCGAGGATTGCGAAGATCAACTCTTGGCGTCTCATGTTGTTAGCGCCTTCGATATCGAACTCGGCGGCCAACTTCATGAGCTCTTCGGTCTTTTGGCGTTTTAATTCATTGAGGTTCATGGTGTGACACTCGATTTATTGTTTATACACACTACTCGTTCAGCCCTCGTCCTCGCGCTCGCCACACCCGCTCTCGCGAGTGACAGCGACACCGAAATGAGTCACATGCCTAGGAGTTTTACGATACAGATGTCCAGATACGTGCTATCCGACAAAGTTGTTTTTGATTAAGCATCTCTCGAACAGCCGCACTTGCCCGCCCCTTGCCCCTACGAGTCACTGCTCATCCGTACCACCGCTAGGAGAGCGGCGTTAACAGGGAACCCAGTACGAGGGATTGAAAGGGGCGCTCACATCACCGACGAAGGACACTGAAAAAGAAGCGCCGGAGGCCGTCGATAGACGGCTCCTTAACACTTTCGTAGCAGGGACGCACAGATCCGTCAAGCCCCCTGCTTTCGCTCCTCTATCGTCCTTGCGGCGACCGCCCTCAGGTAAGTCGGCTCTAGAACAGCGATTTCCTCAAGGCTAAACGCCCCTGAAACACTCACCGGCACCATCAAAAGCCCCTCGGCGATACACGCTTCAGACACGACGTCGCACCCAGGAGGGATAAAATCACGCTGGGGGGTGACCCAACGAGTACCCGGCTGGGTCCACTTCGAACCGGCAAGCTCCCCTACCGGCACGATACATGGAGCCACCTCCTCCACGAACGACACCCCCCGAGTATACGCCGCGGCGAACACCTCATCACGACGGGCGTCAGCAAGCACGACAACGCGACCCACCGAACTATCGCGCGACATGAGCGCGGTAGCCGCTCCGGCGAGCGAAGAGCATCCTATCAGGGGCACGCGGAGCGACCAGGCCAATCCCTTGGCGAAGCTCATACCGATGCGCAGCCCCGTGAACGACCCAGGGCCAACACCGATGCGGATTGAGCGGAGATCGGAGGGAGTGATGCCAGCATCGGCGCATGCGCGACCCACCATCAAAGGAAGTTGCTCGAAGTGATCGCCAGACCCCGCTGAAGAGAGGCTGGCACGAGCGCCAGAGTGGTTGAGGACCGCGACGCTACAGAACGAGCCACTCGTATCGATCGCCAAGACATTCTTACAATCTATCGACATCCGCCCCAGCTATCAAAAGAGCGACCACTAAAACAGGGACCAGGGCAGGATACGTCGGATATCGTTCCCGATAGCGAACACCATCAAGAGCAGGAGAAGGGTCATTCCTACCCGCATCGCGTACTCTTGGAACCGCAAACTAAGGGGCCGACCGCGAAGACGCTCAAGGGTGAAAAGGACTAAGTGTCCACCATCTAACACCGGTATCGGTAGCAGATTCATCACTCCGAGGGTAACGTTCAAGAAGATCATCATCGAGATAATCGCGAGCCATCCCTCGTTAGCGCTCTGCGCGGTTTGCTTGATAATTTCAATCGGGCCACCGATAGCCTTCTGCGGATTGATAAGTCCTGTGAGAAGACCTTTCAGGACCCTCAAGGTCTGCATGGAGAGGCCGACCACCTGCTTCTGGCCAGCGTTGAGAGCGCCAACAAACCCAACCTCTTCGTACTCCACATTTTTGAAAGCGGGAGCGATACCTATCCGGAAGGTCGGTTTGTCACCCGAGGTACCCTCAAGGGCATCGAGCTCGGGATTGCTCGCCTGCGGATTAATAACGAGCTCGATCGTATCCGCGGCCGCCGTAGCCCCAACATCTCCTTGCGTTGGTCGTTCAACTTTGACACTAAGGGACTTACCATCGGAGCCGCGAACGATCTTGATCAGCTCCTCGTAGGTCTCAACGGTTTCACCATTCACGGTGAGGATTCGATCCCCAACCTTCATGCCGGAAACCTCAGCCGGCATGCCCGGAGACACACCACCGACCGTCACCGGACCATCGATCACCTTAGGGAGACCGATAGTATAGTACATGCCAGACGCGAGGACCCAGGCGAAGAGGAAGTTAAAAAGCGGACCCGCGAGAACGATAGCGGCACGAGGACCGTACGGTTGTTTGAGGAACCAGCGAGACCTATCCTTGACCATCGCCTCCTGGATCGGGGTCAACTTCTCATCGCTCCCCTCAAGTGGCGAAGCTCCGGCCGCGGCCTGCTCAGCGGCCTCCTTATCACTACGGTTTGAGTCACCGTTCACCATCGTCGGGTCGTCTCCCGCCATGCGAACGAACCCACCGAGTGGAATCAGACGAATCGAGTAGGTAGTTTCTCCGAACTGGAATCGCGTCAGAACACGACCGAAGCCGATCGCGAACTCAAGCACCCCCACACCGAAATACTTCGCGACGAGAAAGTGGCCGAGCTCGTGCACGAAGACGAGGACACCGAGGACAAGGATAGCGGTAATTATGCTCATAGTTCTATGTTCGAATACTCGTCGCGTGTTGTCGAGCCCAGACCGACACCTCATCGGTCAACGAGAAAAGCTCCTCCACATTCTGATAAGTCCGGGCGCCGAACTTCTCAAGTGCGTCCCCTATCAATCTATGAATAGACTCGAAGGCTATAACCTTATTCAAAAAGAGCTCAACGGCAACCTCATTTGAGGCGTTTAAGACCGCGCACGCTCCATTCGCCCCCTCAAGACACTCCTTAGCTCGGCGTAATCCTGGGAATTTTTGGGCATTAACCGGAAGAAAGGTGAGCTCGGTGACCTTCGTAAAGTCGAGCCGCTCCATCACCCCCCGGGCTCGGTCGTTCGGATAGGTCAAGGCGTAGGCGATAGGCCCCTTCATATCAGGAACGGAGAGCTGCGCGAGCACGGTCCCGTCCACCAAACGGATCATCGAGTGGATGATGCTCTGAGGATGAATAATCACCTCAATACGTTTCGGGGGAGCGTTGAAGAGCCACCGGGCCTCAATAACCTCTAAAGCCTTATTCATCATGGTGGCGGAATCGATAGAGATCTTGGCCCCCATGTTCCACTTCGGATGCTTGAGCGCACGCTCAGGGGTAATGGAACCGAACTCTGAGAGTGGCGTATGAAGGAATGGACCTCCCGAGGCCGTAAGAATGACAGACTCCAGGTCCTCCTCCTGGGTGCCTTGGAGGACCTGGAAGATCGCGGAGTGTTCACTATCGACCGGAATAATCGAGACCCCCTGAGCGCGAGCCCGCTCCATAACGAGCTCCCCACCCACGACGAGCGACTCCTTATTCGCGAGCGCGATATCTTTACCGGAATCGATCGCCGCGAGAACGCCGGCGAGACCTGCCATACCGACAACAGCGGCGACGACCACATCGGCACGACTCTCCCGAATAAGGTTGACGATAGGGTCATCTCCACACACAAGTTCCGTATCATTCCACCGGGCGGAGGTCGTCGACACCCCCAGTCCCGCGCAGAGCGCCTCAAATCCGGCGGCATCACTCACGGCGGCGATCCGCGGACGGAACGCTCGTACCTGCTCAGCGAGCACGTCACCACGACGGCCAGCGACGAGGCAATCGATCACAAACCTCCCCGGATGCGCCTTCACTACCTCAAGGGTTGAGGTCCCGATCGAACCGGTCGAGCCGACAACAGCGATACGTCGCGCTCCCATCCTAGAGCGCTCCAAGTAGCAGTAGGGTCAAAATAACGGCAGGGGCTGCCCCTATCATCCCATCGAACCTATCCAGCACGCCGCCGTGCCCTGGGAAGAACGCGCCGGTATCTTTTACCCCGCGAAGACGCTTCAGGTACGACTTGGAAAGGTCGGCCGCCTGAGCCGAGATCACGACAACAAAGGAGAGAAACGCGAGCGCCGCGGTGCTCAGAACACCATCAAGGAGGGCGTGCCCAAGCAACACCCCCGCAACGATGCCAATAAGGTATCCAGCAACGCTTCCCTCAATCGTTTTATTCGGAGAGAGCGCGGGCGCCATCTTGTTCTTTCCGAGATACTTTCCAGCGAAGTACGCGCCCGCGTCGTTCAAGGCGACAACGCCGACCAACCACCACACGAGATGGACCCCGAGCGGCAACGAGGCGATCACGATAAGTTGCGGAGCGCAGATGCCGACAAGCAAGAACGCGGGGGCGTAGCTCTCCGCGTGACGCGAGCCATCCTCAAGGCGACTACGCCCGGCAAAGGTCTGGAGGATCATAAGGAGCTGCGCGCTCGCCACGATCGAAACAAAGAGAAGCTTCCAATCGACTGCGCCGTTCACCACGGCTTGCACACCAACAACAGTAGCGACGAGGGCCGGCAAAGCTATCACCAGGAAGTGAAGAGCGCCCCACCCTTTTCGGTACGCGGAGGTAACGACATCCCGAGCGAAGAGCCGAACAACCTCAAACGCGGAGAGTACCGCGACTGCCGAAGCCCACGCGACCGCCAGAATACGCCCATAAGGCGCTGCCAAGGCCACCACCGTGAGCGCGTAGGCGACAGCCAGAACGATGAGCGCGGTGAGGAGACGGTCCTTCAACGAACCTGTGTGATCAAATCGGAAAGCGGATAGGAACGGATTACTTCCCGTCGATCTGCTCTTGAGTTCGTCCGAACCTACGATTGCGTCCTGCGAAGACATGGAGACACCTGTGAAACTCATCAGTCGTAAAATCAGGCCAGAGCACTGGAGTTACCACTATCTCCGCGTAGGCCAATTGCCATAACAAGAAGTTCGAGATTCGGGTCTCATCACTCGTACGAATGAGAAGCTCAGGATCGGGAACATCTGGGAGGTAGAGGGAACGCGACACCATCTCTTCGGTAATCGACTCCGGATCGACCTCACCCGCCTTGATAGCACGGCCGATCTTCTTCATGGCCTGCACTACCTCATCTCGTCCACCGTATGAAACGGCGAGGATAAGGTCCATTCCATCAAGGTGCTTGGTTTTCTCCTCATTCCTGCGAAGGAGTTCTCGCACCGCCTGAGGCAACCGATCGACATCGCCCATCGCCCGAAGCCGCACACCGTTTTTGAGCAGAACCTCAAGCTCCGACTCAAGGTGACGAAGGAAGAGCTGCATCAGCCCCCCAACCTCCTCAGTCGGACGATGCCAGTTCTCAGTGGAGAACGCGAAGAGTGTAAGGTATCGAACGCCAAGGCGTCGAGCCTCCTCAACTGTGGAGCGGACGCTCTTTGCGCCGTTGCGGTGCCCCTCGACACGAGGAAGGAAGCGCTTTCTAGCCCATCGGCCGTTACCATCCATGATGATAGCGACGTGCTTCGGGACGACCTTAAGCGCCGATCGGACTGCGGTCCCCCCTTTCACCTGTGCTACTGCTGACTCGCTCTCCATGGTCCTTCTTTCGATGAGGTAAATTCAGCGGGGGGGTCACACCTCCATCAACTCCTTCTCCTTCGCCGCAGCCGCCACGTCGACCTCAGCAATGACTTTGTCGAGGATCTTTTGGATCTCGTCTTGAGCGCGACGGGAATCGTCCTCTGAGATCTCCTTGTTCTTAACCTGCTTCTTGACGTTCTCAACCTCATCGCGGCGGAGGTTGCGAAGGGCGACCTTGGCCTCCTCCGACATCTTTCCAACCTTCTTGATCAGGTCCTTGCGACGCTCCTCGTTAAGCGCTGGGATAATAACTCGAATAAGCGAACCGTCACGGGACGGGTTGAGACCGAGCTCAGATTGTTGAATAGCTTTCTCGATAGCCTCAACAGCTCCCGCGTCGTACACCTGAATGGTCAACATGCGAGGCTCTGGAGCTGAAACCATGCCGAGCTGCTGAATCGGACAACGGGAACCGTAGTACTCAACCTGCACGCTCTCAAGCAACTGCGGAGTCGCTCGTCCTGAACGGAGGCGTCCAAGCTCCTTCTTGAAATGCTCAAGTCCCTTAGCGCAATTGGCTTTATAGGCTTCAAACTTTCCACTCATACCTTATCCTCTAGTTCACTAGTGTAACTACGTTATCCTTCAACGAGGGTTCCCACCGTATCGCCACAGACGATCCGCTTGAGGTTCCCCTCGATTCCTACGTTAAACACCACGATCGGAAGATTGTTTTCCATGCACAGCGATATAGCCGCCGCGTCCATCACCTTAAGCCCCTTCTGGAGCACATCCATGAAGGTGATCTTGCCGAACGGTTTAGCGTCCGGATTCTTCTTTGGATCAGAGTCATACACCGCGTCAACCTTAGTTCCCTTCAGAAGGATCTCGGCACCTACCTCCATAGCGCGGAGACTCGCGGCGGTGTCGGTTGTGAAGAATGGATTTCCAGGTCCGCAGGCGAAGATAACAACACGCCCCTTCTCAAGGTGTCGCGTGGCGCGGCGTTTGATGTACGGCTCTGAGATCTCCTTCATCTCGATAGCCGAGAGCACGCGGGTGTGAACACCATCAGCCTCAAGGCGATCTTGAAGCGCGAGCGCGTTAATCGCTGTCGCGAGCATTCCCATGTAGTCGCCGGTCACTCGATCGAGCCCCTGCGAGCCCGCCTGCACACCGCGAAAGATATTACCTCCGCCGATGACGACGCCTACCTCAACGCCAAGCTCCGTAACCTCACGAATCTGGCTGACGAGGGCGTTGATGATTGAGGACTCGATTCCCGTCCCC
>JAULVA010000224.1:0-2533 GCA_032111275.1 Bdellovibrionota bacterium
GGTTCATAAAGGTCTGCGGCTTGATCAAAGCCCCCGACCAATCCCCGACACGAAGGGCGCTCTCGCTGTAGCCGTTGCGCTCAAGCCAACCTGAACCGCCTAAGCTTCCGGCGATCGCGGCTCGGGCATTCAGGCGGCAATCAGCATCAACGCCACTACCATCGATGTCGATAGGGGTGGCTCGAAGAGCGTCTATGACCGCAAATCCGATATTGTGTCGGGTAGCATCGTATCGAGCGCCGGGATTACCAAGACCAACGATGGTTTGAAATCCGGCGCTCACGATGAGAACTTAGAAACTACTTAGCTGGAGCTTTTGCGGCAGCGGCAGGAGCAGCTGCGGCAGCAGCCTCACCGGCAGCTGGTTTAGCCTCTTCCTCAGCGCGGGAAGCGACAACGCTCACGATAGTCTCGCTTGGATCATCAGCGAGCGTAACGCCCTCTCCGAGAGCGAGCTGCTCAGCATGAATGGACTGACCAAGCGCGAGGGATGAGATGTCTACCATTACGGATGCAGGGATGTGCTTCGGCAAACAGGTAACCGAAACTTCGTGCGTAACAACCGCGAGAATTCCATTCTGATTCTTAACTCCAGGGGACTCTCCAACGAGCTTCACTGGAACGTCAACTGTGATCTCCTCATCATCCTTGAGAGTTTGGAAATCAACGTGAATAACTCGGCCCTTGAGGTAATCCTGCTGAACTTCCTTCACGATCGCGGCTTTTCCGTTGAGCGATGCAACGGAGCTCTTGAAGGTGAACACTTGAGAACGACGAGCCTTGGAAGCGAGCGCCGTGAACTCCTTCAGAGGAACTTGAACAGCGAGAGGCTTCTCAGCCTTGTGGTACGCTACAGCAGGAATGAATCCCTCATTACGGCAACGGTTTGCGGAGGCCTTCCCAATGGTTGCGCGCTCAGATACTTCGATAGTGAAATTTTCCACGACGTTACTTCCTTAAAAACATCTCTCGTCTAGAGAGCTTTCTCTTTACAAATCTTTTCTCTTAGCAAGTCTTTTCTCTTAACAAGATTTTGCCTGCAAAAGCAATCGGCTCACAAAAGCACCGTGGGAAGGTAGCAGAAGCGGCCTTTGGGGTAAAGTGGCGGCCCCTGTGACATCGACGGGACCCCCGCCGCAAGCCACGACAGGGCGAAATCCACGCAAACACCTGGATTAACTGCGATTTCCCTCACTTTGCGTGACGCGAGGCGCCCGTTCAGAGGAAAACACCCTTCCGAGGACCTCCCTCGTTCACAAAACATCACCCGATTTTTAGGCGAAAAGATCCCTTTGTGCCCGTAACGATAGGGGGAACTACTTTCCGGTCAGCTCCGCCCCCCTCGCAATCACTCGATCTCCGCTACACGGAGCGAAACCGACCATCTGTGACAGGGAGACTACTTGAAGAGACTACTCACGGAATCATCGGAGTGAATACGGCGGATCGCCTCCGCAAAGACCGGAGCAACCGAAATAACGGAGATCCTATCGCTTCCGTCAAGCTCCGGATGCGGAATGGTGTCGGTAATCACGAGCTCCTCTATCGGACTCTCTCGAAGCTTCGAGCGACACTCTCCCGAGAGAACGGCGTGTACACACACGGCCACAACACGCGTGGCGCCAGCCTTGATTAAGGTCTCAGCGGCTTTCACAAGGGTTCCACCGGTATCAGCGATATCATCCACTATGATACAGGTCTGCCCCTGCACATCTCCGACCACCGTCATCGAGTCGACACGATTTGCCCCGGAGCGACGCTTGTCGATAACAGCGAATGGACAGTTATCCATCCGAGTGGCGACAAACCTCGCGCGCTCAAGACCACCAACATCGGGGGAAACGATAGTAACTTCCTCCACCCCAAACTTTTGGCGAAGGTACGGAATCATAGTTGGAAGCGCGTAGAGATTATCTACGGGAATATCGAAGAATCCCATCAGCTGGCCGGCATGGAGATCCATGGTAAGAACTCGATCCGCACCCGCGGCAGTAAGCATGTCGGCGATAAGCTTCGCCGTGATCGGAACGCGCGGTTTAACTTTTCGATCCTGGCGAGAGTATCCGTAGTAAGGAATCGCAGCCGTAATTCGACCAGCGCTTGAGCGCTTCAGCGCGTCGATAATGATTAGAAGCTCCATGAGGTAGTCGTTGCCTGGCTTGCAGGTACTCTGCAAAACGAACACGTCACCTCCCCGCACGTTATCGCCGATCTCAACGGAGAGCTCACCATCCGCAAACTGCACGGTATCGATACGACCCGGCTCTATATCAAGCGCTTTGCAAACTGATTGGGAGAAGAGAGGGTTGGAACGGCCTGAGAAAACAAGAAGTGGACCAGACACAAGAGCTCCTTAGAAGTGAGATATGGTCCCTTTTAGAACTGCTTACTCGGTGCGTTGTGTAGGGATCACAGACCGCTCCGAGAACAACCTAACAAGCGCTACTCCCAACCTACGCAACGGCTGGAAGAAAAAGTTGCCCGGGCAGGGGTCGAACCTGCGTATGGCGGAATCAAAATCCGCTGCCTTACC
>JAULVA010000225.1:0-354 GCA_032111275.1 Bdellovibrionota bacterium
GATCTATCTCCGATATGGTAGGCCCTCGCGACAAGAGCACTTGGAATATCCCTCAAGCAGTTAGGGCTCTTGATGCTGTTCTTGCCGGACTGATGCGGGAGGTCGCCGGAGATGGGCTTTAGATAATCTTTTGACCTTACTATCGAGTAGTGAAAGAATATGGAAACGAGGCCCAGGTGGCTTGAGCTCCATGAAGTGTAGGTGAAACCATGTCCGATCCAAGAGATGATGACAACATAGACGACATTGACCCAAAGGACTCTCTTGAGCCCTTGCGCCTAAGTGGTGATGAGACTCCAACGCCCCGGGAGTCTCCAGATGGTGATGACGAAGAAGAAACCTGGACAAATCAGC
>JAULVA010000225.1:364-843 GCA_032111275.1 Bdellovibrionota bacterium
GGCGAGCGGTGGCACGGCCGCTGAGGATCCGGTCGATGAGGACCTCCTTGATGAAGAGGAGGATCAGGAGGCTCAGCCTGTTACTCGTAAAGTAATCCAGAATGGGCGAGATGTTTTGTGTGAGGAGCTGCCAGGACGAGCGTCGCGAGCAAAGCTTCGCATGAAGCCGCACTTGACGTGTTCCCTTATCGTTGAGTTAACGAGCTCGGGGGAGAAATTTCTCTTTGATTGGAAGGGAGAAGACCCCAGGGTAGCACCAGTCAGTGGTCCCGTAACCATAGCGAGCGCTGAGGGGGTAGATCCGTCAGCGGTAGACTCGATTATCTCGCTCACCGAGCAGAATCTCATGGCTGTTCGGTCGGGGGATTTAAACCCCCAGGTCGCGATGCTCGCGGACAAGATCAAGGTGAAGGGTAAGATTGGACCGGCGGTATACCTCTTTAATCTTATAGCCCCCCGCGTCGCTCAGTAGGTCTCTG
>JAULVA010000225.1:853-3046 GCA_032111275.1 Bdellovibrionota bacterium
GCGCCCCAATATCGGGAGAGAAAGGCGCTACAGGTGTCTAGATCGTTGAATGTAGCGACCGTACATAGTATTGATACGGTTGAATTCTCGGTGAGGAACTCCCTTCGCCCGAATCGGCCAGCCACACCTTAGTGGCCACATTTGTGTCACTCATGTCATCAGGTGAAACTCCTCAGTCGTCTCGCTCTCCGCTCGTTTCAAGGGGCGCCCTCGATTCGGTATTCGGGCGAGATTATCTTCGTCCTCTTAAGGACCGACAGCGTCAGATGTTGGTAGAGGGCAGGACGGTTTTTGACCTCTCAATGGTGAACCCAGATCTGGCGCCTCCTCGGGCTGTGCTTGACCGACTCTTAGAGTCAGTAACCAAATTACAGAGTCACCGCTACGCGGTATCACGAGGTGTGCGGAGATTACGCGAGGGGTTCGCCTACAAATACGCCACGCGATTCGGTGTCACGCTCAATCCCGAGAGGGAAGTGTGTGTGTGTCTCGGCAGCAAGGACGCGACCTATCACGCCCTCAAGAGCCTCATTCAAGCTGGGGATTCCGTTGTCGTGAGCTCTCCATCGTATCCCGCTCACACCTCTGCGGTCGCGCTTGTAGGTGGTACTTCCGTGGCGTGGCCTTATGTTGTGGACCCAGTGGAGGCCGCCCGCTCCTTAAACGCGCTTTTGCGAGCGAGGGGGGCGCGTGTGCTTCTTCTCAATTTCCCATCCAATCCGGCAGGTACAGTTGTTTCTCTCGAGTGGTGGGAGGCTATCGCTGAGGTGTGTCGTGATCTCGACGTCACTATCATCAATGATTTCGTGTACGGTGAGATGTGTTTCTCAGGTGAGCCTGGGGTAAGCGCTCTGCGAGTTCGGGAGAGAGGCGTTCGATGTGTTGAGGTGTACTCCCTTTCTAAAGCGTACAATGTGCCGGGATGGCGTGTGGGAGCCTTGGTCGGAGACGAGCAGGTGGTGCAGAGCATCGCGAGGTTTAAGTCTCACTCTGACTACGGGTTGTTTCTTCCACTCCAATACGCGGCGTCTGTCGCTCTAACATCAACGCAAGACCTCGTGAGGCCGACGGTCGTGGCCTATCAGAGGCGATTGAGAGTTCTCTCCAATGGCCTTAAAAGTCTGGGATGGGAAGTGACCGAGGCGCAGGCTGGAGCGTGCGCGTGGGCGCGGTTCCCTCAGGACATGTTCTCTGTTGTGTCCCAAACTACCTCCGGCAGCCGCTCGGTTGTTTTTGCTCGAGAATTACTCGATAAGACCGGTGTGCTCGTCGCGCCTGGAATTGTGTTCGGTGATGAGTATGACGAATTCGTGAGATTCTCCGCGGTCGTCACTGAGGAACGGACGCGAGAGGTCGTTGAGGCGCTCGGAAAAGCGGTATCAGTGAATTGTCAGGATAGAGCCGCGCGATCGGCTGTGTGAGGAGGCGTCGTTGAAAACGGTTCTCGGAGTCCACATGAGGTACGTGCGGTATTGTCTGTTGAGCGCGCTAGCGCTCATAGTCTCGACGACCCCCGTCCGCGCCGATCAAGTGTGCCTAAAGTCCGCGGAGCTTGTGAAAAAAGGCGTTGAGATGAGCGATGGCTCCGACGCTGAAATCGCCTTGTATAACGAAGCGGTGCGCCAATGTCCGAAAATGGTGGAGGCCTATTTCAATATGGGCCTCGCCCTGCAGAAGAAGGGAGACCTGAGCGCGGCCGAGGCGAAATTCCGGGAAGCGGTCCGGCTTAAAGATGACGAGACCTTCAGAATCGGTCTGGCAGGGGTTCTCATGCAGAAGGGAGAGATATCGGCCACCCGCGAGCAGTACGAGCGGGTGCTTGAAAAAAATCCTAAGAGCGTGGAGGCCCTTCAGGGAACAGCGGTCATTCTTGAGAAACAGCAGCGAATCCCAGAAGCGCTCGCCGCGTTGGAGAAGGCCGCGGTGATCGACGACTCCAATCACCGATCTCACTTTAATATCGGTGTGCTCAATGAGAAGCTGAGAAATTACGACGCGGCGGCGGCGGCGTATCAAAAATCAGTGGAGCTGAACCCAAAACATTTTGAGTCTAGATATCTTCTTGGCATCGTTCAATCACGACTAGGTCGATTAGAGGATTCGCGACGCTCGCTTCAAGCCGCGGCGGAGCTTCGACCAGAGGACGTGCGGGTATATCTGGGCTTAGGCGAGGTGTACGAAAAGCTTGGCGAA
>JAULVA010000226.1:0-4022 GCA_032111275.1 Bdellovibrionota bacterium
ACGACTTCGTTTCCAGACTTGCTGGTGTTCTGCAATCGGAGGCTGCGAGTACGGCTTCTGAACAGCTTATTCGAGCTATTCAGGAGTCGGGCACTCAAAACGGTGCTTGTGGTACTTCGTCCTTTGTTCGATCCGATTCAGGTGAGCAGTTCATCAGGTATCCACTGACACTCAAAACCGTAAAAGGTGGCAAAATAGAGAATTTCTCAAACTAGTGGCTTGCAGCTTTGGAGTCAGTTTTGTGTCTAACGCAATATAAGATCGGTATCTCTTATGAACAGATTCGCTCTCTTAGTTTTCGTGTGGGTGGTGCTCGCCCTCAACGTCAAAGCGCAAGAACCCACAAATAAACCGGTAACCATCGGTGTCGTATTTGGCTTCACCGGAGCCGCGCAGGCGTGGAGCGATTACGGGCGTATGGGTCTTGAGCTCGCGCAAGAAGAGATAAACAACGCTGGCGGTATAGAAGGCAGGCCCATCGAGCTGATATATGAGGACTCCAAAACCAATCCCGCGAATTCGGTGTCCGCCTATCGAAAGCTCGTCACGATAGATAAGGTTCCGTTCGTGATCGGCAATCTTTGGGCCTTCATCACCAACCCTCTCATACCTCTGGCGGCTAAGGACCGGGTAATCCTCGTCTCACCTACTGTTATGCAGGAGGCGGCGGAGCGAACGAATGATTATTTCTTCACCATGGGCGCCAGCGTTCAGAGCATTAGCGCCGCTGTAGATACGTTTTTTACACATAACAAAGAGATCAAGAGCGTTGGCATCTTCTGCTGGGACGATACGTGGGGCCAAGCGCACCTCAAGGTATGGCGCGAACGAGCGATCGCGAACGGCGTAACTATCTCTGCGGAATTATGCAATGTGGACTTCGGTAACGACTTCCGAACGGATGTGGCGAAGATGGCCGCGAAGAAGGTGGATGCGGTGATTGTAGCTCATATGGGTGACGTTATTCTTCAGCGTATGCAAGAGCAGCAATTTAAGCCCAAAGTTCTGGCGACCGCGAACATACTTGAGGAGATTAAAGTAAAGAAAAGTTCACCCCAGCTCTTCGAGGGCATCTTCATCACCGACTGGAGGCCAAACGATGAGTTTTTCGCTAAATTTAGGAAGAAATTTGGGCGAGATCCGGTCCTTGAGGCCCATAACAGCTATGAAACCCTGCGCTCAATCGCGATGTCTCTCAAGTCGAATGTGAAAGATCATCTACAGGCGCTGAGAACAGTCAAATATGATGGTGTCGCTGGGTTGATAGACTTCTCTAGTTCATCTTTCGCTAACAAGAGCACGGCTCAGCTCTATAGAGTAAGAGAAGGTAACTTCGAGCAAGTGCACTAGAGCACGCCGCGGTCAATTGACTTGCCATACTCGCCCACCACCGCGGTCACGAACAATTCGAGTCTGTCGAACCCCAATATGAGCGAAACGATAGTGGTTTAACCTTGAGGGATGTTTGGATCCTCCGTTCAGACCATCATGCTGGCGACGAAGGAGCCTTTGCGATCGCAGTCGATAATCGCCAGACACCATGAGATGGAGGGTACCTCGAAGTCGAAGCTCCCTTTACTTCAGGTCTCCCAAGTCACAAGAGACAACAACCAGCGGCACCCAAAAACTTCCCTTGCCGGGAATGTAGTGCACCCGTGGATTATTGCACCGTTGCTTCACCATCTCGATCTTAGCCGCGGAATTTGGATCTTCGTTGGCTGGCTTATCCTGCACTACGAATACAACACGCTTCCAGTCCGATACCGCTGCCGTCTCGTCTATCTGCTCGCGCAATTTAGTGCATTGATATGCCCATGAGTCCTGAAATTTCAGAGCCATCTTTGGGTTTTCAACATAGGCTCGGAGATTATCCCCTGCCGGAATGAACCAGAGGTTGGGTCGATTTTGAGGGTTGGTTAAGTAATCCAGGATCAGATAGGTGATCTTACCCATATAGTAGCCACCGGAGAGGTCCGCTATCACCACGGAGCCTGGCGGAATGTGTGTCGATAGGTCCTTGACCGCCTGAACTTCAGGAGGCTCCCCATATCGCGGCTTTTGCCCGTTAAACCACTGACGAGCCTCAAAGGCGGTGTAATAAAACAGTCCGAGGGCGATGGCGAGCCCTGCGAGAAGATCTCTGATCTTGCTTCCTCCTCGCCGAATATAGTGAAGCGCGATCACGATGCCGATCGCTCCGACGATGTCGAGCGCTGGGAATAGAGTCGAGAGGCGTTTCGGATATGCCTGCTCAGAGAAGATGCCAGGGGCGATGGCGGCGATAATCCACCCTAACAGCACGGCAACCTCAATTCGATAGGCTGTCCGAACCAACATGATGAACGATACGAACATGAAGGGGGCAAGGAGCCACGGATAGCTTCTCGGCGCCATATCAGGGACCTCCGCGAGGAAATCCTGGTGAAAGATATGCCGAGCCCTGAAGAAGATCGCTTCAATAACCTTCCCGAAATGACTGATTGCTGTCTCAATCACGATCAGCATGCGATCAAACGTGCCGCTGTTTTGCTCAAGCCCACCCCATACAGCGCGCGGACCGGTCAGGTTAAAAGGATTATCTATCGAGAATTCACCGCTCGCGTACCAGTAGCTCAACGGTAGTCCGATGAACCACAACATTGCGCCAAGGGCGAGCCATGTGAGACTTGATAATCGGAAGGGGAGCTTGAATCCGTTCACAAAGAAATAAATAGCCGAGGCGAAGATTGGAATAGCTACCGAGCTCTGACCGGATGGATATTGGTGCCAGGTGAGGCCCATACAGAGGACAACGAGAAGCCAATCAAATATCCTCTTTTTCTCTACTGCTCGAAGAAAGACGATACAAAGAAGGGCTGCTGGCCAGGTCGTTACTCCATGGGGGTGCACATCTGTCCTTCCCCACCCGATATGTTGGTTGTTTAAGGCGACAAACATAGCCGCAAGTAACGCGGCCTCTCGGCCCGCGATTCGACGGGCGAGAAAATAGATGGCTGGGATGGTAATGACGCCGACGATGGACGACGAAAGGCGAAGAGCCAGGAGTGTAGTGTCAAATAACGTTGTCGTGAACCAGATAGGAACGTAGTAGAGAAGCCCAAGGGGGGCCCACGGTCCATACCCGCGATTGGCGAGCACACTTCCCGGGATCGAAGTCGCGGCTGCCGAGTAGGGTGCGAGCTCTCCCTCAAAGGAATCTACGTTCCAATTCAGCGCGTGGATGCGAAAGATGAGAGCGACGAAGGTAACTGCCCCAAGGAGCATCGCGTCAAACCAAGAGAAGCGATCGCGGGTCTGGACGTCATCAAGGATTCTGTCGAGGGGATTGCTCTTGTAGATAGCGAAAACGACCATCGCGAAAGCTAGGACATACCCGACTGCCCCGATTCCGGGGTCTTTAGCTATCAAAAGGAAATACTCAGAACCTAAAGCGACTGTGAGCGCGCAGAAGATAAGATTGTTGTCTATCGAGCGTCGACGCAGTCCAACCGCCAAGAGCCCGATAAGCATGAAGGGAAGCACTCGCGGGATATTTTGGGCCGCCCCACCGACAAAGAAGTTTCCTATGTCACTCAGAGCTTTCATTCCGGGGTCAAGGAAGCCCAAGGAGAGTTGGCCAGCTCGGTCATCCAGGACGCACAGGTAGCATCCCAGGAGTGTGGCGACCACGACAAAGAGGGTGTAGAGAAGAGCAGGTCTGATCATACGTATTGTACCGCTACGGGATGGTAGAATGGCCGATAAGGGCGAATGTGCGCTATAGGAAATCGTGAGGATAGGCGGTGCAAGGATGGGGCCGAATCCTAGTGAAGCGGGGGGCACCCCCCCTCGGTGTGGAGAAAGTGTATCTTGGGGGATTTATTCTAAAAATGTCACTCTCGAGACCGACATCGAAAATATGACTTTGTCGGCTTCCTCCCAAGCTGTTATATTAAAACGTATCTGGTGATTTTGTAGGAGGCATCACGGTCCGCTACAGTCAAAAGAATTTCCTAATCATTCGACATTGCGCAGCCTCTTGC
>JAULVA010000226.1:4032-13942 GCA_032111275.1 Bdellovibrionota bacterium
CCTCCCTTACACAGAAAATGAAACCCCAATGGGCTGTTATTTTATCGATTCCATCGTTAATCTATCCGTGTGCCTATCGTATGGAGGACCCCATAACCTATGAACAAAAACCTCGCTGTGGTTGGAGCTACTAAAGACGAATCACTCTTGCTGGCTAAACGAATTGTAGAGGCTTGTGAAGAGGTCAAGGGGAACGAAGTTGTGGTTCTTGATGTCGCCTCGGTAGCTGATTTCGCCGACTACTTTATCGTAGCGAGTGGACGGTCGGACCGTCAGGTTCAGGGTATTACGAACAGAGTCATTGAGGAGCTAGCTAAGCTCGGCATTCGACCACTCTCAGTTGAGGGGTACGAAGAGGGACAATGGGTTCTCATTGACTGTGGCGATGTAGTCGCGCACGTGTTTTACGAGCCGGTCCGCTCAGCGTATGACATCGAGAGTCTTTGGATGCGCGCTAGGCGACTCGATCTCGTTCGAGCCGCCTAAGGTTACGATTGCGTTCTAGAGAGCCAGAGTGGCTGGGGTATCTAGAAGGCTACCTCAAAGACGATAACGGGCTCAGCCTCGTGTGGAAGATACGAAGCCATCACGGTTCGCATCTCGCCTTGAGGATATCTCTCTCGCAACTTCGCGACATAGTTCTCCGACTCGGCGGTATCGGTGATAATATAGGTCACCCCTTTCCATGTTCTGGTCGGCCAATCCACACACTTTGTCAACTCACTAAGCTGAGGGTCTGCGTACCACCACTCACGCTTGTCGAAACGGGGATTCTCGATCATTTTGAGAGGTTGATGTTCCCCCTCGTATTTCGCGCTCGTGAAGGCGGCTCTGCAATTGCGCTGCTTCAATGCACGATGCACTGACATCAAGAGATCGCACTGCAGTTCGCCCGAGAGGTCCATCAGAAGCCAGTCATCTTTAATATGATTTTGAAAAACTTTTCCGAGCGCAACCTGACGAGGGATACCTGGCGGGATAGAGAAAAGGAATAAGGAGCTGATTAGTGCTAAATACGCCCCGAGCGCTACGGGCGTCGATATTTGCAGGACACGCACAAGGCCATTGCCTGTTGTACGTCGCATGAAGTCTGCTAACCATCCAGCCTCACGGGATGCGATGATGATGAACAGAACAAACATGCAGCCTATACGACGATCAGCCACGGACGATGTTATGCCTGGCAAGGCGCAGAAAGCGAGCGAAATAAGAAGCAACCACGAGATGGCGTCGCGTCGCTGCCCAATCATGCGCGCGGCCCCAACGACGCTCAAAATAGCGACGATGGACGGCATGCTTTTCCATGGAGCCAGAGTCAACGCCACGGTCCAATGCGTTGAGACAACCTGCTTATAGTAGAGATTAGAGAAGAGGTCGGCGCCGTTCTCAACAACGATGTGCCAAACCTTGTTGAAGATGCCCCCTTGGATATCAGAATGAGACGGAATGAACAGAGGAGGAAGCGCCTCCCAACGTCCAATATAGAGCGCTCGACAAACGGACAACCACTCAAGCCAGATAGCAACACCAACAAGGAGTACAGCTATCTTCCCCTTGTGAGACCTCCATTCAGACCATCGAAACAGAAGGAGGGAACCAAAGAAGGTCAGAGGCACGCCGATCATGAACATGCCCGAGGGATACACAAACCTGGTAGTCGCTGACAGGAGAGAGAGCAGTATGAAGCTGCTCCAGGTCCTGCGCTGCATCGCGTTGATAGTGGCCCACACGACGAGCACGGTCAAAATTCCCGGCCAGTGGTGAAAGTTTGGAACTCTAGCCCACCAATCTTCTGGAGGCCCAAATGATAAGATTGTGGCACCAAAAAAAGCCGCGAAACGACCAAAATGCAGACGCAAGAAGAGAAAAAGGACCGATACCTTGAGGAGACTGAGGAAGCAGCCCACCATTCGATGATAGAGATAGTAGAGATCTGGCTCGTCGAAATGGCCGATGAATCGATTGATAATTAAATAAGAGAAGCCAGTTGATGTTTGAGGGGCCCATCCGCTCTCATGCCCCCATATATGATTTAACGACGACGCGAAGAATCTGAAGTTGCAAAGCTCTGTATCCCAGTTCCACGGTATCCTATTGAGCGCGTAGAAACGAAGCGATGTAACGCAGAACACCAGGGCCGAAAAAACGCCGATCTCCCAATACCTCAGTCGAGGTACCTCATCGGCATTCGTATCTATTCCGCGAGACAGAAGCCAGAATACCGATATCAGGAACACTCCGCTTACATGGAAGAAGAGGGCGTATCGCGGTTCGCCAATCAACGCTGCCCATTCGCCGAGAAGCGGCAGCGCCACCAAGCACCAGAAAATCGTCGGTCGAAACTGCCGCCGCGCGAACGCAACTACTCCCAGTAACGCGAGAGAGCCACAGTACCAGGGAAACTGGCTATTATAGAGAAGTTGAGGGGCATCCCCCAATCGTTTAAGGCGGGGAAGCAATGCCTCTATGTATGGCTGCATCCAAGACACGCAGAGCTCGCCGGCGGCCTCAGACTCAAGACACGAGAGAGAGAACAATCGGACCAAACCGACCGGAATGAGTAACGCGAGAGCGTAGTATAGATAGGTGCGCTGAGATTTCACGGGATCCTCCACCACCCTGAGCTATCATACCTGCGATAACCATGCGACCGGTCGTTTTAAGGGGTTGGGCTCCCTTGTTGGGGCCGGTAGGTTTCAAAGGAGACCCCTGCCTTCTTTCGCTGAGTCCGAGGAAGGCTCGTTTCTAACCCGGAACGGGGAGGTCAGCACCCCGCACGTAACAGTAGGGTCATCTATCACCCTCGGCTCCGTACGGGAGATGAGAGATTAAGCAGGTCTAACCACGTTCTATTTCGACACGCTGAGACACAAGAGTGACCGATCGAGGCTCATATCGGTAATTTGGCTCATACCATTTGACATTGTTTTTACCACACTAAAGGGGCCTAAGACTTGTTCAGCCTAGCTCATCGTGTAACGATCTAGGGTCGGCTATTTGTAAATGTACGTAGAAGGAACCATGTACCACGGAGATCTTGAAAATAACAACGAGCCATTCAGCTTCATGAATATCCTCAAGCAGGGAGTATTCTGGTCTGTTCACTTGACCTGCCTTGCCGTGATTTGGGTTGGTTGGAGTTGGACAGCCGTAGTCGTTTGTCTCGCCCTCTACGTTATACGGATGTTCGCGATCACGGGTGTTTATCACCGGTATTTCTCACACCGCTCCTACGATACGAGTCGGGCGTTTCAGTTCCTCTTGGCCTTGCTAGGGACAACAGCCGCACAGAAGGGGCCGATCTGGTGGGCATCTCACCACCGCCACCACCACCGTCACTCGGACACCGAGGAGGACATCCACTCCCCTATCGTTCATGGCATCTACTTCTCTCACATCGGTTGGGTGTTGAGTTCTCAGTTCCTTGAGCCTCGCCTTGATCTCGTCAAGGACCTTACGAAGTACAAGGAGCTTGAGGTTCTTGAGAAGTACAACGTGGTTCCGGTGGTCCTTCTCGCGGTATGCACCTTCTTCCTTGGATCCTATCTTCAATACGCGCATCCCGGCCTTGGAACAAACGGCTGGCAAATGCTCGTGTGGGGCTTCTTCATTAGCACCGTGCTTCTTTACCACGGCACCTTCTGCATCAACTCATTCACCCACCTGATCGGAAAGCGGAGATTCCCCTCAACCGATCACAGCCGTAATCACTGGCTCTTGGCTCTCATCACCCTCGGCGAGGGATGGCACAATAATCACCACTATTATCCTGGCTCAGAGCGGCAGGGTTTCTACTGGTGGGAGATCGATATCTCTCACTATATCCTGAAGGTGCTCTCATGGTTTGGCTTGGTGTGGAACCTTCGAGTTCCCCCTCCACGCGTATACGAGGCCGCTGGAAAACTTTCCTAACGCGTTCCCTCTATGAGGCGAATCATCGCGACTACGTTGCTCGTGATATACCTTCATACTCACAGAACGTAGGGAAAGCCATTAAACAGCTCACCCTGATTAATGGACGATTAGGTTGCTACTTCGCTTGTCGAAGTAGATTAGTTCGCCAGTTGGTTTGGTCATTAGATTAAACCGTTCAGTAGAGGAACTAAACCGGGGAAGCCTACTATACTACTGATATAGTAGGCACCGGTGGTCTAATGAACTCTGCGCTCGGAACCCGACTATGACTGGTGGTCGGGTTTTTTTTATCTCGATGCCGGACACATGAGCCAACGTGACCGACGATGAAGCGCACAAGCTGGCAATCCGCGAACCGTACCTTCCGTACAGCCAATCTCTAGCTCTCGGCCTGGCCACCCTCTGGTTCGTCTATCTGTGCGCTGTAGTCGTGAGGCCATTTTTTTCGGTACTCGCGTGGGCCTTAGCCCTCGCCGTAGCGATGCATCCTGTTTCCTCCTGGCTCAAAAAAAAGATCCCTCATCGATCGGTCGCCTCCTCTCTCGCACTCATGATCGCCACCATCGTTATCTGTGTGCCGAGCCTCTGGCTCATCCGCATTCTCTTCAACGCGGCGGCCGATAACATCACCATGATCCTTCAACAGTCCGGTTTAAAGCTCTGGCTCGACCCGACCACCGCCCCTCCGCGCCTCGCGCCCCTCGTACAGTGGCTCGATCAATCGTTTCACGTGCAGCAGGTGTTTACGGATTTCATCTCATCCGTGGCGCAACGATTGCCTCAATTTGTCACCATGTCGCTCATCGGCGGCGTGCAGGGGTTGTTGGTACTCTTCACCACATTTTTCTTTATTCGAGACGGAGAGCTCTTCTTTTCATACCTCAAGTGGGGCTTACCGCTTCCGACAGAACAGACAGAGCGGGCCGTCTTTCGGGTGTTAGACACCGTTCACGCCTGCCTCTTCGGCGTTGTATTGATGGCTATCCTCCAAGGCGCTCTTGGGGGGATCATATTTTGGTGGCTGCAACTACCGCAGCCCGCGCTGTGGGGGGTAGCGATGGGGCTTCTCGCTATCGTTCCCTATCTGGGAGCGTTTATCATATGGATACCGACCGCTCTTGTGCTCGCGATGCACGGCAGGTGGGGGGACGCAGCGCTGCTCTCCGTATGGGGCGCTGTCGTTATTGGCTTAGCGGATAACTTCCTATATCCCGTCCTCGTCGGCAAAAGGTTGCACTACCACACCCTGCTGATCTTTCTCTTCCTCTTAGGGGGAGTCTTTGTTTTTGGGACCGCGGGGATAGTTATCGGGCCGATGATACTGAGTGTTACTCATGGTCTTATCGCATTGTGGCAACATGAGGAGCTTAATCACACTCCGTTACGACACCATCAAGGCGAAGAGCCAACCGTGATGCAGTAGCTGACATCACGGTTGAACTATAGATATTCTTAGTGAGCAGCGGGGCGCTCAGTTGAAGACTCACCACGTTTACGTCCATCGGCTGGGGTCTCTCCTCGTCCACGTCCAGCAGACTGCTCAAGCTGCTGCGGAGCGCCCTGCTTCACCTCAATCCGTCGTGCCTGTTGGCGTGACTCCTCAGTTTTCGGAAGACATACGGTTAATACACCTCGGTCGAAGTTTGCTTGAATTTGGTTATCCTGCACCTCAGATCGAAGGGGAATGCGGCGCTCAAAAGCACCGTATCGCCACTCAGAGTAACGAATTCCTCGCTCCTTCTGTTCGCGCTGCTCCTCTTCTTTCTTCTCGCCTTTGAGCACGAGAAAGCCCGGTTCATAGGTGACCTCGACATCGTTCTCGTTCATGCCGGGAAGCTCAGCTTGTACACGGATCTCTCGCTCATCCTCGGCTACCGAGACCTCTGGCTGAAACTCTCGTTGGCGAGAGGACGCGAATCCGACCGGCTCCCATACGTCCTGAAGAGCTGAGTTAACTACTCGCTGCATCTGACGAATGATTGGTGAAAAATCCTCTCCGAAGAACTCTTGTGGAATTAAAGAATAAGGACGGCGTGGCATATGAACCTCCAATGGTACACATAGTTTAGCTTGGGACTATTCCCGTACCAGGAGGGTATCGTTGAAGCTGGGCCATGCTCATGACCACTGTCACTTGCGGGATACCGGACGGGGTCGCTACGCCGCCTGCGTGAGCGTTATTTGTCGGTGACACGATGAGCAGTTTTCATAGATGGGATACTGTTCTTGGCTCGTTAAAACGGTAAGCGGTTTGTTACAGGCGGGACACGTAATGGAAGCGGAGAGGATCTTTGTTTTCATCCGAAAGGTATAGATCGTCATAATCGGCGTTACGACGAGAATCCCAAGGGGCACCAAAAAGAAATGTGCGACAGGAATAAAGACGCATAGGACAGTCGCGCCAAGGCATGTAAGCGCCATCATCCACGCTCGCTTTACACGGCCCTGATCACTAAACTCAAGCACCTCCATCGTTCCATGTGTGGTCTTTTCGTTAGCGCTAGCGATGATTGTTCGTGTGTGCTGCGTAGTGTGGTGCATGCCTGGTTTGTAGCACCGCACAGAGCTGACACTCTAGAGATAAATGTCACCTTCCCAAAGATACGACCCCAACAATTATGGCTCTTCCTCTACCGTGCTCGGCAGACGCCCGTGAAAGAGGTCTTGTTCCAACTTCTGCCACATGATGTATCGTCTTCGTCGCTCAGAGCTGCCAGGCTGATAACTCGTGCGGGGAGGCTCCTTGGTAAACTCACGGGTTGAGGCTCGTTTTTCCGCGTAGATGAGCGCGGCGAGTGCCGCTCCACGCGCGGTCGCTTCCCGAGTTGGCATTCGGTGGAGCACTCGACCACTGACATCAGAGATGTACTGCAACAGATAATCGAGCTCGGAGCCGCCACCTGTTACGACGATTTCGTTATTATCATCGGGACCGAGAAGTCCCTTGTCCTGGAACTCCTCGATCATTCGCACAATCAGGTTGCCCACATTCTCAACGATCGCCCGCACACGATCGGCGACGGTAGCCTCTGGCTTACAAAAAGTCGCGTTTGGCGTTCGTTGTGGATGCCACGGAGGGGACGCTCGATGATTGACGAAATAGGCCGTAGCGACGCCGACCGGATGCTGGTTGTACGATTGCGAGCATAACTCTTGAAGCTCTGAGGCGTCGCGGCACCAACCTCGACGAAGTGGCTCCATGAGGACGGTTCCGGTGATGGCTGAGGTAGTCTCAACCATATAGTGCTTCAGTATCTCTTTGCTTTGGGGATCTTCGCGCGAAAAGAGAACACTCGTCATCAGTCCCATCTTTTGAACGACGCGCTCACCTGTCTCCACAACGAACGATGCGATAGTGCCCAGATTAAGGAGGGCGTAACCGCTCTCTCCCGGACGTCCCAGAACCGCGGCCTGCTGATCACCGAGAAGCGCGACAAGTGGAATTCCCTCGAAGTTCGCGTAGGGGGTCATTGAGGGACAGATCGGCGCGAGGCGAACGCTGTCGACCTTGAAATCACGACACAGTTGCTCACTCCATGCTCCATTCGCAATCGAGTACAGCATAGTGCGAGCTGCCATCGTTTCCTCGGTAACGAACACCTGTCGTCCACTCAGGCGATAGAGGATGAAAGATTCCAGGGTGCCTACCTTTACGGAGGGCTCAAGGAACTTGCGCTGAAGGAGATGAATCTTACCCGCGGCGAAGTTTGGAATTGTAGGGAGGCCTGTCACGTCTGAGATACGCTCCGCGTAGGTTCCGAAGCTCTGAATAATAGGGAAGGTTCGAGTATCGGCCCACGTTATCATCGGATGAAGGGGCACACCGTCTGAGGCTCGCCACGCGAGCACCCCGGACCTCTGCACAGCGAGCCCCGCCGCAACGATCTTCGCGTCACGCTCACTCGCCCACTGCTTCGCCTTGAGAAACACCTCCACGACCGAGGCCAGAAGGCCCTCCGCGTCCTGCTCGACGGTCCGTTCAACTTCAACCCGCGGGGGAACGGCTACGGAAAAATCAGCGACCGAGCCACCCGAAACGTCAATCAGCACCCCTTTGGTGGAGCTGGAGCCTTGGTCGATGCCTAAGTAGAGAGAGTCGGTCATGCCGCCTACAAGAGAGATGCAACGAAAGATTTCTACCACAAAGGACGCAGAGGACCACTCCGGCGTGTTCGCGTTACCTGAGTTGGTTTGACCTCGAACTACACCCTGCCGTGCTATGAGGCGAGGTGTTTATAGAGGCTTCCTTAGTGTCCCATGGAGGCGGCCTGCCAAGCAATCGAAGTTACTGGCTTATTTTTCAAGATCCTCAATAGTACCAAGGCTTTACATTTACCTCATTTACCCGAACAATAGGTCAGTACGTGGGTTCATCAGGGAGTATCATGAACAGAAAAGCATATCTTGCGGACAAGGTCGTACAAGGAGGAGAGCGGATCACCCGTGATGAAGCTCGGGAGATGTGGAACCTTTTTGACTTCACTGAGCTCGCCACGGTCGCGCAAGCGGTTCGCGCTCGCCAGAACCCGGGCAACATCGTCACCTATCTCATCGACCGCAACATCAACTACACGAACGTGTGCAACTCAGACTGCTCCTTCTGCGCGTTCTATCGCCACAATCCCCGCGATCCCGAAGCGTACGTCCTCTCTCGTGAGGTCATGACCGAGAAGGTCAGTGAGGCGAAGGAGCTCGGTGCGACTCGAATCCTTCTCCAAGGCGGGCACAACGATGAGCTCCCCTACTCATTCTACCTGGAGATGATCGAGTGGCTGCATACAACGTTTAAGATCGACCTCAACGCGTTCTCACCATCCGAGATTCACCAGATGACGTTAGTGTCCGGCAAGACAGCGGCGGAGGTTCTCGCGGATCTGAAAGCCGTTGGACTCCACGGACTTCCAGGAGGAGGCGGAGAGATCCTTGACGACGAGATTCGCAAGCGCATCAGCCCGAAAAAGATCTCAGCGGGTCGATGGATCGAGGTTATGGAAGATGCGCAAAAGCTCGACCTCGTTACAACCGCGACGATGGTTATCGGATTTGGAGAGACCATCGAGCATCGCATCAATCACCTTGAGCGATTGCGCGACCTCCAAGACCGCTCTATCGCCGGAGGACATCCAGGCTTCAACCTCTACATCTCATGGACTCACCAGTTCAACGAGCGCACCTCCCTCGGGCGTAGCCGCCACGTAGCGAAATATGGCGCCGGATCTGTGGAGTACCTGAAGAACGTAGCGTTCTCCCGCATCTTCCTCGATAACATCCAGCACCATCAATCAAGCTGGCCTACCTGTGGCGCACATGTCGCTGAGATAGGTCTGCACTCCGGGTGCGACGATATCGGCAGTACTATGATGGAGGAGAACGTAGTCTCTCAAGCGGGGGCACCTACGGCCTCTAAGTGGTTCATGAGTCCCGAAGAGTTAGAGATGCATATCCGCCAAGCTGGATTTACTCCCGCTCAACGTGACAGCGCTTTCAATATTGTAAGGAGTAGTTCAGATGAACTCACACAAGAAACGATCCCTCACGGGGTTGAAGCCAACGGGTAACCTTCACCTCGGAAATTACCTTGGGGCGCTTAAACCGGCGCTTGAACTCTCGAAGAGCTACGATTGTATTTACTTCATCGCCGATCTTCACTCGCTCACGCAGAACCGAGACCCTGAGGCGCTTGTAAGTCAAACCCTCGACCAGGTCGCGACCTGGCTTGCTATGGGCCTCGATACCGATACGCATACACTCTTTCGCCAATCCGATGTTCCAAGCGTCACTGAGTTGACGTGGTACTTAAGCTGCGTAACCGGTCACGGACTCCTTGAGAAGGCTCACGCCTACAAGGACGCTGTCGCTAAGGGGCTTGAGGTTAACCTGGGCACCTTCTCGTATCCGGTGCTTATGGCAGCGGATATCCTTCTCTACGACACGGATATTGTACCGGTCGGAAAAGATCAAAAGCAGCACGTTGAGATGGCGCGTGATATGGCTG
>JAULVA010000227.1:0-2129 GCA_032111275.1 Bdellovibrionota bacterium
GTTCCCAACAATCAAATTGGATCGCGGCCCCAGGTGCACATTGAAAATGCGGTCGCCATTCCGGCCCGTCAGGAGACGGGCCCTCCGGATGCGCGATGACATCCGGCACCATCGCAAACCATATACGTTTGGGTGAGAGCCCGTCGTTTTGGATTCAAGATTAGGTTCACCCGGAGGGCCCGTCTCCCGACGGGCCGGGTATGTATGAATGCGTCGAATTGAATCGCAACAAATGTCGCGATGTGAAACGGCACCCGCCATTCCATAGGGCACGGCCCCTACGCCCCCTCCGGCAATCGCCAATCGATAGGCTCAAGGTGATGTCGCGCCAAATAGGCGTTCGTTTGCGAAAAATGCTTACACCCGAGAAAGCCCCGATGCGCGGAGAGTGGCGAGGGGTGGGGCGCTGTGAGTACGAAGTGTTTTTTCCGGTCAACGAACTCCGCCTTCTTCTGCGCGTAGGCGCCCCACAACAAAAATACGAGATGTTCTTTACGAGCGTTTAACTCTTCGATGACCTTTGAGGTAAATCGCTCCCACCCCTTATTTGCGTGAGAACCGGGCTTTCCCTCCTCCACGGTCAAGACGGCGTTGAGCAACAAGACCCCTTGTCGAGCCCATGATTCAAGGTCGCCGTGCTTAGGACGCTCAATCCCGAGGTCATTCTTTAACTCTAAGAAGATATTAACCAACGAAGGCGGCGGCGGAGTAGGAGGTTTAACCGAAAAGCACAAACCGTGTGCCTGATTCGGACCGTGGTACGGGTCCTGCCCAATTATCACCACTTGGACCTTGGAGAACGGCGTGAACGCGAGCGCGTTAAAAACATCGGACTTCGGGGGATAGATGGTCTTACCCGATGCGCGTTCACGTTCAACAAAGGCGATGACCTCTTTAAAATAGCTCTGCTGTTTCTCAGACGCTACTATATCACTCCACGAGAGCGAGCTTTCATTACCGCTGTCCGAACTCAGTTGGGCTCCTGATACCATCGCTCACTATCCGTATGACAAAAACGTAGAGAGTTAATACTCTCTCGCCTCCTGAATTTCATCCAAAATTTGAAGATATGATCGGTAACGCCACTCCGCGATATCTCCACGCTCAACGGCGTCACGTACCGCGCAGCTTGGCTCCTGCAAGTGTCGGCAATTCAGGAACCGACACCGTTGTCCGTATTCCACGAACTCCGCAAACGCCCCAACCAGCTTCTCCTTCTCGATGTGGGAGAGTCCGAAAAAGCCAACTCCCGGAAAGTCGATCACGATTCGCCGGCATGTGTCGGGGCCAACGTAGAGAAAGCCTCGTGGTTGCGATGTCGTCTGCCTCCCCTGCCCCGTGCGCTCACTGACCTCACCTGTTCGCGCGGCGGCGCCGGGAACGAGTCTGTTCAAGATGGTACTCTTTCCAACGCCGGAGACCCCACACAGCGCGACAACATTAACATCCGGCGCGTGAATGAGACTTTGGACGGTCGCGAGGTCTTGGCCAAATTTGGCGCTGCACTGCACAACCTTGACTCCTATCTTGCGATAGGTAGCAAGCACCTCGGCGCTCTCCCCGGTCTCCAGGTCCCACTTATTGACGACAAGAACGGCCGGGATGTTCTGAATTCGAGCGGCTATAAGCATGCGATCAATAGTGACGGGGTTCAGCGTGGGACCAACCGCGGTTATAACGAGAAGGAGGTCGATATTGGCGCCCATCCTCTTAAGGGTGCCTCGGTAGGAGCGGGATAACGTTCGAGTGGAGGGAACGACTCCGGTAACGAAAACCTTGCCCTCGCGTTTCTCGTACTCGACTCGATCACCGGTCACAACATCGAGCGCACGTGAGGCGATGGTGCCCGAGACGATCCCATCGGCGGTGAGAAGGGACACATGGCGTCGAGATACGTCAAGAATCTGTCCGGTCGTCTGGGTTGTAATCGGTTGAGAGGGTTTAGCCACAGAGGTGAGGATACATCATGGGACAAGAATAAGGATACTCCCGCAACTCATATCCTAGCGCCTGCCAGGAGCCGAACCGGGCATGGAGATTCAAATACTTGGCCCTACCCATCACCCTCTCAAAAATTTCGCTCGTAAAGGGGTCAGGGCGTGGTTAACTAGAAAGAGGTGGAGTAAAGT
>JAULVA010000227.1:2174-11033 GCA_032111275.1 Bdellovibrionota bacterium
CGGAGCTATCGTCTTTCTCGCTCCGAAGTTCTTTTTGGCCGCGATCGGTACCTTCTTCGTTCTCCTTGGTATCGGCGCCTGCTACATCGCCTGGAAATTTATGGCCTTAAAGAGACAGGTCTCAAGGCTTGCTGAGGAGTTCCACAATAATGTCGATGTGCGATCGTTTCAGGTTCAGAACAACGACGACATCGATATTACAGAGACCGATAGCAAAAAGATTTACTATCACTAAGGACGCGACAGCGGGGTTTTGCCTCTTCCCATTAGACGAGCTGCTCGCCACCTGTGCTGATGAATACCTTGCCTTCTGCCTCCAGTCGTCGAACCGCGTCGACGATACTTTGTTGAGCTTTCTCCACGTCCTTAAGCTTAACCGGGCCAAGGGCATCGAGATCCTCTCTAATCATTTCTGCCGCGCGTTGAGATACGTTGCGGAAGATGAGGTCTTTAAGCTCTGGGCTAGCTGTCTTAAGCGCCAGCACCAGTTGCTCTCGAGGCACATCTTTGAGTACCGTTTGAACACCTTTGTCGTCGATCTTCTTGATGTCCTCGAACGTGAACATCAAAGATCTGATTCTCTCCGCGATATCAGGGAAGGTTTCCTCGATCTCGGTAATGATCCGCTCTTCACTGTTTCTGTCGACGAAGTTAAGGATATTCGCGGCCGATTTCGGACCGCCGATCTCCTCATCTTGCAGCTCTCCGCCGCGGATCTGCCCACGAAGTACCTCTCGTACCTCATCAACAACCGCCGCGCTCACATTAGTTAGGTTAGAGATACGAATGAGAATGTCGGTCTGCATCTCTGGCTGCATCTGACGAAGAACGATGGCCGCTTGATCCGGGTTCATCATCGTCATCAGGAACGCGATAGTTTGAGGATGCTCTGAAGTTATAAACTGATAAACGAGCTTCTCCGGCACATCAGCGATGATCGATCCGATCGGCTGCTTTTTCGCGCCAGCGATATACTCAAGGAGGGATTCGCTTTGCCCCTCTCCAAACGCCGAGGAGATGACGCTCTTGGCGAATTCGCGGCCATCGACCACCATCCTTTCGCCCGCTTTAAGCATGCGAAGGAAATCCACCGAGGTTTGGAATTGCGTCTCGCGATCAACTTCGGAGACAGCAAGAAAGGCACGGCTAATCTTCTTGACCTCATGCTCGTTCAGGTGCTGCATAACTTGCGCAGCGACCTCCTTCCCGAGGCCCAACAGGGTCAAGGCGGCTTTCTCTGGATTTGATAACTCCCGTGTCATGAGGACTCCCCTTCGTTCAGCTGGTTAGGATGATGATCCCCCGCATAAGGGCTCACGACAGTTGTCTTGTATTCCTCGCTTCGCCCCCTTACACTACAAGAATATGGTTCAATCGCCTGACGAAGGTCTCCTCATAACGTGTTTTCAAGAGGTTACAGGCGTTGTCCCGTCATCCATTGTACCCTTGCGCCCCCACGCCTCAGAGCGTCGTATCTATCGATTGAGTCACGGAGCGACGAGGTTTGTCGGAGTAGTGAACCCCTCTCGGGCCGAGAACGACGCGTTCGTGGCCCTCGCCAAGCATTTCAAAGCGAATCAACTTCCCGTTCCCGCTATTCACGCCTACAAGCCGGAGGCGGGGGTCTATCTGGAGGACGATCTTGGGGAGATAACACTTTTAGATTTCTTGATCACAGAGAGGGCGCTAACCAGCGAAGCCTTTCCGAGATCCGTCGAGGCGGTATACCAGCGCGTTCTCTCCTTCCTTCCTCGTTTTCAGATTGAGGCCGCCACTAAACTCGATTTTTCAATCTGTCTCGGTTCAGACACTTTTTTTTCAGAGACATTGAGGAAGGATATGCGCTCCTTCTGCCTCGAATTGGTGCATCGCCTACTCCCTCAATTCGACACCACTCTGCTTGAAGATGACTTTACAACTCTGATCTCGTATCTCGACAAAGCTAAGGGCGGCTTCTTTCTGTATCGTGATTTTCAATCACGCAACGTCATGCTGCTTAACAACGAGCCATACTTTATTGATTTTCAATCGGGCCTTAAGGGTCCACTGCAGTACGATGTTATCTCGCTTCTCTATCAATCGAGCGCTCGGATCCCCGATGTGAATCGGGACGCACTTGTGGAGGTTTATCTTGAGGCCGTCTCTCGGTACACCACCTGCGACCGAGAAGAGTTCTTCCGCTACTACCCCGCCTTTATTGTCAGTCGTATGCTCCAAGTTCTGGGGGTCTATGGCCGCGAGGGCCTCGGCGCGCGGAAGGAATACTTCGCGAAAAGCATACCAGGCGCGTTAACAACCCTGCACAAACACCTCCGTTCCAAAAACCTCCCGATAAAACTCGATCAGATACTTGCGTGCTCCGAAGCTTTACTGAAGAGTGTGTAGAAGGTCCGCATTATGAAAACCTCTTCACCAGCACCGCTCACCGTCGAGATCACAAGCTTCTCATTCAAAGCTCCCCTTCCTCCCCATATGTTCTCCCTCAAAGGGGAACGACACGGCGGTGGGTTCGTGTTCGATTGCCGATCTCTCCCCAATCCAGGACGGGAGGAGCGTTTCAAAGATAAGACCGGTCTCGATATGGAGGTATGCGCCTACCTTGAGGCGGTCGCTGAGGTAGCCGCGTTCCGCAACCACGCCTTTGGGCTCGTGGAATCGGCTATCCGCAACTTCCTCGACCGTGGATTCTCATTCATGAATGTCAGCTTCGGATGCACCGGAGGACAGCATCGTTCAGTGTACCTCACCGAACAGTTGGCTCACCATCTGAACTCCACCCTCGTTGCCCACGTCACGCCCAAAGTGGTCCACTACAATTTGGTGCAGAAGGGGTTTATTAAGGGGTAGAATAAGGTGTAATCCAAGGAGCTTGCTAGTGACATGAAGGCGATGATCTTCGCGGCGGGTGTTGGCTCACGACTCAAGGAGCATACCCGCGATACCCCGAAGTGCTTAATGGAGGTTGGTGGTAAGACCATGCTCGAGCACGTCGTGGATCGGCTCAAGGGAGTCGGAGTATCGGCGCTCGCTATTAATACCCATCACCACGCGGAGAAGGTCGCAGACTTTGTTAAGTCAAAGAGCTATTTTGGTCTTGAGGTGCTTCTCTCGTACGAACCGACGCTTCTGGACACCGGCGGAGGATTGCGAAAGGTCGCCACCTTCTTCGCCCACGAGGAGGCGTTCCTCATCCACAACGCCGACATCTTTAGCACCATCGATCTATCCGCCCTTGTCGAACATCATCGCTCGCGCCGCGCTATCGGGACCCTCGCTGTCATGGAACGACCCTCAAAGCGGGGCCTCTATCTGGATTCTCACAATCACCTCGTCGGCTGGACCCAAGATGCTCACAAGCCGCCGAAGGAGGCCAGCCTCTACAGCTTCTCTGGAATCAGCGTCGCGTCTCACGAACTATTCTCCCATATGGAGGGAGATGGAGCGTTTTCGATCATCGCCTCCTACCTGAGCGCCGCCAGGGCGACCCATCGCGTATACGGCACGAACGTAACGGGCGCCGAGTGGACTGACATCGGAACACCGGAGCAGTTACATGCGTTACGGATACACCTGAAACATGACGCATAGGAACCGTATGAGAAAGATCGTTACCTTGTCACTACTGGTTGGCTCTGTGCTTACGGGCGCTTCCGCATATGGACAAACCGAGCAAGCGACCAAACCGTTCACCCAGAGCTCAACGATTCACGTCGCGCCGCTCGATCCGGTTCGAGCCAAGACGCTTGAGAGTTTTATTAAACTTCCCCCTACGAAACAAAATCGTTCGGCGCTGACGGACGGATTCTGTAAACCACTAAGCGTGCGCCCGACCCCCTCTCCCGATCAGGTAAAACTCGCTCTCGCACTCGTTGAAAGTGAGATCGTTCCCATTTTTTCGTTTGAACGGCCCTCACAAGACCCATCCAAGCCTGACAACCTCCTTTACTCCGTTGAGTTCGGCTTGGACGATGTCACACTTCGATCCTCCAATCCGAGGTATCAGAGTCAGGCCGCTGGCATTCGCGTTGCGTATCCTCGTGACACGACATCTCCGGTCTGGTTTGAGGCCAAAGGAACAGGGAGCATCCTGTTTCTTGTTCCGCCGGTTAAGGATTGCAGCGTGCAGTTTGTTGTCGCGTGTCCGAGAACTTACTCCAATGCACGAGCCCTCGATGAATCGAAGCTCTCTCTCACCGGTGTGAAGTACCTCGTAGGGTCGAAAGCGGACGGACTGTTTAAAGCCCCAAGAGGACAAGAGGGTAAGGTCGTGGCGAGTACGCTCGCGACATCTCGTGTCACGTTACCCTCTTCGTGGTTCTCGGAGAACGTCAGCTCTGACTCTCCGAACGCCTCCGTAAAGATTCAAAGACCGCTTGAAACGCTCACTTCAGAGGGCACCTTCATCTCCGTTGCTCCTCCGTTCAGCGACGCGGTGGAGGCTCATCTTGAGTTCGGAACGACCTCATCTCTCCAACGAACGGTCCGCGGTCTAACGACGATAGAGGTCTCTCCACTCACCTTAGAGACTCCGCATCCGGTTCGAGTTGAGCGATCGGAAGTATGGCTCAACCCAGGCTCGTGTATTGTCATAAGTCGCCGCAAGGAGATTCACTACTAAGGCGCGTACAGGATTCAGTCCCTCTACACGATGAGCCAACAGGGAGAACGATACGCTCCTTGCGACTCAGCTACGTCATACGCCCACAAACACTGCCATGAGATCATCTCCTCGGGCGTACACTGGTGGAGGACTCATGAAAACGAAGCCTAAAGAAACAATGGTAGCGATCTTAGCCACGGATGGTGTGGAACAGAGTGAACTGCTTGAGCCTCGGCAAGCTTTAGAAAAAGCGGGGGTGAGAACGGAGCTTGTCTCGCCCCATGGGGGATCGATTCGAGCGTGGAAAGACAACGAGTGGGGAGAGTCAATCCCGGTAGACCGAGTCGTAGACGAGGCTGACGCTCGCTCCTATACCGCTCTGATGCTACCGGGCGGAGTTAAGAACCCTGATACCCTCCGCATGAATGAACAAGCTGTTGAGTTTGTGCGAGACTTCGCGCGGGAGGGAAAGCCGATCGCCGCAATCTGCCACGGTCCATGGCTACTTGCGGAGGCGGACCTGCTGAAAGGAAAGACCGTGACATCCTGGTCTTCCATTAAGAAGGATCTCATGAACGCAGGAGCGAGATGGACCAATTCAGAAGTAGTAAGCGATGGTGGGCTCATCACCAGTAGGCAGCCCTCTGACATTCCGGCCTTCGCGGAGCGGTTCCTGGAGGAGATTCGTGAAGCGCGAGATTAAATCCGCCACGTGGGGCTCTCTACAATGACATTTCGCTCAAGGAGAGGCGGCGTATACTTATGACGGGAGTGCGGGACTGAGCGTTTCAACTGCCTGGTCGGGCAAAAGATGTCGGCGAGCGTGAAGTCCCTGGCCAGTCGGGTCACTATTGTCGATGAGGAATTCCAACTCCCGTGAACGTAGGTCCTCTTTATAGAGCAGCGGAGGGTGGTCCGGCATGAACGCGAGAGCCTTAGCCACCTCCTCAGGTTGACTGTCGCTTACTAAAAAGGCGTGGGAGGATCTCCCCTTAGCTCGCAGGTCCATCATTAGTTGGATCAGTCGGACGTTCGGAGCGCCGTCGTGGGCGATTAAGGTCCCAAACACGTCAAAATAATAGCCCGGGGAGAACTCTACTGTGTCGGCCGATTGGGTGATGGGGTCTGAACGCGTTTCGGTTCGATTGAGAAACGGGTAGCGAGTGAGATCCTCTCCGAGGTGACTCACAAGGAGGTCCCGTAACCCAGCGTGTAGTTCGGGCAGCGGCATGGTCAGTTTGTTTTCGAATACCCAGAGAAGAAATTCGGCGGGGGATGTCGCTTCGCAGAATCCGAGATTCAATCGTTGCGGAGCGGTAACTCGGGGCGATTGAGACCCGAACGACCGCACTACTTCATCACCGCTTTGCGTTCGCACAAGATTGAGAAACTCGGATGAGGTGAGGTTAGCTGGTTTGTAATAAAACTCGTCGAGCCGTCCGGATTCGACCCATCGACGCATGTTGGTCACGACTATGCCGCGAATGATGAGAGGGGTTGTTCCGAGCGACCGAGAGGACTCACAAAACCGCACCGCGCGATCCACGAGGGCGGTGGCGTCGTGTAAGCTCGCGACATCATCAAGCACTGAGCGCTGCGGCGGTTTAAAGCACGCGCCACAAAAAAGGTACTTCGCCGCGTGCGAGAAATCGTTGTTATCGATAAACGAGGCATCGTGGGGAATGGAGGCGAGCGTCCGCGCGCCCTCCCGAAAGATCCAAGCGCCGAACGGTGAGCTATCCCTCTGCGCCTCGCTCAGTAATTCAACCAGTCGCTCCAGGTTTATATGGAGTGGCTCGGTGGGCGAAGCGACGAATTCGCGAAGGGTGGCACTGGCGACGTCGTGCGACTGTCTCCACTCCGCTTCGACCATCGCATAGGAGCGAGGGCCCTGGGGTAGTGGTAGCTGCAACTCATCTGGCGCCGCACGAGACGATCGATCTGCGAACATAGAACTCCCGCTACATCACGGACATAAGGGTAGTAAGGCATACGCCTCCCCCGTTCGCGGGGAAAGGGGGATATTTCACCAGTCCCGCGGATGTTGAATTGATAGAACATAGGGTTTCTCTTTGGTCACCTACCGTTCGCTGGCACGCCAGCCTATTTCTCGGACACCTTTTATCACTGACTTTTGAGGCACTTACACAGCGAACTGCTAGGATTTTATTGCGGCGCCTTGCCCTACCTGGCGAGCGCATGTATAACACAGGCCGTGTTAGCTATATAAAGCAGTAAGTTTATGAACCAACACTCAACAACCCCAACACATGTAGGACAAACCCTTGGACGTTCGGCTATGGACCTTGAGAACGCGTTTTTTGCCAAAGATTCCAACGTAGTAAAGTGCTCTTACCTCCACGAAGGCAAGCCTGTTTTTGAGAATGTGCATATCTACGCCACGGGACTCTCCAGCCAGCTATCCCAGGACTTAGGAGCTACCATCCTGAGCGGCCTGACCGGTATCGCCGAGCCCGATTACCGGGGCAGCATGGGTGAGTCGCTCGTTGATATCGTTAACTTCGGCCTCGTATACGGGATAACGATGAAGTACCCCCACCGCCTCGAGGTATTCCTCCGCCTCACCTCCCCTACCTGTCATGCACGTAAGCAGATAGAGGACGAGGTCATGGGGGTACTCACCGAGGCTGATGCACGCCTCGCTAAGCACCTCGGACGAGAGGGGTTCGCCTCCATTCGCATAGTCACAGATCACGAGCTCGTTCCTCGATGGACACAGCAGGCTATAACGCAGCAATTTCGGTCCGCGACCGATCGCGAAAAGGTCTTCAAAGCGCTCTGCGTCGCGACCGGCCTTCTTCAGAAGGGACAGCTCCCCGATGAGCTGTTTGATTACGGCCAACAACTCAAGCAACAACTTCTGACCCAGAAAGGTCCGGAAGCTCTTCAGCAAGCGTGCGAGAAATGCCAACTGGAGCTTAATTGCAGAAAGAAGGCGCTCTTGGATCTTGTCGGTGGTAAGGGCACACCTGTTCACTGAGCGTTCTGTTTTGAAGGGATTCGACCGTGACAGGGAGCCTTAATGATACGACTCTGGTGGGCCAGTCTCACGCTCCATCGAGCGCTGATACAGTCACCTCATCCGAAGCTTCCCCGTACAGTCGACCAGCAGAGTCTCGACCCCCCGAACATGTCGCGCCTGAACCTATCTCTCGTGAGGTAAGCCTACGAGCGCCCGAGCCACAACGTTGCTGCTCCGGAGGGAATTGCGCCGAGTGTGGCAAGCAGCAACCTATCGTAGAGTCCTCCCCGGAGCTCGCGGTGTTCGAGCAACAAGCTATTGCTGACTTGGATTCCTTTTTTGCGGATCTCACGGCCTCTCGCGAAGCGGTCAGCAAGACCGTTGGCATCGAAGGGGTCATCAAAAGCGGGGACGGCTCTGTTGATCACGTGGGCAAGACAACCAATGCACTAGGAACCATCGCCCCCGCCGAGAGTAGTATCCGGTACTACCAAGCTCCCTCTCCCCTCCTGACACCGGGGCCCGGTGTTACACCGGTCGCCGAGAAACTGGTCTCCATCGGTTCTATACCGAAACAAGCAGCGACTGATGGGTTTCATTCAACTGGAAGTCTTCGAGCAATGATTCCTGGTGTTCAGGAGCAACGTTCCTGGGCATCGATCTCCACCTTCGCCGAGAAAGCAACCGCGGAGCGACGCGAGACCCCGCAAACCTCCACGTGGGAGAAGGCGGCTCCAACGGTTGAGCGCGCGCCAGCTAAGGCCCCACCTGTTCAGCAACCTGAGCGGGTGCACGAGGTAGCGAAGGTCGCCACCGACCCTGCCCCATCGCCCCGGGTCGAACAAGCTCCGGCCAGGACACCCGCACCGACACCAAGCCGTGTTGAACATCAGCAGCTGACAAGAACCGTCAACTATACATCCCAACCATCCTCCACCCCTCGACCGAGCGTGTCATCGTTCGGATCAAGCAGGTCTTCGGCTATGCAGACACGAGGGGTACCGTCCTCGGTTACCTCACCCACGACCGCTCGTTCGACATCAACACGAGCCTCTCAGAGCGCCACTCCACGAAATCAGGCACGACAGCCACACACCGCTCCCCTGCGCATGCCGCGGACATCCGCGACCTCCGAGATCGCGCGAGTATCGAAGGTCGTCGTCACACGGGAGGGGGCGTCTCAGGGAACTACCGACCGCCGCGTACGGGCGCTTGAAAGAAGCCAGTCCCTCATCCGCACCCTTGAACGAGTAGCGCGAGAGCTCGTGACGAAGGG
>JAULVA010000228.1:0-2685 GCA_032111275.1 Bdellovibrionota bacterium
GCCAACACCACCGTCTACCCCTACTTCCAACGCGACCTCCACTGGTGCGACACCGTCCCCGACGAGGACGACCGCATCGACGAACAAATAGACCTTCTTGAGGAACAAGACGGAACCACGGACACCACAAAGACTGAAACCCAACCCCCAGCCGTCGAGGAGGCTATCGCGCTTCGTCAGTGTGGAGTGACGATCCCGATCTTGGTATTCGGCGGACTCCTCCACGATCAGCTCGAACTCTACATAAAACATGATGTTGATGTGACGGCATCCTCGGTCAGTAAGCTAGAGCAGATCGAAGCTACCGCCGAACGACTTAAGCGTCGGGCGCGGGTGCACCTCAAGATAGATACCGGTCTTGAAAGGATCGGAGTGCACTACTACTCCGCCGATAAACTCTTTGACGCCGCCCTTCGCGCCAAGCACTCAGACGTGGTTGGGGTGTACTCTCATTTCGCGGATGTAAATCTCGATGACCTCAATATCGCTCAAGTACAGCTTGAGCGATTTCTTGAGGCTCTTCGATACTACGAGCCGCGCGCTCACGCGCCCTTCCTTAGACACATCGCGTCCTCCAGCGGATTGATGGCGCTCAAAGGGAGTCATCTCGATATGGTGCGACCCGGCCTCGCCCTCTATGGCGTGTATCCAGGCCCGGGGTATTCTTCGACTGTGTCGCTCAAGCCCGTCCTCTCGTTGAAGAGCCAGGTGGTGTACTTCAAGGTTGTACGAAAGGGAGCGGGGGTGAGTTACGGCCATACCTGGTTCGCGCCTGAGGACACCCGCGTTGTTACGGTGCCGCTAGGGTATGGGGATGGCTATCTTCGCGCGCTCTCCAACAAAGCATCGGTCATTATTCGCGGGAAGAGATCCCCGATAGTTGGTGTCGTGTGTATGGATCAACTTATGGTCAATATCGGGCCTGACGGTGTCGCATACAACGGAGACGAGGTAGTTCTGATAGGTGAATCGGATGGAGAGCGGATCTCTGTCGAGGAGCTCGCGGCGCTCATCGGTACCACACCACACGAGATCCTCGTGTCCCTCAATCAACGGATTCCTCGGGTGTATCGGGGGTAGGGGCGTTACGGGAAGGCGGGGCCTGGCCTTGTTGATCAATCCGGAGGGCCCGTCGGGAGACGGGCCCTATCGGGGTAACATTCGAATTGAAACCAAAATATCGATAAATGCGGCGGACCGGAGGGCCCGTATCCTTACGGGCCGGGTATGTATCCATGTATCAAATTGTGCCGCGATCGATGACGCGATCTGAAACGGCGCTCGCGGTTCCGGCTCCCCATGTGTTCGAATGTTGTGGTTTGGATTCGTTCCGGCGAATTCATACCTTCTCGACCCGTCGGGCGTACGGTTTTCCCATGAGCTCACTCGTCACGATAAACTCCGCTGATGCTCGATTACAGGCTATTGGAATTTCGTAGAGCGCCGCTATCCGTAGCAAGGCTTTGACGTCCGGATCGTGGGGTTGGGAGGTAAGGGGATCCCAAAAGAAAAAGAGGAGATCCATCCTCTCCTCTACGATCATCGCGCCGATCTGTTGGTCACCGCCGAGAGGTCCAGAGAGGCACTTCGATACCGGCAGACCGGTCGCGGTCTCAATGTATGTGCCCGTTGTTCCGGTGGCGTAGAGCTGGTGTTGCGAGAAGATCGTCTTGTGCTTCTGTACCCAGTCGCACATCTCTCGCTTTTTCGCGTCGTGTGCCACGAGAGCGATGCGCTTCTTCGCCGGGAGGGGCGCGAGGGGGTGGTCGAAGGTAATGATGCTCATAAAGCTCCTGTGTCAGCCTACCTTAGGGAGGGGAGGCGAAACAACGTATTTGCGTTGTTTCGCATTAGTGTGAGCCCGATTTTGGTCGCAAAGATGCGAGAAGAAAGCGATGCGACAGCACTGCTAGCTAGCAAAAGCCCGCGATAGCGGGGTTTTGCCTTTTATCCTCAGGAAGCTGTTTTGATGGAAACGACCGCGGTAACGGCCGCTAATTCCGAGCGCAGGATCTGGCGCCCAAGGGATGCCGGTTTGAATCCATGCGCTGAGAGAGCGGCTAGTTCCTGTGGTGTAAGGTCACCCTCAGGGCCGATCGCGACGCACACCGAACCGCCAGCCTGATGTTCTCGCATATGATCGGATAATGGAGGCGCGTCGTGTTCGAGTGAGCAGCACACCTTAATGCCCACTGTGTCGGTTTTCAGAAGGTCGAGTGCTTTCGCCAAAGATGTCGTGACTCGCACGGTCGGGGGTTTCGCCTGTCGACTCTGTTGGGCAGCGGCTAGCGCGGCTTTCGAGAATTTCTCCGACTTGGCGTCCGCGTCCGCTTCGTTTTTCAATCGAACGATACTGCGGTCGGCTTGCCAAAAGATAATCCGCGAGCAGCCAAGTTCGGTCGCCCAGTCGGTTATGAGTTCGTTCTTCTGTCCCTTGCAGAGAGCGCACAGAAGGGTGATTGAGCTTACTGTGCTGCCGGTGCCCAGGCTTTCGAGCAGTGAGAGTGTTACGGCGTCCGAATTCTCGGTGATGGAGGCCTTGAAGGTTTCGCCGGTATCGGGATCGCCGACCTCCAGGAGTGCGCCCACGGGCAATCGGAGTACATCTTTGAGGTAGTGGCTATCTTGGGGGGAGAGGGACAGGGGGGACAGGGAAAGGGGGGCGGTAGGTTCTATGGCGCCTCG
>JAULVA010000229.1:0-4050 GCA_032111275.1 Bdellovibrionota bacterium
TTGGGGGAGTCGAGAGCGGGGCGCTTGCGGGAGCGCAAGACCGTTACGGCTGGGGAAGGATGTGGTGCCGTTTTTGTCCGTCCCGTTATAGTTCATGAAGCGCTTTCTCCTTCGGACTCGCATTGCGGAAGACGCTCTGTTCATGGAGGACGTTATGGTCGATGAACCCATGTGAGCGCGGTACAGTCTCCAGATTCCACAGTGTAAAAGGCACGTGAATCCTTTTACATATGATGCCTGAACCTTGAAAAATTATCGGCGCAGTGACCGAATTTTTTCAAATGTATCGCCTACTCTCAATCTTACTCGCCGCGAGCTCTATCCACCTTGCACTTCTTGGCGATGGTCGAAAGGTAGCCACACAGAAAAAAACGAGAGCGGTCTTTAAATGTGACTGAATTAAGACCGTTGAACAATCCCCAAAAGGCTGGTTGCTCCCGATTTCAGCTGTATTTTGGATAGCGGATCGCTTCAGCGGGAGGTTGAGGTTTTGGGCTGCATTTGTGAGGTCGGGATGGTGAGAGTTTGATCTTTGTTGCCTGTATGTTTCAGTCTCGATCGTGGACAACGCTCTTGCCGTCACGGTCAGAGTGCAGTACACGGGTGCTATGCTGTGGAAATTCAAGAAACCGGAACCTACGCCCCCTTCTTCGAGTGTTATCCCCTCAGGGGCTCCGATCGACCCGCACAAAGCCGGAGGAGCAGATCGACTGATCCTCAACGGTTCTAGTAAAGTTGAAAACACGGATGTGGTGACGCGACATCCGGCCGGTAGTTTTGTTATTCCAGTCAGTTATCGTCTTTCTGGCACTATCGTTACCCACCGCCATGTCGTGGTCGAGGGAGAGTTGGAGGGGGCCGCATTGGTTGCTCCATCCATAGCGGTCGAGAGCTCCGGTCGATTGCGAGCGTCAACTCAGGTCGGAACGATGTCCGTCGCTGGGGTGGTTGAAGGACCGGTCTCGGTTCGGGATATCCTAGAAGTTCGTAATGGTGGAGCCCTTACCGGCGAGGTGGAGGCTGGGATCCTGAACATTCAGCCGGGGGGCACCATCTCTGGGGCACGCCTCGCCATTGGCCCCCTTCGCTCCGAGAATCAGTAGGCTCAACAGCTTCTGTCGTATCTTTTAATTCAAGCAGGGCACTCGCCAGTTGGTCGTTGACCTTCCGAAGTAGAGGTTTTGGACGCCATGCAGGAAAAACCAAAGGACAAACAAAAAAGGCGACCGGAAGGTCGCCTTTTCGTTGATACGGTCAAGGTTACCCTTAAGCCGCTTGTGTATCGTTTCCAGCAGCCTTGGCAGGAGCCTTGTAGAGGGTCTTCATACGAGTTGCCTTTCCACGGAGTGGTCGGATGTAGAACAAGCGAGCGCGGCGAACCTTGGCTCGTGTCACAACCTCGATCTTTTCAACTCGAGGTGAATGAACAGGGAACGTTCTCTCCACGCCAATATTGTAAGAAACCTTACGCACGGTGAATGTCGCGTCGATGCTGTTCTTCTTGCTTCGCTTAAGAACGAGACCTTCGAAAATCTGGATACGCTCCTTGGTTCCCTCGATGATCTTCGCGTGGACGCGAACAACATCGCCTGGCTTGAAGTCAGGAATATCCGACTTAACAAAAGAACTTGTTACGCTTTTGATAACACTCTCAAGGGTGATCTTGCCCTGTGTCGTAGTAGTAGTAGTAGTCTCTTCACCAGTTGTCATATCCAACTCCCGCATCTGCACGTCGTGACTCAATTTAATGTACCAAGGACCAACCATCATCCACCGAAACTTGCCCGCAGTATAACGTACGGATCGGCGCTTCTTGAGAGGGTGTCAGGAGCTCATTTCTGGTTCTTTCCTGACTTAAAGTCGCTTGGAGTCTTGCTAAAAAGCCACACTTCAATCAAACAATGAACGGAGGTTGTAACACAGACGGGATCGTAGTTCAATGAATGGGCCCGGTGGTGTTTCGAACTTTCTCCCGCTTTCCTTTTTTCGTGGCCCCTTTTCGGGGGATATGACAGGAGGTGCGTAACAAATTGAATTTGCTTGGAGTTCCCGTGAAGTCCTCTGTTCCAATGATCAAAAAGCTCAAGCGCAAGAAGAGTTCTCGCCCTGCTTGGACCGAATCTCAGACCGCTCGCTACAAGGAATTAGTGGGGAAACTTGAGGGGTTAGGGTTTGTGGTTCGGCGGGAGGAGCTCAAGCGAGGTCATTGTTGGAAGGTGCTCAGTGGTGTGTGCCGCTCCCTCACACAAAAATTCATTTTCATAGATAGCCGCCTTAATCCGGATGAGCAGGTCGCGTTTCTCGCGGCAAAGTTGACAGACATCGAGCTCGCCGACATGCCAGTGGGTCAGCCCTTGACGAGCGCGGCTTGATCGCGCGCTCAGCGCGCTGCCCGTCCTTTTGATGTTGAAAAAGCGGCTGTAAGCACTAGCTAGGGCGAGCTCCTTTTTATTTGCCTCGGCGGGATACTTTTTCCGGCCCCGAGGTTGCTAATACCGCGAGCGCTCTGCAATATCTCCCTGTAGAGGAGGCGCTTGCCCCATCTCCACATCTCACCCCTTCACGGCGCTCTATGATCTTTGATTCACTCTTCGGTTTCCTCTCGAATGATCTGGCGATAGACCTCGGTACCGCGAACACCCTCATTTATCAGAAGGGCAGAGGGATCGTATGTAACGAGCCATCTGTAGTCGCCGTTGAACACGGAGGTGTCCGTGGTAGACGCAAGGTGCTCGCTGTCGGCACCGAGGCGAAAGACATGTTGGGGCGTACCCCTGAGACGATAACCGCCGTGAGGCCGTTAAAGGACGGCGTGATCGCTGACTTTGAGATGACCGAAGAGATGCTTCGAGTCCTCATTCGAAAGGTGCACAAAGGTCGCGCGCTCGTTCGCCCAAGAATTATCATCTGCGTTCCTCACGGTATTACTGAGGTCGAGAAAAGAGCGGTTCGTGAATCCGCTGAATCCGCCGGCGCTCGTGAGGTATTGTTGATCGAGGAGCCGATGGCGGCGGCGATAGGAGCCGGATTGCCGATCACAGAACCTCGAGGGAGCATGATCCTGGATATCGGAGGCGGTACCACAGAGATCGCCGTTATCTCGCTCAAAGGTATCGTCTACTCGCAGTCGGTGCGAGTAGGGGGCGATAAGATGGATGAGGCTATCGCCAATTATATTCGTCGTCGCCACAACGTATTGATTGGCGAACGCACCGCGGAGCAGATCAAGATAGCGATAGGGAACGCGTTGCCGAGCGCGGAGCCGATGCAGGTCGAGGCGAAGGGACGAGACCTTCTTCAAGGGGTTCCAAAATCTATCATCGTATCTGAGGATGAGATCTTCGAGGCTCTCGCTGAACCGGTTAATCAGATTATCGATGTAGTGCGTATCGCGCTTGAGAAGTGTCCGCCTGAGCTCTCAAGCGACATCATCGATCGTGGGATCACAATGGCTGGGGGCGGCTCGCTGTTGCGGAATCTCGACAAACGAATCGCGCAAGAGGTCGGTATTATCACGCACGTTGTAGAGGATCCGCTCTCCGCGGTTGTGATCGGTTCTGGTGTCGTGCTCGATAAGTTGCACGACCTGAAAGACGTTGTGCTCCAGTAGTAAGTAGATAGAAAGTACCACCAAACCAGTGAGGGAGTAGGTCAGCATGTCGACAGGGGTCTCGGAGAGAAAAAAGATAGCGGCGCTCTCCTTTTGCCTTCTCTGTTGCTCGTTGCTTCTGACCGCGTACAGCGCCCGACATCCATCCTTCGCCCGCATCGGGACATCCGCTCTTTTTGAGGTCATCGCGCCCCTTCACGCCGCTGTCGACCTCATGGAGGACTCCGCCACCTCTGTTTGGAGCCGGTATCTCGGACTCCTTAACGTTTCCGAAGAGAACGCGAATCTTCGAGGCCGTGTTACAGAGCTTGATGGTGAACGAGGGTTGCTTGAGGAGTTTAAGCGAGAGAACGAGCGACTTCGCGCCTTATTAGACCTTAACTCTGTATCTCAACTACGAGGAGTGGCGGCGAACGTAATCGGCGATGAGCCAAGTGGTT
>JAULVA010000229.1:4060-5241 GCA_032111275.1 Bdellovibrionota bacterium
GCCTGATGGGGGTTCGCGTTGGAATGGCGGTTGTCCATCCCCGCGGAGTTGTCGGGCAGGTTGTCGCGGTAAGTCCGAACTACGCGCATGTCCTTCTCGTCACAGACCACGCGAGTGGCGTTGATGTCATGACCCAGGATTCACGGGTACGCGGAGTGATTGAGGGGGTAGGCGCTGACCACTGCGAATTACGGTATGTGAGCAAGCAGACGCCGGTGCGAGTAGGAGATACCGTCGTTACCTCGGGAATGGATGGCATCTTTCCCAAGGGACTTATCGTGGGAGTCGTTTCAAAGGTCGCGGTGGAAACGGGCACCCTTCTCCAGAACATAGAGGTGAAGGTGTCGGTTGATCTCGACAAGCTTGAGGAAGTTTTGATTGTAACGGGTGAGCAGGAGCAAGCCGCGAAGCTCCAAGAGGCTCATTCGTTGGTGAAGTCGGGTAAGCACGCGAAGCGGAGGGAGTAAATGGCGAAGGTATTGTGGTTGATCCTCTACGCCTTCGTGGCGATAGCGCTTCAAGGTATTCTTGGGCATCTCGGTATAGCCGATAGATTTATTCCTCAGTTCCTTGTGATCCTTGTGGTCTATCTCTCCTTCTCTGAGACAAACCCGTTCGGGTGTGTGATGTCATTTGTTGTGGGCATCCTTCTCGACTTTTCCTCCGCCGTCCTTGTTGGTCCGTGGGCAGGTTCTTTCGTCTCAATTTTTTGTGGATTGGCGCTCCTCTCTCGACGTCTCTTCATCGACTCGGGTTTGGCGGCGATGGTGATTACCTTTTCCGCTGTGGTCGTCGCCAATATCCTTTTCTCCCTCTTTGGTAATGAGTACCCATCCTTAACTTGGGAGTATCCTCAGAAAGTCCTCGGGCAAGCTATCGTCACGGCGCTCATCGCGCCGCTTATTTTGAGCCTCCTCTCTCGCCGTTCACGTCGGGGAAGTGGGGCCTATGTGGGGCGTGGAAGCGCGGCATCGGCGGTGTAATTCATGGCGTCTTTTGAGCGACCATCCTTAAACTTCAACGCGCGAACGTGGGCCGCGCTAGGAATCAGCGCGGCCTGCCTCTTCGTCTTGGCGTTACGACTCTGGCATCTTCAGATCATCAATGGACATGTGTTTCGAGATCGCTCAGAGAATAACCGACTTCGCATGGTGTACGTGCCTCCTCCACGTGGAATTATC
>JAULVA010000229.1:5251-9036 GCA_032111275.1 Bdellovibrionota bacterium
AAATGGAGAGGTTCTCGTTCGCAACAGGCCGTCGTTTAATATCGATTTCGTGACGGAGGATAGTCCGAATCCTGAGCAAACCGTTCGGGCGCTGGCCGAGATTACGGGACAGCCCGCGGAGGGCCTGATTGAGAAGTTAACTCGGCAGGGGAAGCGCCGAATGTATGAGCCAAAGCTCCTGCTTCGAGATGTCTCTCGGGATCTTGTGGCGAAGATAGCCGCGCAACGGTATCGATTGCCGGGTGTCATTATAAGTGTCGTTCCCGCTCGTGATTACATTCATGGAGACTTAGCGGCGCACGCTATCGGGTATATCCGAGAGATCTCAGGTGAGCAGCTCAAGAATCCCCTGTATGCCGGCTATCGAATGGGAGATGTGATTGGTCAGTATGGAGTTGAAGCTCGCTACGAGCGATACCTCCAAGGCGAACGAGGCTCTCAAGCGGTTATCGTGAACGCTGCTGGTAATAAGATCGGCGAGGCGTATTCGCATCTCGCGCTTCCCGGAAGCGATGTCATGCTTACGATCGACAGGCGATTGCAAGAGGTCGCCGATCGAGCGCTCATCGGTAAAAAGGGAGCCGTGGTCGCCATGGATCCTACCACGGGTGACATCCTCGCTATGGCGGCGGCGCCGCGGTTCGCCCCGTCAATTTTCACGACCGAGGTCTCTAAGGAAACGTGGGCGGATCTCGTCGACTCTAAGGGGAACAAGCTCACGAATCGTGTGACACAGGGGGTATATCCGCCCGGGTCAGTGTTTAAGATATTCGTCGCGGCGGCGGCTCTATCAGAGGGCGTTGTGACCCCTCAAGAGAGATTCTTCTGTCCCGGTTATACGTTATTCGGCACTCGAAAGTTCCGCTGTCATAAACACTCAGGACATGGATCTGTAGATCTTTTCGAGGCGATCGTTCAGTCATGCGATGTGTACTTCTACACCGTTGGGCAGCGGCTCGGCGTAGATCGAATTTATCAGTACGCCCACGATATCTTTGAGTTTGGAGAGCCTACTGGATTGGGGATTGGGGATGAGAGCTCGGGGCTTATTCCCTCTACCGCGTGGAAGGCGAAGTATTTCAGGAACCCCGAGGACAAGAAGTGGTACCCCGGTGAGACGCTGCCGGTATCGATCGGCCAAGGCGCTATCACAACGACACCACTGCAGATCGTTCGGGGGCTCTCCGCTGTCGTCAATGGAGGGTTGGTTATCAAGCCGCGGATAGTGCGTAAGGTGGTCGCAAGCGACGGTCGAGTGCTTGAGGAGACCCCCGCGACCCCGGACGTTGTCCGAAAGCTCGATCTTGATCCGGATATCCTGGATAAACTGAAAAGGTCGATGGTCGGCGTAGTAGTTGATAAGCGGGGGACAGGGCATCGCGCGGCGCTTCCGGAGATCCATGGAATCCTGGTGGGTGGAAAAACCGGAACCGCGCAGGTCGCCTCTCGGGAGTCTGGTATTAAGGACGAGGACCACGCGTGGTTCGCGGGGTACGCTCCAGCTGATAATCCGAAGATCGTGGTGGCCGCTCTCGTTGAGAACGGTGGACACGGCGGGGCTGAAGCCGCGCCGATCGCGCAGGACGTATTAGCCGTGTACTTCGGGATCCCCGATCCTCCCCCTGAAGTGAAAACCACGGCGAAGATCAAGCGAGTTTCTGTTCCGGAGGTGCCCGTTGACTAGCATCGATAAGCGACTGTTCGCTCACTTCGATTGGGGATTGGCTATCTTTGGCCTCATCATTCCGCTCTTTGGTCTCGTTGTACTCTTCAGCGCGGGGTATGACGCTGAAGGGTCGGTCGATCTGTTCGGATTCCTCACGGTCAACTTTCCGAGCGCCGCGTGTTTGAAGCAAGCGGTGTACCTCGTGGTCGGTCTTGTCATCATGGGGATAGGAATGGCTATTCCAACCCAAACTTTCTATCGCTACTCGTTCGTCCTGTACGGTGGCGCTCTCGCGCTCTTGGTAGCTGTCGCCGGGTTTGGCGTTGTTGTGAACGGATCCCGGCGTTGGTTGGACCTTGGAGGCTTTAACCTGCAACCCTCCGAGTTTATGAAACTCGGGCTCATCGTCACGATGGCGCGCGTTTTATCGAAACGCCCCCCTCGCGATGGGGTTTCGTATCGATTTAGCGAACTCCTGGTTCCAGGAATCTTTATCGCGATTCCCATGTTTCTGATCGCGAAACAGCCCGATCTCGGTACCGCTCTCTCCCTCGGTATCGTTGGGGTTTGCCAGATCCTCTTTGTTGGCGTTCGACGAAGGACGCTTCTCGCGATCGTCGTGGTAGTTATGGCGCTTGCGTATCCGGCGTGGGAGATGTTGCACGACTATCAGCAACGTCGAATTCTGGTATTGCTCGATCCGGAGTCTGACCCCAAGGGCAGCGGATACCACATAACACAATCGAAGATAGCTGTTGGATCAGGTGAGCTGTTTGGAAAGGGATATCGGCAGGGCACCCAGACTCAACTTGAGTTCCTTCCGGAGCATACTACCGACTTCGTGTTCTCGGTATTGGCTGAGGAGTGGGGGTTCGTAGGGAGCCTGGTTCTTCTTGGGCTGTTCTTGGGCCTTTTTGTGTCGATGTTACGAATCGCGTCGCGGACGAGAGATCTCTTTTCGTGCCTCCTCGCGTTTGGTTTTACGGTGCAGATCTTCGCGCATGTTGTCATTAACATCGGCATGGTTATTGGCCTTATGCCTGTCGTGGGGATCCCGTTACCCCTTGTAAGTTATGGAGGGTCCTCCATGCTCTCGATCCTTTTTGGACTGGGAATCGTTCAGGGAGTGAGTCTCCGAAGGCTGCAGTATAGGCCATCGTAGGTCTTCGCAGCACGTCGAGTTGTTAGTTTTGCGATTTATAATTCCCCTTGGACGTGGCGTCGTCTCTGGAGGTAGCATAGGAGAGCCCCTCGAGTAGTGCGGTGAGATAGGTAGGATATGCGTACACAATTGCTCTCTGGTTTCATGCTCCTTGCATCCGTACTCACCGGAGGAGGATCGGATATGCGCGCTCTCGCCGAGGATGCTCCAAGAATCTCATTTCCTCCGATGACCCAAGATGAGATAGATAGATTTCGTGACAGTCTCAAGAATAACGTCTCCCTTCTCTCTAGTCCTCCCAAGAGCTCTCAACAGGTTGAATCGCACGTTGAGGGTCTCTGGGCGGGCACGAGCACAGAGGTCTTCACATCGATCGGCGAGGTTGTGCTCCGGTTCCGTCCTTTGACGGAGGAGTTGCTCGCGCGTTCCGTTACAAGTGAGAACGCCTCAAACGCACTGCTTGAGTATGTGGACCTCAAGTTGGCGTACGAGGATCAGCAGATCATTTTTGTACACTCCCACCCTAAAGATGGGCGAGAGGCTGGTGGGTTTAAAGCGAAGGTCAAACGTAAAGATCATCCGACGAGAGTTAAGATGATTCTCGGCCAGCGGGATTCGAGTATGTATGTCGCGGTTCCCCCACTCAATGATCCAACCCAACTGTGGGGGCTCTACATCTGTCCGCGGATTATACAGCATCAATCAGTGGGACGGACGGGAACGCGAGTGATGAACTTTGGGAATTCGCCCTATCAGCTCTCTGAGGTGAAGGTGACGGCGGACGCTGTAGGCAGCGCTACCTTGGAGGCTTCGCGCGGAAAGGTTCGCGCCGCTGTGACCCTTCAGCTCTCAGATGGTCTTCCCGAATCAATAAGCCCGGGCGATGTGTCTATCTCGGCTGTCGCTGAGCCCAAGGCCCGATACCGACCGAAGGTCCCCTTCGACTTCTCTCGTTTC
>JAULVA010000230.1:0-8428 GCA_032111275.1 Bdellovibrionota bacterium
TATCGTTCCGACTCCACCAGGTGTGTTGGTGTATCCAACCCCTCTTTTTGAATCGACGATATCCCTTGTCGTGCTGTGGATCCTCTCACGAGTTGAGGTGACCCCGGCCGCACTCGGGGGGCGTTTTCAGCGCTTCGGATTGTACCTCGTCCTGATCTCCTTTGAGCGACTCTGCGTTGAAGGATTTCGCGTCAACCCTGTTGTGGCGTGGGGCATGAGTGAAGCGCAGATTATAGCGCTTGCGCTCATCACCTTGGGTGGCGTTTTGATCCTGAGGAGATGAGGCAAAACAACGCATTCGCGTTGTTTTGCATAGGTGTGAAGCCTATTTTGGTCGCGTGGACGCGAGAAGAAAGCGGTGCGGCAGCACCGCTATAATAGTCGGTCGTCGCTCCCGTAATAAAAAAAGAGGGGCCAGCGTTTCCTCTCTTTTTGGTTGACCCTAAGTGTTGCACCATACAGAGGTCCGTTGTTTGAATCTTAGTCGCATGACACCGCTTTGTACGATATCGCCGCAACTAACGCGACGCCCACATCTTCGCGGGCGCTCGATGCGCGTGCTTCGCGATGCGGTGCTCTCCTGCGTCATGGTGTCGCTCGTATCGGCTTGCGGGGTGATTAAGGAGAAGCCGAAGTCTCAGGTCGATGAGATCTCCGCGGTTGGAAAGCCTATGTCTTCTGAACAGGCGAAGGCAGTTCTCGGCGAGGTGGGAAGCAATTTCGCCTACGGTCCCGGGATAGGAGATGCCGCCGTTAACTTGGGGGCGGTCATCGTGTTCCCTCCGTACATCCTCTATCTGTTGGGTAATACGGCACTTTCCCTCACGGGATACGAGCCGGTTACGGTGTCCTCACTCCTTCCCGAAGAAGAGGGAAAGTCGTGGTCAAACGGATATGATACAGTAGTATCGGGTCCAGGCAGGTTGGTAGCGGCCGCGGCGGGCCGGGAATATCGTTCCCGCGAGGTTGGGGATGAGCGGTTGCGTGTCCTGTTAGCTGAGGGTGAACCACAGCAGAGTAGGGCCCAGATGAAAGGTAAGTAACAGATGGTACGTCGGATCGGTTTAGTTACACGGGCTGGTAGTGAGAGGGCGATGACCCTGGCTAAGGAGTTGATCGCTTGGTGCGCTGCGCGCCACTTGGAGATCGACCTCGACGCGCAGACCTCCTCGTCGTTGAACCTTCCTACCCCCGGACTCTCGCATCGAGAGATCGTTGAGCGCGCCGATCCTATCGTGACCTTGGGCGGTGATGGAACACTGATCGGCGCGGCCCGGTATGTGAAGGGTAAGTCCCCGCTCTTTGTTGGAGTTAATTTCGGAAATCTCGGATTTTTGACAGAGGTTCGCCCCTCGGAGCTCTTTAGCGTTCTTGAGAACGCGCTCAACAACGAGGTGACCTCCGCCCAGCGAGTGCTCCTTTTCGTGCAGGTTGTGCGAGAGGGGAACGTTATCTTCGAATCGCAAGCGGTCAATGATGCCGTCGTTCAGAAGGGTGCGCGTTCACCGCTCCCTGAACTCGACCTCTCCGTGAATGAGCACGATGTCGCGCGGATCCGAGCGGACGGAATAATTATCGCCACTCCAACCGGCTCAACCGCGTATTCACTCGCTGCTGGAGGATCTATCGCGCATCCATCACTGAGTGTGTTTCTTGTGACACCGATCTGTCCGCACTCGCTCACTAATCGTCCTCTTATCCTTCCAGGATCGAGCACCGTTGGGATTAAGCTTCCCCAATACAAGGGAGACGCGTGGGTCACGATTGATGGACAGGTCTCTCAACAGCTTCAGTCCGGCGATATTGTTCGTATAACACAGGCGAAGCAGACCGTTCGGTTCGTTATCTCGCCTGATAAGAGCTATTTTGATATCCTTCGCACCAAGCTGAATTGGGGTGTGCCGAATAAGGCCGATTAACCGGGTATCTCATCAGCGGATCTGAAGTAGAGGATCTCTATGGATACAAACGAGCCGCAAACTAGTCCCGAAGAGCAGAAGCCATGCGCTACGTGTGGTCGCGTATTCCCGTACTGCGTCTGCGAATTCACAGCTCCGATTAAGGCTCGAACGAAGCTCCTGATCTTGCAGCATCCGCAGGAGCCCGATGTGGATATCGGAACCGCTCCGATACTCCAGGCATCTTTCCCAGACACCGTTCTCCGTACCGGGCTCTCGTGGCCAAATTTCAAGAAAGCGCTTGGGCGTGAAGAGGTCGAGAATCGTAAGTGGGGTGTCCTCTATCTGGGTAGCGTTCGAGTTGAGGATTTACCCAAGGATCGCTCGTTATTCGTGGTTGATAAAAAGGGCGAGCCTCGCGAGGACCAGGATAAAGTTCTCAGAGAGCTTGAAGGGATAGTCGTACTCGATGGTACGTGGAGTCAGGCCAAGACCTTGTGGTGGAGAAACGCGTGGCTTTTGAAATTACCTCGACTTGTTATTCGCTCTTCGCGACGGTCGTTGTACGACCAAATACGTAAAGAGCCTCGGCATGGATGCCTCTCGACGGTTGAAACGGTTGGCGAGGTTCTCCAGGCGTTGGAGCGCCGAGATGATATTCAACCAGCGCTCGACAAGCCTCTAGGGGAGTTGATCGGTCGCCTTAAAAAGAACCGCCCACAAGGAACGGGACGGGGGGCCGCACGACGGGATTGGCGACGGCAGGGGCGGTATCGAGGTTCTCGTTAGTCTCCACGCTAGAAAGTGCCTTAACCAAGGATGCAAGTTGGTTTCTGGTACACTCTACGTTGTCGGGTTTCTGAAGTGTGGCTCCGCCGCAATGTGAAACAGAAATAGTTTTAGCTGCTTTTGGAAAGTAGGGTGTCCCAGTACCAGGCCCTGTGCGTCGGAAACCTCGTCCTTTCAGGCGTTCGTCGGGAGGGCTTCAGCCGCAAAAGTTTACGACATCACGGTATAACGTTTCCGCGCGCCATGGCGAGGAACGTACTATAATCTCGCTCTTTAATCGCGCGAAACGACCGGAATGGTGTCGGACGCTCCGGTCGTAGGTCCTGCGGATCAAGGACAATCCCCCATAGTGGGCTCATGCGATGAGGAAGCATGCTGTAGCGTAAGTCTCCCACCACATTTTTATGCTCTGGGTGAAGAGTGATAAATCCGTGAGAGAACCACTCGAAACGCTTGAGATCGCGGTGCTGACGGGTTCCTGCTCGTAGCCACGGAGTGTCGCGTTCAAGGGAAAATTTCGGAACTGCTACTCCTGGGTAGTGCCGCACTCCTCCGAAGGGTCCGAGGTACCAGGCACTTGTGATAAAGCGATCGTCTTGGGTTTCACAGATAGCGCGCCACAACGTGAGAGTGAGCGGTGAAGGCTTCGCTTCGCATTGGCGAGATGAAAGGTGAACGTCCCTTTCAAGAGCAACTTGAGTTGCGTGCTGCTCCGCTCGGTGTTTTTGGATGAAACCCGCGGAGAGATAACAGAGACCAAAGAGTAATGCTGCTCTACAGAGTAAGGCACTGCGTTTTAATATCGCTACGATAAGTAAGACTGCGATGGTGATGGTAAAGAGGGGATCTACGATGCCGATGATGCTCCATGCGATGCGCTCGGCAGAGAAGGGCCACAAAAGCTGAGTTCCGTAACTAGTGGCAGCATCGAGAAAACCGTGCGTGCCGTAGCCAAGAAGAGCGTAGAGATACAACCGGCTCTGCGAAACCGGTCCGAGCCGCATAAGGCGGAGCAGCGGGATAGTGAGCAGCCAGGCGACGGCCGCGCCGATCGGAACAAAGGCGAGCGCGTGAGTGAAGTGTCGGTGGTACTCCAGTTTGAGGAGGGGATCCTGGCTTGAACGGATTAGCACATCCAAGTCAGGAAGAAGAGCTGCTACTCCACCAACGATGACTGCTGTGCGCAGCTCCTCTCGACGCTGTGAGGTAGGGAGTGATGCACATACTGCTCCCACTACTCCGTGACTGATTGGGTCCACTGGTTACTCCGTCTTCGAAAAGAGCCTAATGCTACTTTACTTCTCTCTGTAGGGGATTGTGTCCATGCTAGCCTACGTGCGCAAGGCCCGCACGGGCGATGACATGTAAAAAGGTTGTGATGGCACGGACGTAGATCTCAGAGTGAAGCCTCGATCTGCTACTCCCTACGTTGCCGATTGAGACCTATCCGTTACTTTGTTGGGATACCTTAGTGACTGGCACGACTTTTTAAGCGGCAAGCCATCCTTAACGTTTTCCAGGAAACGAGTTGTAGCTCTGATCTAATTTTGCCGCGAGAATGTAATCATTCTCGCTCAGACCATTCACCGTATGGGTCCAGAGATCCAACACAACGCGGCGGTAGAAGATCTGGATATCGGGATGATGATCCTCCTGGTCTGATATCGCGCCCGCCTGCTGCACCCAGGTAACCCCATCCATGTAGGTCTTAAATTTGTATTCCCGGTGAAGCTTGGTTCCCTCGATAGGCTGCCACTCAGGAACCTCCCGTCCCAGAATGGACCGTTCATCTTCCGTCAGCGCGGGAGTACCCGGCCGGCATTGCGAACAACGCTTCGATGTAAGATTCGACATGATCTCTCACGCTACTTGAGCTTCGTTTTGGTCTTCGGAAATTCCTTCCAGTATTCCCCAGTTCCCTTTCTGAGCACCTTATCCGAATCAGTGATCTCAAACGGACTCAGCGTCGGTTTATTTCGACACGACTCATAGAGCGGAATAAAGGGACGCTCGATACACTCTTTAAATAAAGCATCGAAGCTATCGATCGTAAAGTAGGAAGCTTGGAAGTCATCGATGTAGTAGCCGGTGCGGAGAACCCTCTCCAGCTCAAACTGCAGGAAGTTCGGTGATGGATCGGTCATGACATACTTCGCTTCGCCATACGAGGACATGATCCCCGCCCCGTAGGCCTTTATGGTGCCGTTGTCTTTGATTAATCCGAACTCGATGGTGTACCAATTGAGTCGAGCGAGAAACTTCACCCCTTTGTGATCCATGGCTGCGAGCCCCGCGCGGCCGTACTCCTGCATGTAGGCGGCGTACGATGGGTTCGAGAGCAGGGGAACGTGTCCGAAGACGTCGTGAAAGATATCAGGCTCCTCAAGGTAGTCGAGTTGTTCGGGGGTTCGGATGAAGGTGCCCGCGGGAAATTGTTTGTTCGCGAGCATAGAGAAGAAGGGTCGCGAGGCGATGAGCCCCGGAACCGCGACAACCTCCCACCCTGTTGCGGCGCGCAGATGTTGATTCATCTTCTCGAAATCGGGCACGGTTTCCGCGACGAGGTTCAGCGTTTTGAGTCCGGTGAAGTATTCCTCGCAGACCCTTCCCTTGAGTGTCGCTATCTGCCGATTAAAGAGGGTTTTCCAGGTTTTGTGGTCCTGAGTGGAATAGGCGCCCCAGTCTTGGTCGATGACGCATTCGTCAATCGTTTGTGCGTCTAGGATTGCGTGGCCTTTGACCTCTTCCATACGCGTGTTCCCTCTTCAAAACCGAATCCCGCCGTAAGGCCGTAACTTACAGAGAGTATACCACCTGAAATAAACCGCTTCCTACAAGCTTCTCGTGCTGCGCCAGGGTTGGGTACGATCCTTGGTTCATGCGGTCGGCTAATATCCTGTATTTACACCGTGAATGATGGGCATGAGGCCTCGCAGGGGATAGGCAAATCGTGGACCCCTTATAATCGGACTTGACTGTTTTGCGTCCTCATCCTACTTTGTCAGCCATGTCGCATTCACGTGCCATCACATCATTTCGAAACCTTCTAGCACACAGGGGCTTTGTGCGCTCTGTCGTCGTTAGCGTGGTCGTGATGGTGGTGCTCGTACGAGCAGGGTGCGGCCCTATGCTGTAAAAGGTATAGGCAGAGGCGATACAAGCCCCCGCACCCGTAAAACGGTGCGGGGGCTTTTTTTATGTGTATGAAAAGGGTTCCCAATGAGTACGGCTCATATTCTTCCACACGAACGAAGCGCTCCTGGCCCACAGGAGTTTACAGGCGCACAACTCTTACTTGAGCTGCTGAAACGAGAGAGGGTCGACACGATCTTCGGCTATCCAGGTGGCGCGATTATGCCGGTGTACGACGCGCTTAACGATTACCGGGACGATATTCAACACATCTTGGTGCGGCACGAGCAGGGCGCCGCGCACGCCGCGGAGGGATACGCGCGAGCGAGTGGGCGAGTTGGTGTGTGTATGGCGACCTCTGGCCCCGGAGCGACCAACCTCGTCACAGGTATCGCGGACGCGATGCTCGATTCCGTCCCTATGGTATGCATTACCGGTCAGGTCGCCCGCTCCTTCCTCGGAACTGACGCCTTTCAGGAGACGGATATCATCGGCATCACTGTGCCGATTACGAAGTGGAACTATCAGGTGACGAGCGCTGAGGAGCTGCTCACGGTTATTCCGAAGGCGTTCGCTGTCGCCCGCTCAGGAAGGCCGGGACCCGTTCTGATTGACATCACGAAGAACGCACAGTTCGAGAAGATAACGGCGGATCTCTCCAAAGCGCCAAGAGAGAGATCGTTTGAATGTGAGCATATCGTTGAGCTTTCGGGCCTACGAGAAGCGGCGCGCTTACTCAACGAAGCGAAACGTCCGCTCATGTTCGTTGGTCACGGATGTCTCATCTCTGGAGCGCATGAAGAGGCCCGAGCCTTCGCCGAAAAAGCGGAGATACCGGTCGCCTCGACCCTGCTTGGATTGACCACCTTTCCAACGAACCACCCCCTCTATGTAGGAATGTTGGGAATGCACGGAAACTACGGACCGAACATCCTCACCAATAGGGCGGATGTAATCATAGCGGTCGGCATGCGATTCGACGACCGGGTTACGGGCAAGCTCTCTGAGTATGCGCGAGATGCGAAGATCGTTCACATCGACATCGATCCAGCTGAGCTGAGCAAAAATGTTCAGATCGCAGTAGGTATCGTCTGCGACGCGAAGCAGGCGCTGCGTGCTCTTACTCCACTCATCAAGCGTGACCGCTCCAAGGAGTGGTTCGATGAGTTCACCGCCTGTCACGAACGTGAGTACGAGAGGGTTATCTCCCGTGACCTCGCTCCACGTGATGGATTACCGACGATGAGCAAGGTGATCGGCGATATCGGCGTAGTAACGAAGGGCGAGGCGATCGTGGTCACCGATGTAGGCCAGCATCAGATGGCCGCGGCTCGGTACTACCCGTTCCGAAAGCCGAACACGCTCCTCACCTCGGGAGGCCTCGGCACGATGGGATACGCCCTGCCCGCCGCGATGGGCGCCGCGGTCGGTGTACCTAACCAGCGCGTTCTCGCTGTTATAGGAGATGGTGGATTCCAGATGACACTCCAAGAGCTTGGAACGATTGCGCAGTGGAAGTTGCCGGTGAAGATAGTCATCCTCAACAACAACTTCCTCGGCATGGTGCGCCAATGGCAGCAGCTCTTCTTTGATAAGCGCTATTCCTCTGTAGAGATGGAGAATCCTGATTTTCTGAAGTTGGCTGAGGCATACCGAATTCCGAGCAAGCAGGTTGCGCGGTGTTGTGATGTTCAAGCCGCGTTGACCGAGATGTGGGAGACCCCAGGTCCCTACCTCGTTGAGGTTGTGTGCGAGAAGGAGGAGAACGTCTTTCCGATGATTCCCGCCGGTGCCTCAGTCGCGAATATTCGTTTAGAGTAGGAAGGGAAGAGTTTTATGAATCAGCCAGTAACGTTTCTTGTATGGACCGATAATAGCCCGGGTGTGCTTTTACGACTCACCTCGCTCTTTACGCGACGAAAGATCAACGTGGAGAGCCTCACCGTATCAGCAACCGAGCAGGAGGGGATCTCGCGTTTTACGGTTACCATCTCGACCGATCCGATCATCGCGGCAACGGTCGGACGACAAATTGAGCGAATGATAGAGGTTCGTCGGGTATTCGTCTTCGCCGAGCCTGATATCGTCCACCGAGAGGTCGCGCTCATTCGCGCTCGCCTCGGGTACGATGAGGAGTCGGCGTTGCAAGCGCGCTTCGCCGAGTGCAAGCTCGTTGAGCGAACCGCTCGTGGAACGCTTGTGCAGTTTACCGGAACGGAAGGGGAGATCTCGTCGCTCCTTGCGCATCTGGAACCGCACGGAATCACCGAGTTCGTTCGCTCAGGCCGAATCGCCGTTACCCTCGATGGAGAGTACGATAACGACCTGACGCGCTCATTACACGATTTGCGCCCGGGGGCTTCGGAGAACGGTGCTAGCTCTGGGAGAGGTAGGGGGGGGCAGGTTGCGGGGCGACGACCTGGCCAACGGAGAGGAATTGACAGAGCCGTTGCGCTTTGGTGAATGAGCAGCGTCGGAGGACGGGCGGCCTTTCAAGAATTGCGCGATAGAAAGCTGCTTCTTCCCATCGGATCCTGTCTGACCGGCGATGGCAGAGGCGCGAGGCATCGGTTGCCGCCGTAGGGGTGGACGCTAGCACGACTTGGGCA
>JAULVA010000230.1:8438-9090 GCA_032111275.1 Bdellovibrionota bacterium
GCCACCCGGAGGGCCCGTCTCCTGACGGGCCGGGTATGCATCAAAATTTCATCGCGGATTCCGGCCCGTCGGGAGACGGGCCCTCCGGGTGAACATCTTAACGGGGCTTAGCGCGTTCATCGTGTGTGTGTGAAGCGGATGAAGGCTACGGGGCAGGAGCGATGTGCCGCTGTGCACGGGTGTAGGTTGCCGCACCCCGCTCCAGGTGCTGCTTAGATCGAATAAGGGAGCCCGGTAGCAAGCAATGACTGAGATAAACTATCCTAGGAACATGAAATCTTTGCCCTTCAGTGCTGGGCATGGTATCGCTTGCCGTACGCAGGCGCCTTCCGTATTCCCCTGCTCGTTCCGCAAGAGCCGAAACTATCGGACTCCGAAGGTCGATAGTGCGGTTCGAACACAAGCGGCGTCGTAGGGGGCTCTTCCGGGGCTTTTTGAGCGAGATTCTCATGCTTACCGAGTTAACCATCAGTAATTTTGCCATTATCGAGCGTCAATCGATCTCCTTTCACGCTGGATTCAACGTCATCAGTGGTGAGACGGGAGCGGGTAAATCGATCATCCTTAATGCCCTCGAATTCATTCTTGGAGGGAAGGGCTCTCCCTAATTGATTCGCACCGTGGCCGATAGTTTAGAGGTTCAGGCTCTTTT
>JAULVA010000230.1:9100-10392 GCA_032111275.1 Bdellovibrionota bacterium
CTCTTTTCGACCTGACGGTGCTACCGGAGCAGGTTCGCTCAGAACTTCCCGAGATAGTCGGGGAGGGTGATGAGCTCGTCGTCTCTCGACTCTTGCCGCGAGAGGGAAGGGGAAAGGTCCTTATTAACGGGCGTTTAGGAACGGTAGCCCTTCTTGAGGAGATAATTCGAAAGCTCGTTAATATATGTAGTCAGCATCACCAAACGAAGCTGCTCGATTCGAGATACCACCTCGAACTCCTCGATGGTTTCTGTGACAAACCTGAACTCCTTACCCGTATGAAGGAGGCTCACCGCGCCTGGGCTGATAAGCGCGCCGAGCTGAACCGAATTAAGGAGGCTTTTGAGCAGGGGGCGGTTCGACGAGCGGATCTTGAGCACACGAGCGCTGAGCTCGAGGCCCTTCCGAACTTACGACCAGGACGGCGTAAGGAATTAGAGGGCGAAATTAAGCGGATCGGTAACTTTGAGCGCCTTGTTGAGCTTGGTCAGAAGCTCTCTGAAGCACTCTCAGGTGAGGAGGGGATGAGTATCCGACTGAAGGAGGTCTCGTCGACGATGACCGAGATGCATCGTCTCGATCCCACTATCGCGAAGATTCAAGGTGAGTTCGAAAGCGCCCGCCGATCCCTCGTAGAGAGCGAGATAGCGGTTGCCCGGTACGTAGACTCTTTGGATGTGGACGCTTCGACCCTTGAGACCCTTCGCGAGGAGCTCTCGGAGATGGCCCGCCTTGAGCGAAAGTATCGCCTCGACGACGCCGGGCTCTGCGGCCTTAAGGCCCGGGTCGCCCGTGAGCTCGATCAACTTTCGGGTGGTGAAGGGTATCGAGAGCTGGAACGGGAGGTCTCTAAACTTCTCGAATCTGCTGTTCAGGTTGGTAAGGAGCTCCGAAAGGTACGACAGAAGGGAGCCGATGAGCTGTGTAGGTCGGTGACCGCTGACCTCAAGGAGCTCAACATGCGTGATGCCTCCCTGAAGGTTACCTTTGCTGACGCGGAACCATCCTCCCTCGGTATCGATAAGCTTGAGTTCCTGATCTCCACGAACAAGGGGGAGCCGCACGGTGCCCTTATCGAGATCGCCTCTGGAGGCGAGCTCTCGCGTGTCATGCTCGTGCTGAAGAAGATCCTACGGGAGCGATCCGGGGTGAATGTGCTCATATTTGATGAGGTCGACGCCGGTGTTTCAGGAGGTGTCGCCCGATCGGTCGGGCGTATGCTCAAAGAGATCTCCAAGTGTTCTCAGGTAGTTTGCATCACCCATCTGCCTCAGGTCGCCTCGCTCTCAGAC
>JAULVA010000230.1:10402-11314 GCA_032111275.1 Bdellovibrionota bacterium
AGACCGTCATTTCCTCGTGAATAAGGAGATAGGAGAGCGCGCCGTTACCGTAGTAAAGGAGCTCACCGCGGAGGAGAAAGTAGACGAAATCGCAAGGATGTTAGCTGGCTACAAGATAACCGACGCTTCGCGAGCCTCAGCCCTTGAGTTGATTACTAGCGCCTGAGGAATAGCATTTCCTTCGGACTATAATCCTGTTTTGGTCCAGTTTGACCCGTTCTACGGGATGGCGTAGCCTTTGGAGCTCCCACGCGGCCTGATGCCTAGAGGGGGACTCGCAACCGAACGTCCTCGGATTGCGATAAGGAGTGTAGAGTGACAGAAGCGAAGCAGACAAAAGAACTCGCTCATCGAGTCGCGCGTCGACGCCGTCGTCGACCGCAAAGGGTCCGCATGCTCATCACCCTCCTCGGGGTAGCCACAGTAGGCTTCTTCTCCTACGCTCCAGCGCAACACATCGTCTCGGTCCTCTTCAACAGGGCTGATGAGTCGTTTTTAACGTATCGGTTGTTGAGTGAGCGAGACGATCTACTCGCCGCAAACCTCCGGCTTCAGGAGGAGCTTGAGGACCTTAAAGCCAAAGCTCTCCCCGCTGGAAATACCTTTGAGGCCTCCGTGCGGGCTCAACTTGAGGAGTTGCAGGGTATTATAGCGGCTGCCACGGAGCTTGATCTCGGGGAGGATGGGCCAACCGTTGCTCGCAAGAGCAAGAAGGGTAAAGAGCGTGAGGAGGTGGCCTCATCTCGTAAGCCCCTTGAGCGACGGAAGGAGGCTCCCTCCAGTCACTCCGCAATGGGGGGGCGAGAGGTCGAGTGTGAGAACGATCGTGCCTGCGCCGGTATCATTCGCAAGCGAAATATCTCCCTTGAGATCGGGCCATCTTTTTATGCTCCCGAAACACAAGCCGAGGAG
>JAULVA010000231.1:0-8366 GCA_032111275.1 Bdellovibrionota bacterium
GACCCTTCCTGTTTACTCCTAGCAAAACTTAGCACGGCTAAGATTTCGATGACGGGTTAGGGTCATCCCTAACGACCCTTCCTGTTTACTCCTAGCAAAACTTAGCACGGCTAAGATTTCGATGACGGGTTAGGGTCATCCCTAACGACCCTTCCTGTTTACTCCTAGCAAAACTTAGCGAAGCACTGCGCTATCCGCCGATTAGAATCCGGAGGGCCCGTATCCTTACGGGCCGGAATCGCGACCATCGCTCCGGTTCGCACCATCCATCGCGATTCAATTCGTTATTTTTGCACATACCCGGCCCGTCAGGAGACGGGCCCTCCGGGTGGGGAAAGGGCGTAAGGTTATGAGCGATGCGTAACCTTGTGGCGCGCAGGACCCGCCTTCGCTTCGCTACGTCGAGGCAAGATGCGCGCCCTCCCGATGTGTGCGGCCATGTCTGGCATCGAAATGGTGGGCGACAACTACGCCTGATTCAACACCCGCAACTTCTCCTCGGCGCCGGAGAGAAGTTGTCGAAGGTGTTTAATGAGCGCTGTTCCATGCTCGTAGGAGCCAATCGCTCTATCAAGCGGCAGGGAGCCACTTTCAACAGAGGTTACCACCTCCTCCAATAATCTAAGCGCCTGCTCAAAGCTCAAAGCGCCAACGTGCGCCTCCGAAACCTCCCCGTTCAGCAACGCTTCAAGCGTTACCGCAACCTCTTTTCCCGCCTTTGCCATCTCTCTATTTCTCCTTTACACAGTCCGTAACCGTTCCCCTAATAAATCCATCAACGATGGAGATCTCCATGGCATCTCCCCCACTCACATCGTGAACCGAGCGCACAACCTTGCCCTTTACTCGAACGATACTGTATCCCCGTTCCAACACCCTTCGGGGATTGATTGAGTCGAGGCGGAGTCCAAGGCTCGTAACGTGAGAGTTGGCGTCCTCAACCCCGCGCCTCACCCCCACCAAGAGACGCCCCTCTAACCCTTCGACGATTGCTCGGTGTTGATCTATCTTTTCGGTCGGAATCGCTCGTCGCAACCTCTCTCGAAGTTGCAAAACTGACGTGCTCAACCGTTCGGTTGACGCCATCCCTACCCTGAAGAGCCGTCCATGATAAAGCTCCACCTTTCCGCGCAGCAGTTCAATAACCTTATCAGGGCGAATACTCGCGAGCTTCGCTTCAGCAGCCTGTATGCGGAGCCTTCCTTCGGCAAGCACCGCCGCCGCTCGAGTATCCAAGCGGAGAGAAAGCTCATCGATCCGTTGTGACATCGGCTGAAGCCACCTATCAAAATCACGCAATCGGCGCTCAAGCTCGCCAACTCGCTGGAGAAGATCGGTGACCTTTGGTACGACCATCTCAGCCGCGGCTGTCGGTGTCGGCGCTCGCACGTCCGCCGCGTAATCACACAGCGTGGTGTCAGTTTCGTGCCCCACTCCCGATACGACAGGAACGGAGGAGGCAAAAACGGCCTTCACGACCTCCTCTTCGTTGAAGGCCCAAAGATCTTCAAGGGAGCCTCCACCACGTGCGACGATAATAACATCGACAAGGTTTGACTCATCGAGCTTTCGAATCGCCATCGCTATCTCGTGCGCGGCGCCGTCCCCTTGAACACGAGTCTCTGAGAGGTAGACAACCATCGATGGAAATCGCTCCCGTAGTTTAACCATCATGTCGTGAACAACCGCTCCCGTTCGAGAGGTCACCAAACCAACAGCGCGAGGCAAAAATGGAAGTGGTCGCTTACGGTCAACTGAGAAAAAACCCTCTCGCTCAAGTCTATCTTTGAGCTCAAGGAATTTCCGTTGGAGCTCTCCCTCTCCATCCTCCAAGAGGCGAGAGACCACGATTTGAAACCTCCCTGTTTGCGCGTAGACGTTTGGCCGGCCATGCACCCGAACCGCCACGCCCTGCGCCGGTTTAAACGCCAGAGTTCGGGCCATTCCGGCCCACATCACGCAGGAGAGCTGTGCCCCCTGATCTTTCACCGAAAAATAGAGATGGCCACTCGCCGCCACCGTGAGCTGCGAGATCTCACCATGAAAAAGAAGCTGCGGAAAATGAGCTTCAAAGGTATCGTTGATCTGACAAGTTGCCTCCGAAACGGTAAGATACGGGTCACCTGATTTTGCCGCGTGTATCGCCATGTTCATTCCTCGTTAGAGCCAACTTCGTCGGAAAAGCAACCTGTATCGGAAGCTGTGGTGAGGGTACTACCAAATAAAACAAAATCAAACCGGTCTTCTCAACGTGTCCGTCGAGGCCCGCACGCGAAGACCTACCTCGTCTGGCAGCTCCTGGTCGCCTCCCTTGTCCTCGATCCCCTCGTTCCTCTTATAGCGTCCTCACGAATCCCACTCGACCTCGCCACAACGATCGCTACCTGGTGCGCGATCGGCATCCTTCCCTTCCTCGCTCAAGAGCGCCTCCACCGAACCCTCTCGAAACTTCGATTGCTTCACTCAAAACGTTTAGACGTGGGCTCGCAAACGATCCCTATCTCGTTGGCAGTGAGCGCCGGAATCGTCATCCTGTTCAAGATCTTCATGTTCGCTCAACTACCGGCTTTGGCCCTGATCGTTCTAGCGTTAGTGGTACTGTGGGGGAGTCGAAAGTACCTCTCTCAGGTACGAACACAAACCGCTCAAGACAAAGAGCTCTTCGCTTTAAATCCTTGGGCTCAAGTGGAGCGGTGGGAACATCAGGTACTCGTTTTCACGATCCTACCGCTCATCCTCGCGCGAGCTATAGCGGTGTGCGGAGACCTCGCTGACATCTCCCCTGATGCCGGCGCCACCCGCTCTCTCTTCATCGCGGTCAGCGCCCTGTTCCTAGCTATGCTGCGTCCGGATCGATCGCTCTTTATCGGACTGTGTAAAAGCTGTAAGCGCCCTGTTCCAGTCGTATTTCAGGATATCGGTTCGTGTCTTTCGTGCGACGAGCGCCTACGGATCGCGTACCACGCGTGGGCGAACCGCATACCTATCGGGCAGCTGCTGGGACCACCCGCGCCGACCGATTCAGCGCACCCGTCATAAAGGTCTAATAAAGACCGCACAACGGACAGAAGGTAACGACGCGATAATTACCGTCTGAACCAGGAGAGAATGCCCCGCGAAGGTGTCTTCACCTCAACATCCTCGTCGTTCGCTGAGAGGAGATCGCTTGAGGCGAGAACGCTGGCTACAGAATCCACATGAGCGTGACGAGAAGCCTCTTCTGCATCCGCCAAAATGCCCACCGCCTTCACATCCTGTTGCGCGGTGTGAAGCGACTCGTTGTAGGCCGATACGAGAGAGAATTCCACTCGAAGCCCGGTTGCGTTCATATCAGCGAGAGTATGCTCACATTCAACCGGAACTTGGCTCAAACCCATCTGCTGTCGGACCCACGCGGCTGAACGGTGAGAAGCGAGGCGATGCTTAAAGATCCTCTCGGTGCTTCCATCGGGCCTCACGAGCGAAGCGACGACAGTTATCCCCTCTTCGAGATGACGACCATGGGGGATGTTAATCAAAGTTCGGCATGAGAGCCGCGGAGTTTGGACATAGGCGTTCGCGACGATATCGACGATCTGCGGACCGAGATTGCCGACCTCAACAACGTGCTTACCGCCGCCGGTCAACGGTCGAACAAAGAACTCCTTGGTCTCTGAGAGGAAAACGTCGCCGTTTAAGGAGAGCGCTCGAACTCGGGCGAAGAGACGAACCTTAGCGTTCGCTCGTTGCGCCTCGGAGCCAAAATACCAACCAAGGAGCTCCTCTCGCTTGAAGTTAGCGACGATCGAGTGCTCCGCGAAGCCTGAGTGCCCCTCGACGCAAACGCCTCGAGTCACGGGCTTAAAACTCATCCCGAGTGAGTCGGAGAACGCTTGCAGGAGGAGGTGTCCATCCTCTCGCTCGATAGAAACTTCTACTCGATACGGAGAGAAGAGTTCCCCTACCCGGCCCGCGGCGAGATCGGCGAGCTGCTTCGACGAATTCTTGGGGCAGAAGGTGGCTTGAACCCGCACACCCTCGTCATTACCGAAGACCCACGCCGGATCGATCTCAATTGACTCAAGTTCGATAACACTCGCAGCTGGAGAGATCGCCAGAGCGCCGGCTGTGGCTCGACTGCCATCATCACCGTTCGGTTTATGCGTAACCTTATCACCAGCGACGTGAACCGACACGATTCCCATGTCACCGCACAGAATCCGCTCGTCCGCGGACACGATGACCACTTCACAGGTCAAGGCGTGAGTCCCCGCCGACAACAATAAGAACTCAACGGGGATATCTATCTGCAAACCACGATAATACGCCCACGCGCCGCGGGGATGAAGCACTCTTCGATATCGATATGAGGAGACAGACTCAACCGGAACGTTTAGTTCTGACGCGACATATGGAATACCAAGAGAGGAGAGCTCTACGATCTCTCCTTTATCGTCGATGAATCGACACTCAAGAAGAACGCTCTCGCCAGCATGCATGAAGAGCGAGAGATCGAATTGAACCGACACGGTTCTGCGCTCCCATCCCGCCACTACTTTGTAACCGGAAGTTACGCGCAGGTCAGAGAGTTTATCACCGGAAACAACGTCGTGTGGCCACATTCCGACCGAATGAGGGGCCGGCACATGAGCGCCCACGAGTTCACGCCGAGGAACGCAAATACTATCAGGACGGGAAGCGCTTACTATCTCCCGCCCATCGTTATCAACAACGGAAACAACGAGTTCGACATCACAACGGCCCGAAGGAAGATCGAGCGCCGCGTATGGAATGAAGGCGCGAATATCATCGATCACTAACCGCTGCGCCTGCGGACGTATCGGCACCAATGAGCAGAAATCCGCGTGTTCGGGAACTACCTCACACGCTTCCGAGCTACCGGGATCGGTCCAGCTCGCCCAATCCGGTCGCGCTGAAACAGCTCGACCGTTCCACCTCATCGAGACCCGCAGCCAGAGAGGTTGTCCATCATGCCCAACCAATCGAAGGCCGCACGTCACGAAGCATCCCTTTGTGCCGAATACTTGGTGGTCGTGAAGAACCTCAAATCCGAAGAGAGCGTCCTCCTCATCAAAGCTTGGCTCCAGATACCCATCGCTAGGGTTCCCCTTAGCCATTTGATCGACCTCAAGACCAGCCAAACTCATCTTTCGTCGAACGTACCACTTGAGCAACATGGTGAGCTCATCCAGTTCACGCCCGATATCGTAATCGAAGGACGCGTGAACGGTTGGCGAGGAGCCCTTCACTCGCGTCTTTCCCTCTCGCTCCTCTAGGGAGATAGCGGTCACAGCCACCTGAGCCCGACGAACGAGGCCACTCACAATCGAGGCCTCAACAGACCCGGCGTAGAGCGTGCTGAGAAGAAGTGGAACGTTTGGATCAAGAGCGAAGAGCCCCGTTTCACGATGTGTGATTTGACGGACTATCTTGAGCACAAGCTCAGCGACTTTGGAAACAGCTACCGAGCTGGCGCGCCGTGCGCGTCCACGATACTTGGCGGATCTTCGGATCTCCTCTTCCAGTGGCGCAATAAACGCTTGAAGAGATTCAGAACGCTCGTTGATGAAACGCCGCACCTCAACTCCGCTCACCGGACGAGGTTCGCGGACAGTCACGGCTCGGGTTAGCTTGGTTTGAGAGGCGACAACCCCACCCTTCGCGACCTTAAGCGGAGACGTTCCATCCCCATTGGTGTGTTCAGCACCATCTCGCTGGGGGATCTCTTTCTCAACTACGCTCATGTCTTCCGGCAGACTACTAGGGTACATACGTCACGAAATGGCTGGGTCCTTCCGCTCTCTTGAAGCCACGTCACGGCAGCTCGACCGAACAAAAAAACACCACCCCCTCGGCGCCCGTCACCTCTGGCAAACGGACAAGGTCAACATCATGAATATTTTTAGACAGTTACCTATCGCTTCAGGCCGTTTTTCGAACAATCTTTCTTTCGAAAAATCTTTTTTCGAAAAATCCACAGCCACAGGGGAGATGAAATCCCGACTGGAGCAGGCCGAATTTCTACATCACTTTCGGCGAAACTTTCAACCCATGTTGTGAAGTTCTCGACCGATTTCCGATGGTTTGTACAAATACCCCTAGTTGGAATATAAAGCGGTGCTCTGGCGGCGAATTATTGTCACCGTGCCGCCGACAAGATTGTACATCAATAAGAGGAAGTCCATGGCAACCGAGATTAAGATGCCGCAACTAAGCGATACCATGAGTTCTGGTAAGATCCTTACCTGGAAAAAGAAGGAAGGCGACCAGGTTAGTCGTGGTGACATCCTTGCGGAGGTTGAGACCGACAAGGCCAACCTTGAGATCGAATCGTTCTTTAACGGCACTCTTTTGAAGATCCTCACTCCCGCTAATTCCACCGCTGGCGTAGGAGAGGTTATCGCGGTTATCGGCGCGGCTGGAGAGTCTGTTTCCGCGGGTACAGCTCCGAAGGCATCAGCGCCAACGGCGGCCCCGGCGCCCAAAGCAGCGGCACCCGCTCCAACTCCTTCAATGCCAACCCTCCCTACCCCGTCCGCTCCTTTGAGCGTTGTCGCGGGAAGCGATCGAGTAAAGGCAAGCCCTCTCGCTAAGCGAGTGGCTGAGCAACTTCAGGTCAATCTCTCATCCGTACAGGGATCAGGACCGAATGGCCGAATCATCCGACGTGATGTTGAGGCTGCCGCTGGCGAGTCCGCCGCTCCAGAGTATCAACAAGCTCCGGCTCCGCAGCACCACGCGGCACCAGCTCCAATCGCTTCGGCAGCTGAGCCAACACAGCTAGGCGCGGGAACCTACACGGCTCTCTCGAAGATGCGTGAAACTATCGCTCGCCGAATGCAGGAGAGCGTAAACACCTCTCCACACTTCTACTGCACCGCTTCTATCAACATGGGCGAGGCTCTTCGACTTCGTGAGATTCTCAAAGAGCTTCCCGAGTACAAGGGTATTAGCGTAAATCACCTTGTCATCAAGGCAGCCGCCTACGCTCTCAAGCGAGAGCCGAAGGTGAACGCTGCGATGAAGAATGGGCAGCTTTACCAGCCAGCACAGATCAACATCGGTATCATTACGGCCATCCCTGATGGACTCCTCATTCCTGTGTTGAAGGAAGTGGACACCATGACCCTCAAGGATGTCGTGTTCGAGGCTCGCGCCTCGATCGAGCGCGCTCGCGCCGGTCGCCCGAGCTCAACCGATCTCTCCGGTGGAACGTTCAGCATCTCGAACATGGGAATGTTCGACGTGGAGAACTTCACCGCGATCATCAATCCGGGCCAAGGCGGAATCCTCGCGGTGAGCGCTGTTCAAAAGCAACCAATCGTACAGAACGGACAGATAGTTGTTGGTTCTATTATGAAGGTTACGATATCAGTGGATCACCGAATCATCGACGGCGTGATGTCGGCAACGTTCCTCAAGCACTTCAAGGATGCGCTTGAGACACCTGCCCTCCTCATGGCGTAGTACCAAACACAACGTCTAGCGGGTCTTTTGTATGTCAGTTGAAGTTCCAAGAAATACAGAGAAGATCGTGAAACCCTCGTGGCTCAAGGTCCGAGCTCCTGGCTCACCTGAATATCTTGAGACCCGCAAGATCGTCAAAACCCTTAATCTTCATACCGTGTGTGAGGAGGCCCAATGCCCCAACATCGGGGAGTGCTGGTCTCACCACACCGCCACGTTCATGATCATGGGTGAGCTGTGCACACGAAAGTGTCACTTCTGCTCCGTAAAAAAAGGAACAACGGATACGCTCCAACCGCTTGATCCATTCGAGCCGGATCGGGTCGGCATCGCGGTAAAGGAGCTCGGTCTGAAGCACGCGGTTATCACCTCCGTTGACCGTGATGATGTAGCTGATAACGGCGCTCAGCATTTCCTGAAGACGGTGAAGTCGGTTCGTACTCACGCGCCAGGATGCAAGATAGAGCTGCTCATCCCCGACCTTAAAGGCTCAAGAAAAGATCTTGAGACCATATTGAGCGCTAAGATCGATGTACTCAATCACAACGTTGAGACCGTTCCTCGTCTCTACAAGAAGGTTCGACCGGGCGCGGGCTATATCCGCTCACTCTCGATTCACCGATGGGCGAAGGAAATAGATCCATCCGTCGTTACAAAAACGGGTATCATGGTCGGTCTTGGTGAGACTAAGGACGAGGTGCTCAGCTTGATGGATGACCTTCGGGCGATCGATATCGACGTCATGACCATTGGGCAATATCTCCGACCGACCGAGCGACAACTTCCCGTTCGCGCCTTCATCACTCCCGACGAATTCAAGGAGTACGAAGAGGAAGGCATCAAGCGTGGATTCAAGTTTGTGGAGTCAGGACCTTTCGTCAGAAGCTCCTACCACGCGT
>JAULVA010000231.1:8376-11662 GCA_032111275.1 Bdellovibrionota bacterium
GAGAGCCAGCATGAGCGTTACTCACGGCGAGCGGCGTGGCGAACTCTACCTCATCCCGAACCTCCTCGGCGCAACATCCGTGGATGCTTCCCTCCCCCCTCTCATCGCCACGATAACCAAGGGGATAACCCACTTCGTGGTCGAGGAGGAGAAATCGGCCCGTCGCTTCATTAAACTCATCTGCCCCGACCGGGTGATCCGAGAACTTTCGCTACGAGTTCTCAATGAGCATACCAAGCCTCACGAACTTGAGGCGTTAGTCGAGCCGCTTCTACATGGAAACGATGTCGGAATAATCTCTGAGGCGGGGTGTCCAGGTATCGCGGATCCGGGAGCTGAACTGGTCCGTCAAGCGCACGAGCTCGGCATCAAGGTGCATCCCCTTGTGGGACCGTGTTCAATGACACTCGCGCTCATGGCGTCTGGATTTAATGGTCAACGGTGGCGATTCTTGGGATACCTACCTATTGAGGGAGGACTCCGAAAAGAAACGATCCGCTCCATTGAGCGGGATCTCTATGACCACCAGGAAACCCAGATCGTTATGGATACCCCCTACCGAAATCAAAAACTCTTCGAGGACCTTCTCTCGACCTGCCGTCCCGAGACCCGGGTCTGCGTCGCCTCATCCCTCACGACGAACGAGGAGTCTATAGCGGTTCACTCAGTACAAACGTGGCGTAGTATGGGGGTCTCTCTTCCCAAGTCCCCCACAATCTTTCTTCTCGGCCGCTAAGGTAGTAAAACACACGGGGCATGGTGGTTGGTCTCCCCCGCGTGGTTCGTGTCATGAGAAATGAGCGGCTTTGACCACCCGAGTGACCGACCTTGAAGGGCTCAACACATGTTTTCGATCGCGCTATCTGAAAGTTTGGCGATAGTCTCGCAAAGAGCGGCTAGGTCCCTTCGTCCCCTCCGTCCACCGCTTCTAAGCGCCTTCGGTTATTCTCGTAATTCCATCCACCTCGAACAGCGAGCCGCATGAAGCGCATCTCTGGAAACATCCTTGCTCTGATCGGGCTTATCCTGGGATTGGCGAGTGGTGTCGGCGTCGTCGCGCTCAAGAGATATATTATTCAGGAGATCGTCCAGGCCCTCAACGAAGAGGTGGCGATCTCGTGCAAAACGTGTTCGCTCTCCTATGACTCATTTTCGCTCTCCTTCCTGACGCTCTCCGGCAAAGTTACCGACGTCAAGCTTCTTGATAACGGTGAGCCTAAACTCTCCTTCGATAAAATTACCGCTACGTTCAGCGTGAATGAGATCCTCGATCAGAAGATTTATCTCGAAACGCTCATCCTCTCCGATGGACACGCGGAAGGTGTAGGACCGGACTCACCGACCTTTCGATTCATCGAACAGATAACCTCGCCCCTTCCCCCCGAGCTTGAAAACAAGCCTCGATGGAGAGCTATTCTCAACAACCTTGAGATACGCACGACCTCTTTGCGGGAGTCATTCGGAACGAGCGAGCTCTACGGACAAAACCTCTCACTATTTGTGAAAAGAATTGGAGATGATTTTGTTATCCTTCCAGAGCTTAAAGATCTCAGGTATCGGTCGTTTCTGAATAAGGAAAAGACAGAAGCCACGGAGTTACCTCTCGGACAACTGACCGGATCGGTCGTTATTCAGGAAAATCAAGCCGTATTCAACGGCCTCAAGCTTGGGCGTGATCTATCCTCAATAGACCTTAAAGGCGCTGCTGATACCGCGCACGGAGACGCGCTATCCGGTAGCGTGACCTACACAGTCGACGCCCAATACGTCGGTATCCCCTCCTGGATGCGGGGACTTTTGGTGGGAGCTGGGGACCTGAAGGGATCACTAGGCAGTCCGATTATCGAGGGCTCTCTTTCCCATGCGGAGTCCGCACCACTGACGTTGGCATTCCCTCACGCCTCTCCCGTGACGCTCTCATCAATTCAGGGGAACCTGTCGGTTGATGTTAATCACGGAGACCCCGTCGTGACGCTACGAAATATCGCGGGAGCGGGTGACAAATCTAAGCTCACGGGAACCCAGCCACTTGTATTCTCGGATAAAGGGCTCACCGCTGGGTTTGATGTTACGCTTCCCTCTTTCACCTACGGTCCGTTTTCAGTACATGATGCCTCCGCCAACATTACGGTAAAGCCCAGCGGCGAGGACACCCTTACGACCTTCGCCGTCCAGGCGGCTGACCTAAAAGTACAAGGGACCTCGTTGGGGCCGGTTAAGCTCAATCTTACACTCGAGCCTCGGGGAATCTCCGTAAAGGTCGATTCCACCGACTCACGCTATGGCACCCTTCACTGGGAGGGGTTCATCGATACCCTTGGCGCGGAGCCCTTCCTTAAGGATGGCAGGTTTCTCCTTGAAAACTATCGCTATCCTCAAACAAGTCCCCCCGATCCCTCACGACTCAGCCCGATTCACCTGACAACATCTCTCCCTCTCTCGGGTCCCCTCGACCTCGGCAAATTAACAGGCGAGGGGCCGACGACCGTTGCCATCCCGGACTTTGGTCTCGGCATCGCGATGAGTGGAAAGACGACGCTGAAGAACGGAGACCTCGTCGTCAACCTCCCGACCTCGGCGCAACGCGCCTCCATGAATCTTAAACTGGATCTGGCGCGAACGTTTAACGGCAAATTGCAGATCGCTCTTCCCTCAGCTCCCCTTTCGAGCGTTGTCCAGGAGGCGGATTGCGGTGTGATAGATGCAGCGCTCGATTACAACTTCAGTATGTCCGCTCCACTCGGAGGATCCGGCAACCTCGTACTTGGCGATTTTTATGTGGGATGTGATCCCTACGTGCTCCGCCTTCCCAAAAACACAACGCTCCCCATCTCGGTCGGCGCGCTCCGATTTAAGAACACCCGCCTCTCAAGTGGCGACACAGCACTCGTACTTGATGGTTCTCTCGGCTTTGAACCGGGCTTCGACCTCTCACTCGCGGGAGACCTACACCTCAGCACGCTCCTTCCGCTCCTTCCTGCGGTAGACAACCTCCGCGGACTACTCTCCACGAAGGTGGCGATCAAGGGACCCCTGGCGGCACCACGCTTTTCCGGAACAGCATCTCTCTCTGATGGGGAGATCGCGGTACCATCCCCGGACATCGGTGCGCATGATGTAAAGGGCCGATTCCTGCTCTCTGAAGACACGATTAAGGTTGATAGCCTTACAGGTTCTGTCAACTCTGGATCCTTTAACTCCCCAGCATCAATCAAAAAGCCAAGACGCCCGATGGCATTCGTAAAGAAAAACCCCAACAGCTGAACCGTTGTCCAATCCGCAGGTG
>JAULVA010000231.1:11672-31630 GCA_032111275.1 Bdellovibrionota bacterium
TAGTTCCCTTTAATTGGCCGAGTTCCCGAGTCACCGCGGAGCTTAAAGAGGTAACGGTAGAACCAGCTCCAGACGCCTCTATCACATTTTCTGGCAATCTCGCGTTAGGATTGAGTCAAGAGAAGCACCAAACGCTCTCCGGCGAGATCGGAATCGACTTCGCGGAGATATCAAAAGACTTCGATCTCAATAAGATCCTGGTACAAACCATCAAAGGATACTTCATCCCCGCCCGAGTACAGCCTCAGATAAGTAAGAAGCCGGTATCGCTCGACCTCGATGTGAGATTCTCAGCTCCTCGAAATATCTTCGTTTTAACCCCATTCTTTAGCGCTGAGCTGAACGCTACTATCCACGCCGGTGGCACAACTGCCGACCCAGCGCTGAACGGCTCGATGCAACTTCTGAGTGGCTGGGTCGGCCTGAAAGGCAACCGTTTCGATGTGACATCCGGAAGCCTAACCTTCAAACCGGGCACCTTAACACCCAACATCGAGATAGCGAGCGAGGGAAATCTTCGAGCCCCCACCGGTGAGAGCGTACTCGTCATCCTGGAGGCCTCAGGCCCGCTTACCGCTCCCCGAATCGCCCTCTCATCGGACCGGGGACTCTCTCAGGAAGATCTCCTTCTTCTGATCACGTCCTCTCGCTCACTGACCGGACGCACTATGGCGAATCGGGTAGGCAATCAATTTGCCCAAGACCAGCGATACTTCCTCTCGGAGGACTCATTCAGCAGCTTTGAGGCGTTTTTTAGAAACCTCACCAAGATCGACACGCTGTCCTTCGAACCAACGTACAATCCCTACACCGGTCTTGTTGAGCCGGCGGTCGTAGCGAAGAAAACCCTCACCCCCCGCTTCGCGTTCGTGGGTAACAGCCTCTTTAGCAGTGTGAGCAACTCAAAAGTGGGAGCCGTCTACAACCTCACACCGAATCTCGACGTTAATGGCTTCATTCAATCGGTAAGCACTCAGGAGAACCTTATCCTGAGCTCCGATCTCACCTACACCATCCTCGCCGAACAAGCGGTCCTTGTTGAGATCACGGTGCAGGGAACAGATCAAACCGATGAGCAAGATATTCTCGGCGCCGCGCGTATTGGGCCAGAGTCGCGAATACAGAATGACGCGGAGAGTCTGGCAACCATTCAGCGAAACGTTACAGGATATCTCCACGATCAGGGCCTTCTCGGCGCAACGGTCGATGTCTCATGTCATCTCCCTGACCATTTCTGCAAGCAGCTCCTCATTACGTTACATGAGGGCGCCACCTTCACGATCGGTGAGATTCGGGTCGAAGGAGACCAACTGCCCCCGGATGTTGAGAAGCTGATCAAATCTGTCGCTACAACCGGCACTACCGCTCTCGGTTCAGTAAAGCAATCGATGGAGAGAAAGCTCGTGTTGGGGTTACGAAACGAGGGATATATCGCCGCTCGGGTAACACCAATCTACGTTCCAACCGACAAACCCAATACGGTCGATCTCGTCATCAAGGCTGACCTACGTGAACCGATATCGTTCGTGTTCTCGGGAAACACGGTATTCTCTGATGAGCAGTTCCTCGACTCGATTGAGCTCTTCTCTCGAAAGAGGCCGTTTGGTAACAACACCGTTAAACTGCTCGTGCAAAACATCGAACAGATGTACCAAGCTTCAGGCTATCTCTTCGCTCAGGTCTCGTACTCAGAGGATCGAACGAACCCTCAGCGTCTCGTCTACAACATAACGATATCTGAGGAAGCGCAGACAAAAGTTCGCGAATTAAAACTGGTCGGGAACGATTCCCTCTCTGAGAAGGACATCAAGAAGGCGATGCGCTCTCTCGGACTCACTGAGCAAATCGAACTCCTCAAGCCCACGTACGCGATTCCGGCCCAGCTCGAGACCCTGAAGACGATCTTGGAGGCGGTGTATCAACAGGAGGGGTTCCCCAACGCGCAAGCCAACTACACAATCGAGCCCGTAGATAACGGCACCGCCCTCGATATTACCTACCGGATTATTGAGGGAGAACCTCTGCGAATTCAGAGCATCGCGGTCAAAGGCTTTCCCGATGACCTCACCATCCGAAAAGCGCCACCATCCCCTGTGTCGCTGCCAGTTATCAACCAATACATCGAACATCTGGTCGCCCAACTCGAAGAGGAGGGCTTCATGACCCCTACCATCGACGTGGAACCATCCTCCGATACCTCTCACGTCGATCTCCTGATAGATCCGGGACCTCGCTCAATTATCTCTTCAGTAAACGTAGAGGGACTCTCCCTCATCGATGAGTCGGTCGCGCGAAAATATATCTTAATAGAACCGGGCAAGCCCTTCCGGACCGAGGACGTGAACGCCACAAAGAGAGAGCTCCTTCGTTCCGGCCTCTTTTCTCGGGTAGAGGTATTTGCTACCGATGGGTCCTTCGATCATCCGAAGGAAGCTATCACCGTTCGGCTCGCGGAGCGCGCTCTCGAAACGCTTGAGGTTGGCACGGGCGCCAACTCTGAGTTCGGTCTCCATGTATTCGGGGAAGCGGTAGACAAGTCCTTCTTCGCTGACGGTCGAACTATCTCAACGCGAATCGACACCTACTTCGATCAGGCTCAGATCAATCCTGACGGATCAAGCGCGATCAGTCAGGGATTCGCGAACATCCGCTACATGGATCCATTCTTCCTTGACTCGCAATACGCGCTCACGGAGGAACTACGCTTTCAACGACAGGAACTCTCAACTCAGGAGTTTAACCTTGATCGAATGACCTTCGCGTCGTATCTCTTCAGACAGTTTGAGTCTCGGCTCACCTTCACGGGCGGTCACTCCCTCACCCTCGACAATTTGAATGACGTCAATCCAGGCGCGGTTATTACTCCGCTCGATACCGGTCACGTACGCTTGAGCTTCCTTTCAGGGCTCCTGAAATTCGACACACGCGACGATCCCCTTACCCCTCATAACGGATACACCTTTACCGTCGAGCCGAAACTATCATTTCAACAGATAGGTTCAGAGGCGAACTTCGCTGGGATTATCTCGAAAGTGACCGGTATCGTGCCCTTGGAACGGCTTCTCTCTCCACGATTCTCTTTGGGATTAGGACTCTCGGGCGGTATCGCGCAACCGTGGGGTGACACGGTTGGCATTCCGATTACTCAACGATTCTATCTCGGAGGTCGCACGACCGTTCGTGGATTCAAGGAGAACTCGTTAGGACCATTAGGGTATAACGGCGCTGTTATTGGAGGAGACACCCTCCTCATGGAGAAGAATCAGTTTCAATACCTTGTAACCGATTCATTCAGCACACATACCTTCGTCGATATCGGTAACGTATATCTCCGTCACGAGAGCTTCGATCTTGCGGACCTTCGCTCAAGTACAGGATTTGGGTTTCAGTACATCTCCCCTATCGGACCGATCGGTTTCGACGTTGGATATCCTCTCGACCGACAGCCAAATGAGGATGTCTATCGAATTCACTTCTCCGTTGGAAGCACGTTCTAGTTATTTGCGTGATGAAAAATTTGGGCGTATTGTTCACGGAACCTTTGCCGATATGGCGGCATCTTTTCTATGAGTCGTCGAGCGCAGCGTCATGTCCACCGAGAACCTCATTTCACAACAAACTCTCAACCGGGCGTCATTCGCGGCGTTTTTCATCCTGTTGGCCGGCTTCTTCGTCTTCGGCCTCGGGACCCCTCTCCTCACAATCCTGTTTGGATATCTGATTCTCCATTATCTCGGCAGATACCTGCCCAAAAGGATCGCCATAGTAACCTTTTCCATCCTTGTCCTTATATTGTTCTATATCTTCGTGCATTTCGTACAAGAGGCCGTTCGAGCTCTCCCGCTCGCCGCCAGCAAGGCTATTCCAACTATCGTCTCACTCGCGACGGAGTATGGCATCGATACCCCTTTTGAGGATCCCGAGGGACTTAAAGCGTTCGTGCGTGACGGACTGGAGTCTCAGCTTCACTTCCTTGCACGGTTCGCCCAAGTTTTCACGAAGGAGTTCGTCTACGTAATCATCGCGTTAGTAGCGACAACGGGAATCTTCATGACTGGAAAGCTCGACCTCGGTCGGGAAACCTACACCGTCCGTCACAACTTATACTCGGCCTTTACTGAGAAGCTGGAGATACGATTCGCGAACTTCTTCAAGAGTTTTCACACGGTAATGGGCGCGCAGGTAGCCATCTCGTTGATAAATACATTCTTTACAGGCCTCTTTGTCCTGAGCCTCTCCTGGTTTGGCGCTCCGATGCCCTATTCTTTCGTTATTATAGTGGTTACCTTTCTTTGTGGGCTCTTGCCGATCATCGGAAACCTCATAAGCAATACTGTCATCTTTTGTATCGGAGTTACGCAGTCGGTACAGCTCGGGGTTATCGCCCTCTCCTACCTTATCGTTCTCCACAAGTTTGAGTACTTTCTCAACAGCAAGATCATCGGGGGTCGTATTAAAAATCCGATGTGGCTCACCCTCCTCAGTCTCGTGGTCGGAGAGCGCTTGGCGGGCATCCCGGGAATGATTTTGGCACCGGTCATCCTCAATTATTGTAAACTTGAGGGGTCCAGGATGGAGGTCAAGCCTTCCCAGCCAGGATAGGCTTAACAGGCTGATTCCTCGAAGAAAAAAGCGCCGGAAAGTCTTCTCCCGAAGGCCCTAAAGCCGTACTTTTTTCACCTTTTTAAAAATAGTGAAAACCTTCTCTACACCCCTGCATCATACCAAGTACGTTTCGAGGCAGCGCATTCGTTAGCCATGGGCCCACAGCTCAGACTACCAAGTGAACTAACTCGGGCTGGTTTTAGAGATAATTGAAAACTCTCTGGGGTATTTATGTTTAGTACAATCGTAACTGATGATACTGGATCAAAGTTGGCGGTCCTGGAAAAGGTTAAGTGTCTCAATGACATCAACGCTACGACCGACATCATCGTGGTGAGCACGGACACCCGGCCTGCCGAGTGGACAACTGGCATCTGGATTCAAGCTTCAACCATGGTAGCCGGACTAGCGAAGGCCGCCCAATTAGCAGCAAGCAAGCGCATCATCGTGATGAGCTCAGCAGTGGCGTTCCAGCCCGCTGATCTCGCTCGACTTGTCGCCGAGCTTGACACTCGACAGATTCGGGAGCACACCATCGTTGTCGCTCGAGACGAGTCTGGCCTCGTTCAGGTCCCCGATATCGGAGCTGAACAGGTTCTTAACGCAATCAGCAAAATGGACACATGGCCTCTCGTCGTCGTAGGCACGAGTCGCTTCGCCCTGAGCATGATTGGTGAAGAGGACGCTACGTCGGTAACTGAGTACCTCGCGCAAGCGTTGGTTCGCTCGGTTGCTGATGGGGATACGATCCGTCACTCAACCTTGATTGACACCGTTATCTCCTCCGCGAACCTCTCAGCCGTCTGCAAACTCTCGGACGAATCTCGGGCTCGAATCCTGAAGACCGCGATGGATGCCTTCAACATCGAGGAGCTCTTCCCGAATCACAACTGGGTGTCGTACAGCCAAGAAAGCGCGGCTGCGTCGTACCACTCTATCGCGGCCCTTTTCCTCCGTTTCGGAGACCCAGAGTCTGCGGCTGAGTGTCTAGATTGCAGCGAGCGTCTTGAGGAGAGTCCACGTTACTTCGCTCTTCAGGGTCTTATTCACCAGCAAAAAGGTGAGACACTTGGGGCGGTGGCAAGCTTCGTATCAAGCCTTCAGTGCTACGAGGCCCGTAAGGTTGATAACGGTAAGCACTATATCACCTTTAAGCCAGGTAACCTTGAGGTAATAAACTCACGGTTAGTGGATGGACTTCACGCTCTGAACAAACGGGACAATGACAGCGCTGTGGGACACTTCTCAGAAGCGGTGTTTAATTTCGACCCGTTCTACGCGGAGCACGGCGTTCTTCCATCAGGGAAGAGCCGATAATCTGAGACAACTCAGATGTAGTGCCCTGTATCTCTAAAACGGCGAAGGCCCGGTGTTTGCCCCCAGCAAACATCGGGCTTTTGCTATTGGGAGGGCCCAAAACTCATTACCCTCGTCACCACCTATTTCCCCTACCACCTCGGGGTTCTCCCCTTTTGACGGCTGGCTCGAACAATTCTACTATGTTCCAGTGGCCCCTGTGCCATGCACAAATCGCCATAAAGTATCGTATTATCATGCACTTACTATTATCGCTGGCAGCTGTACTTATCCTTCTCGCTGCCTCAGGCGGTTCATGGTTTTTCTGGAGTCCAACTCCACCCGCACTAATTCCCTCAGGACGGTACATCGCTCTAGGGGCCGTAGTGGCCCTTCTCGCCGGCTTCCTCTACGGGTATGCCATGAGACGCCAACGCCCTCGACTTGAGCACTTTGCCTCTCCGCGTGTTTGGACCCTGGGACTCGTCGCGATATTTTGCTCCGCGTGGATGTGTCGGCCATACAGCTTCTTTCAAGCACCATGGTTTCGCAAAGATATAGTGATAGCGGCTTTGGTTGCCTACGCGCTTTCCTATTCATCGTGGAAGCGCTTTTTCATCGCCCTTCCCGTGGTTACCTCCCTCATGAGCATCGGCACTTTTTTGAAAGAGTCCAGCGGGCAGCTCCTGTTCGTCGACGATCACGCGATGTTCATCTTTCGGCTCAAACTTCTCAAAGAGAACTTCCCATCGATACCTTTTTGGTCCCCCCTGTGGAACGGTGGTTTCGATGCTCGCGATTTCTTCGCCACCGGCGCCCTTAACGCGTTTTTCCTGGCAAGCCCGCTCGTCTATCTATTCCCAGTCGAGTCGGTGTATAACTTCATAATCGCCGGACTTCTCTTTGTTCTCGTTCCCGCGGCGACCTACCTCGCGGCCCGTCTTCTTACCTTTGAAAGGGCTGCCGCCGCGGTGAGCGCGGTCGTCGCCATGAGCTCAAGCCTCTTTTGGTATCGATGGGGACTCAAGTACGGAACGGTGGGATTTATCGTCAGCACAAGCCTCATGCCGCTGACGATCGCCTGTTTGATTCGATTCCTGCATCAGAAAGTCCTGACATGGAGAGAGATGTCTCTCTTCGTTATTACCGCAAGCCTGATGTTGTTGTGGTCACCGTCAGGGATAGCGCTCCTTCCGCTTGGACTGATCGCCCTTCCAAAGATTCCCACGTTACTCCGATCTCGCCGGCACCTCATCACCATCGTTGTTATTCTCGCCCTTAGCCTTCCGTGGATGACGATGATGTGGAAGGTATCGGGGGTACAACGATTTTTGAACTCCGAATCAAAAACGCAGATAGCCGAGGCGACCGCGAACTCAAGCGCAACTACTCCATCAACCTACCGACATAAGTCCGAGGGACTTAATCTCAAAAAGAGCCTTAAGAACTGGCAGGAGGCTGCATGCTCAGCGAATCCTCTGGTGGTCGTGCTCGCCATCCCCGCGATCCTGTCTCTTGCCCGCCCTTACAGATTGGTGTTCGGCGTGGTGGGTGTGTGGCTCATCGGCTTAGGAACCGTGGGGGTATCCTTCAAGCCTCAGCTGGAGCTCGACCGTATGCTCGTCATCGCGGGAGTACTCGCCTCTATTCCCCTTGGGCATTTCGTTATCACGATTTTTGAGCGTAGCTCTCACGGTTTTGGGCACCGGCTCTCCGCCGGTGTTGTTGGCGGCTTCCTCCTCGCCTCGCCTTTCGCTATTCGGGCGATGCTCACCAACCAACTGTACGACAAATATAACTTCGCTGGGCCTGAGGTTGGCATCCTGAGCGAAACTATCGCGAAGAACGCTAAGGGAGGGCGAGCTCTTTTCACCGGGTGCGTACTGCACGAATTGAGCAACGGCCACCTCGCCCCCCTTCCACTCTGGGCCCAAACGCCCCTGATTGCCACAAGCTACGCCCACAACATTTGGAAGTATGAGCAACCGATCCCTGCGAGCTTCCTCCAACAGGGAGACCTCGGAATTACCAAATTTTTTGACCTTATGAACGTCACACTGGTCATGGCTCATGAGCCGCACTGGAGAAGATATTTCACCGAACGCCCTCAACAGTATGCGCTCAAAGAGCATCAGAAGGATTTCATGATCTTTGAGCGAATAGGATACACACCGTCGTACGTGCTTGAGGGAGAAGCAAAAGATATCTCGCAGAACTCTAATTCCGTGACACTTACCCCACTCACGGACCGGGTAGTCGTCAAGTTTAAATACTTCCCGTTCCTCACCGCGACCGGATGCAAGGTAGCTCCCTACCCTCTAGCACCTGAAGTACCTCTCATCGAACTCTCTGGATGCCGTGTTGGAGAGTCTATTCGTCTAGAAAGCGTTTCACCGCTTACGCGGCTCCGCTCGTGAACTTAGCTCTCCCCGTTGACGCCACGCTGACTCACTACCTTGTCGAGCACGCCATTAATGAACGTAGGACCCTCCCGGGAGGCGAATTCCTTCGCTATCTCGATCGCTTCATTGATAGCGACCTTCGGAGGAACATCTAAGCGGTACAGGATCTCATACACGGCGACCCGTAAAATATTTCTATCAACAATCGCCATGCGAGCGATATTCCAGTTTTTCGATGCGAGTCCAATCGCGGCGTCGATCGCCTCCCGATTACTCAAAACGCCCTCCACTATCTCACGATAAAAGGGATCCGATTCGCGAGGCGTGGTGTTTTCACCATCGTCATTGACTCCTATCCGCACAAAGTAAGAGGAAAAGAGATCAACCGTCTCACGGGAGAAACTTCCCTGCGCGTCACAAAGATAGAGCGCCTGCATCGCGGCTTCGCGGCACATTCGACGAGACTTCATTTCAGTCCTTTTACATTACTGACCGATGTCGTTATGCCGGAGTATACAGCCTACGATACCTGCGGAAGGCCTCAACCAGACACGGGATAAAAGAACCAATGGCTTCGATTGGTTAGAGCAGGTGCCCCAGCTTCTCCCGCTTCGTCCGGAGATACGCCTCACTATAGGGGTCCGGTTCTACCACCATCGGTATCCGCTCAACAACGGAGATTCCGAACCGCGATAGAGCGACCGCCTTCGCTGGGTTGTTGGTGATAAGTCGAACGGCTCGAATCCCCATCGCCAGAAGCATATGAGCCCCCACCGCGAAATCTCGCTCATCTGGATCGAAACCCAGATGCACGTTCGCCTCCACCGTATCGAAACCCTGATCCTGGAGAGCGTAGGCACGAATTTTATTTTCCAGCCCAATCCCTCTCCCCTCTTGGCGTAGGTACAGGATAAGCCCTGCCCCCTCTTCCGTAATCAGTCTCATAGCGCCATCAAGTTGCCGTCCACAGTCACATCGACGACTACCAAACACATCGCCCGTAAGGCACTCGGAGTGCAATCGAACGAGCGGAGCGTACGACACCGGCATCTTTGAAATTTCACCGCGAACCATAGCGATGTGTTCCTTCAAACCGGCGTCCTCAACAAACACCGTGGCATGAAACACACCGTAATCGGTCTCGACGTCACTCTCACTTAGTGAACGTACCGCTACCTCATGGAACGCCCTATACTCTCGAATAGCTTGAATACTTGTGATTCTAAGTCCGTGCTGTCTTGCGAAGGACTGAAGCCGATCTCCGCGGGCCATAGTTCCGTCTGGATTAAGAACCTCACAGAGGATACCGGAGGGGCTCAGTCCAGCGAGGCGCGCAAGATCGTAAGCGCCCTCAGTATGCCCTGGGCGTCCCAAAACACCCGCGCTATTAGCGATTAAGGGGAATACGTGACCAGGGCTCACAAAATCATGTGCTTGGGCGCCTGGCTCTATCAAGGCGCGCATGGTTCGAGCCCTGCCCTCCGCTGTAACTCCGCTGGCTCCAACATCTTTGTGATCGATATTAATAGCGAAAGGGGTTTGAAATGGGGAATTGTTATTCACGACCTGGAGAGGTAGTCGCAACCGCTCAGAGACCTCAGCCGATATACTCACACAGATAAGCCCTCTCGCCTCCCGCGTCAGAAACGCCACGATCTCGGGAGTGACCTTTTCAGTCGCAAGGATAATATCCCCTTCATTCTCGCGGTCGGCGCTATCAACGACAACGACAGGCTTTCCATCGCGGATGTCGGCCAAAATATCGTTAAAATTGTCGAGCACGAGATCCGCGCCCCCTAGAGACTTCTTGGCCATGGAATATATCTTAGCTGGGCTCTACCTTCTTGAGGCGCGCGGTTTTCGCGGCGCTTCCCAAGCTCTCAAGAGCGTCCACAAACTGACTGACATCTGAGAACTCCCGATAGACCGAGGCGAATCGCACATATGCTATCTTGTCCATCTTACGGAGCTCATCGATGACGGCTTCCCCGACGACACGGCTATCCACCTCGCGAACGCACATCTCCTGGAGCTTTCGCTCTATCGTCTCAACAGCGGCGTCTATAGTTTCGGTACTTACAGGCCGCTTCTCGCACGCTCGACGTAGTCCGCTTCGAATCTTCTCTCGATCGAACACTTCGCGACGGCCATCCTTCTTAATAACAGCGGGCAACGCCAACTCGACACGCTCGTAGGTCGTGAAGCGATAGCCACAATCCTGACACTCGCGGCGACGGCGAATCGCCCCGCCATCACCGCGAGAATCAGTTACCGAGCTTTTGTCTGAGTTGCACTTAGGACAAAACATGGCGGACGTTACATCTCCTTACTAACGCGTCAAACGGTGACGATAGAGGGGGAACTTCGTACTCAGCTCTCGCACGCTATCGCTAACGGACTTCAGTTTCGCCTCACTCTGAGCGTTTGAAAGAGCCGCGTAAATCAACTCAGCTACTTCAGCCATCTCAGCTACACCCATTCCCCGCGTTGTGAGAGCTGGGGTTCCGAGACGGATACCGCTGCACACAGATGGTGGCTGGGGATCAAAAGGCACAGTGTTCTTGTTAACGGTGATTCCGACATTGTCCAAGACCTCCTCACCGATCTTACCAGAAACTCCGATCGGGCGAAGATCAACAAGCATAAGATGGGAATCCGTTCCACCAGACACGATCGTTAGCCCCTTCTTGGTAAGCCCGTCAGCGAGCGCTCGAGCGTTAGCGACGACCTGAGCGGCATACGTCTTGAAATCGGGGGCGAGGGCCTCCTTAGCCATTACCGCCTTCGCGGCGATAGTGTGCATGTGAGGTCCACCCTGAAGGCCTGGGAACACCGCCTTATTGATAGCCTTGCGATGAGCCTCCTTACCCATCACCATGCCCGAACGGGGCCCACGCAGCGTTTTATGAGTTGTGGTGGTCACGATATCAGCGAACGGAACTGGAGAGTGGTAGGAACCTCCCGCCACAAGACCCGCGTAGTGAGCGATGTCCGCCATAAAGATAGCGCCAACCTCGTCAGCCGCTTCTCGGAAAGGCTTCCAATCGATCTGACGGGAATACGCGCTACCACCAGCGATAATGAGTTTAGGCTTGTGCTCACGAGCGAGCGAACGCACCTGGTCGTAATCGATGAGGCCGTCACTCTCCTTAACTCCGTATCCCACTACCTTGTAGTGCATACCGGAGAAGTTCACTGGGCTACCGTGAGAAAGGTGCCCACCCTGATCGAGGCGAAGACCCATGAAGGTGTCCCCTGGCTTGAGAAACGCCTCAAAGACAGCTTGGTTTGCTTGCACACCGGAGTGCGGCTGAACGTTCGCGAACTCCGCCCCGAAGAGCTCGCACACACGAGCGCTGGCGAGATTCTCGACTTCATCCACAATGTGACATCCACCATAATACCGCCTGCCAGGTTGCCCTTCAGCGTACTTATTCGTGAGGGTAGAACCCATCGCCTCAAGAATCGCCTCGCTGACGAAGTTCTCTGATGGAATCATCTCTAGGCCGTACTCCTGTCGCTCAGTCTCTCGCTGGATGAGGGCGAACACCTCCGGATCAGATTGTTTGAGAGATTTGCTCCGAGCTTCGTACGATGGCGTGGTGGAAGACATGAATTGCTCCAAAAAATTAGGACAAAAAAGGGCCCTCGAAGGGGCCCTAGTAGCGTACCAAATTATCTCCCGTGAGGGATAGGAATTCGTACGCTTCAGCTATTACGACTGCTTTCCTTGGATGTACTTAGTTACATCATCAACAGTCTGGATCTTCTCAGCATCCTCGTCTGGAATCTCAAGGTCGTACTCTTCCTCAAGAGCCATGATGAGCTCAACGATGTCGAGGGAATCCGCACCGAGATCTTCGATGAACGAAGCCTGAGGAGTAACTTCCTCCAAGCTGACACCAAGCTGCTCTACGATAATCGATTTAACTCGCTCTGATATCTCCTCAGGTGTTGCCATGTAACACTTCTCCTAAATGGTCCAATAATAAAAATACAGTCGGTTGCGTCCTGGTTGAGCGAAGATGATTGTCGCTCACACAGCCAATCATGCAAGGGATTGGCAGGATCCCAACGTATCTCTCTCTTCTGAGGTAGGTGCGACATTTTTCTCAGAAAGAAAAACGCCTCGTCGACCTCACAAGAGCCTCTTAAATCGGGTCTCTGGCTTTCGACTTTTTACAACGGTGGGATCTAAGTAGACCCAGCCCTAATAGTCAAGAGGTCGCCCAACTACTCATGTCGGACCTACCTGATATTGCGTAGTTAGGCTGTTCTTTTCAGCACTTCTCAGAAATAAAGAGGAAGTTTAAGCGTATAACAACTATTTTTTAGGGATCTTCGACGGAGTCAGTGGGTGCTAAAAGACGTGAACATGCTCGTGCACGTACACGTGATCGTACCCGAGTAACGAATCACTTGCTCTGGAGGCACAGCTTGTTAAGCGTGGCACCAATGCGAGTCAGCAACCGCTTGCCGGCACAGTACTTGTCCCGGGACATATGGTTTAGTGCTTGAAAGAGGTCGTTGCTAGTTCGGGTACGTTCACGTGCACGAACACGAAATTAGCCCGTCAAAACAGCGCATTCAGGTCTCTGCCGCCTACAGCTACCCACTCATTGCGTCGAAGAGCCTTTTTTGGGTTACCTGAACGGAGAAAGTCTCTCACTGACCTAGCTCCATGGAGTATTCCATCGCGGAGGTATCAATCCCATCTGAGATTAACTCATTGTGAAAGAAGAACGAGTGAACCTCATGTTGCTGCCTAAAACCTCCTGTTGCTGCGGTGAACCCTACGAAAACATCCGAATCCAGCACGTCCGTCACATCCATGGTGTACGCGAGTAAAGGGTCCGTGGGGCGCTCAGCAGACGAAGACAAACGAACCTCTAAGAGATGTTGATCGCCATCATAATCGACCCACGCATGATAGACCTTTCCATCATTGAGTATAACTGGAGCCTTCACCGTGGACACCGACGCGCTGTTTCCATCGAGGTTCACTCCAACGTGATTACTGTCGGGGTCCTTATTAGCGCCGTTTTGAAAGGTATCAAATTCGATGTTCAAAGAGTGGCCAGCTCCTCTGTATCCCATATCCTGTCCCATCCCGGGCAGCGAACTTAGATTATTCTGCAACACAAACACGAGTCCGTCCGCTCCAAGCTCTTTGGCGCCGGAGGGTCTCCACATTCGGAATGCAAAATAGGCGCTGAAAGAGCGGTTATCACCGAGGCTATGGGCCGTATGGTATAATGCGGTTCCCGACAAGTGATGCTCGTCTCTTGTAAGACGTAAGCGGCCATCTTTAACCAACGCGTCCCCCGTGACCTGTAGAAGTACCGCGTTCTCATTGGTAAAGCTCGGCACAGCGAGTGCTATCCGCCCTTGGCTGACGGAACTCTCCACCGGTAACGCGTACCCAATCATGAAAAGAGCGGTGACGCAGCGTGATACCAGCTTGCTCATATCGTGATCTCTCTGAGATTTAAACACGTGGATTCCTGACTACCACTGAAAGCTATCGTCAGAATTACCACATTTAATAACTATATTTTGTAATTTCGCTCACGCGATCCGATCGGTATGCCCCCCTTTGCGGTATGGGCGTAATTCTTTAGGGGAATCACCTAGAAGGATAGACTCTGTGGGTTAGCGGCAAACATAAGACCGCTCTGAGGGTGTTCCCGAAACCGCCCCGTTTGGGTAGGGCCACCCCCTAGGCAGCGAGGGGTGCGTCAGCACCGCCATTCAGCATAACCCCGCGAAAGCGGGGTTTTGCCTCCCCTCTTTAGAGGAGCGAGCCAAAACCCGTTAACGTGAACGTAAACTTACCCGGGACTCAAAACCTAACGTTTCGGGTACGGTCACGTTTACGAGCACGAGCACGTTCACGTGGGGAGTTGCAAAGTGAGACTATGAGCAGGTTTTGCCTCCCCTCTGTAGGGGAGAACTACATGTACATTCCACCGTTGATGCCAATGGTTTGACCGGTGATGTATCCAGCGCTATCCGAAGCGAGGAAGGTAACGAGCTTCGCAACTTCCTCTCCCTGGCCGTAACGACCAAGCGGAATGGACTTCATGTGTTCAGCGCGAAGCTTTTCATCGAGAGCCGCAGTCATATCCGTCTCGATAAACCCTGGAGCTACCGCGTTTACGGTAACGTTACGCGACGCAAGCTCACGGGCGAGCGCCTTGGTCATCCCGATAATTCCGGCTTTCGAGGAAACGTAAGGAACCTGTCCAGCGTTACCCATCTCGCCCACTACGGAGCTGATGTTGATGATCCGTCCCCACTTGGACTTCAGCATGAGGCGAGCCGCGGCTCGAGAGCAAAAGAAGGACCCGTTGAGATTAACCGCGAGGGTACTGAGCCACTCTTCATCCTTCATGCGAAGAACGAGACCGTCCTTTGAGATGCCTGCGTTGTTAACGAGGATATCAAGTTGGCCGTGACGTGCCTTGATGCCATCGAACGCGTTCTCAACCGCTTGGCTATCCTGAACCCCGAACTTCAACAGCTCCCCGTCTCCACCAACTTCACGAATCGCGTTCAACGTTTCTTGGGCGGCCTCGGGTGAGGAGGAATAGTTCACAATAATGAAGGCACCGGTTTTCGCGAGCTCTATGGCGATGGACCTGCCGATTCCACGCGAAGCGCCCGTCACAAGCGCGATCTTTCTCTTAGCGTCTGTCATTTTTTTCCTCCATTAATCTCGTCAGCACCTTTGCCATCTTTTCGCCCGCGGGTCGTTCGCTTTTCGAACACCCGCGACCATCCGTTTCCCCCGTCGTGATCCACGGGACCTATCTTTGAATCGAGGTGACTAAGAGCGGTGTGCAGTTGCTGCATCACATCTTCGTCAACGAACTTACGAGCAACACGCATACCGTTCATGATCGCGCGACTCTTTGAGGATCCGTGACACTTGATGGCAATATGACCTAAGCCGAGGAGCGGCGCTCCGCCGTACGCTGAAGGGTCTAACTTGTCCTTGAACACGCTACGAAGAACCGGTTTAGCCAACCATAGGCCGAATTTTGCCCGCAGGCTGTTCTCCATCGCCGCCTTGATGGAATCGATCACAAGGCCTACGCTCCCCTCCATCGCCTTGAGGACGATGTTACCGACAAATCCATCACATACGACGACGTCAACCACGTCACGAGCGATATCCCGTCCCTCGACGTACCCGATGAAATTAAGTCCCTCGATCTCAGAAAGCATCATCGCGGCGGAACGAATGATGTCATTCCCCTTAGAAACCTCAGTACCGTTAGAGAGCAAGGCGATCCGAGGGCTCTCGATGCCCAGAGCGGAGCGAGCGTATTGATGCCCCATCAGAGCGAATTGCACGAGCTGGAAAGCCTGACAGCCGGTATTCGCTCCGGAATCGAGAAGAACGGTAGGCGTAGCGCCCACACCCTTTGGAATAAGCGAGGCTATAGCTGGACGAGCTATGCCCGGAAGAGTGCCCCCAACGAACACACCAGCTGCCATAATGGCTCCGGTGTTCCCAGGGCTGACCACCGCCGAAGCCTTCCCCTCACCGACAAGTTCGAAGGCGACACGAATGGATGAGTCAGGCTTGCCCCGAATGGCTAAACCTGGAGACTCATCCATCTGAATAAATTGGGAAGCGTGATGAACTGAGATGAGCGAGCGGTCGCTCTCCGAGTACTGATTGAGGAGCTTATCGAGCTCCTCTTTGTTACCTACGATGATGGAAGATATTCCATCCCGCCGAGCAGCCATAACTGCCCCCTCGACGACCACCTTGGGACCGTGATCACCCCCCATAGCATCGACTGCTATGGGAAGCACACCTGTTCCTGGCGTTCTTCTTCCTGGCGTCGCGCTTCCTGGCGTCTCAGTCTGGGAGCTCACTGGTTACTCAGGTACCGTTATTATGCGGCTACTTTGCCTGCAGCGACTTCTTTACCACGGTACGAACCGCACGATGCGCATGCACGGTGAGGAAGTACAGGCTCAGCACACTTAGGACATACGATAGCGTATGTTCGCGAGAGCCCGTGGTGAGAACGTCTCATGTTTCGCTTAGAGCGGGAGGTTCGTTTTTTAGGAACTGCCATAAATCACAACCAATTAACTAATATACCCTAGGGAGCGAGGTTTTATCACGTCTCCCTAGGGTAACTCAACACTACCAGTCCCTACTTCCGTGAGTTAACGGATGAGAAACTTGGATAAACGGATACTTGCTCAGGAACGTCCTCACACAAAGGAGGTAAGCCCCTAAAAACCCTACAAAAATACCAACCTCAGTGAGACCGAGCGGAATGTGGTGAGGGCTAATCTCCGGCATGATGATGAGGTAGCGGTCAAGCCACACACCCGTCATGAGGGTCAAACACACCACAGCATAGGTCTTCGGGGTCTTCTTGAGGTCCCGACTAAGGAGGGTGATGAATGGAATGATGAACGCCATCGGGAACACAATCCACGCCAACCCCTTCCATGGGAACTCACGAGTTCTCAAGATAAGCCACTGAGTTTCCTCAGGGAGGTTTCCGTACCATTGCGGCAAGAACTGAGACCAGAACATGTAGCCCCACAACATACAGAAGCCGAAATTGAGCTTACCGAGATCCCAAAACTGCTGAGAATGGATCTGAGCGCCGAACGCTGGGTTCTTCTTGGCGAAGAACATCGTCATGAGCGCAAGACCGGCCCACGCGATGTAAATCTGGCTCACGAACACGAACGCTCCGAAGAGGTTAGAGAACCATACTGGGTTTTGACCCATGATCATCTCGAACGCGAAGAGCGATACCACGAACATGTAGCAGATCGTGACGATAGGAGCGTTCACCGACATCTTACGCTGAAGAGGTAGAACCTCTCGCTCAGCGCCCTTCCATCCAGAGAGGAGGTAACGATGAATCGGAAGCTCCCACTGCGATTTGTCCTTCGCGCGGTCATGGGCAAGTCCAACATCACTTCGAAGCGACATGAACACAAAGCGCGTCATGAGCAAGAAAAGAACGAAGAACAGCACCGCGAATCGGACATAAACAAACGTCGGCTCCATCCACCACTCACGACCGGGCATCGGATGACGGCCCCAGTAGAAGAGGTACTCACGACCGAAGTAGGTCGTAAGAAACGCGACGAAGGCGACCGGAAGGTACGCGACGTTAGCCTCAGCGAGACGACGTACTGGTGCGCCCCACTTAGCCCGAACGATCTGCATGATTACCGTGGTCATGACACCACCGAGCGCGAGCCCCTGGAAATATACGGCGTTGACGTAGAAAGCTCCCCACGTCTCACCGGCATCTCCGAACATGAGCCCCGCGGCGAAAACCACGACCCCCACGAGCACCATAAGCCACAACTTCGCGATCGTGCTGCTAGCCACTTGTATTGGCCCAGCCTCAATCACCTTATCGATGTTCACAGGAACAACGTCTACGTGCGACATCTTCTATCCCCTCTTACTTAATACCTTGCTGATTGCGAATGTAGTTCACGATGTCCCAATGATCCGTTGGAGTCAGCTTCCAACCATGTCCTGGCATCAAACGAATTCCGAAGTGGATGGTAGCGAAGATGCTTCCATCGGTGCGAGTCTTGTAGGTGTCGAGCGTAAGATCCGGCGGGGTTTGAAGGGTCTTCTTCCCTACCGCGCCTGGCGCGTACGGCTTCTTGCTGATATCACCGTGACACTGCAAACAGTTCACCGCGAACAAGCGCTTACCGTTGGCGAGTGAGGCGGCATCCGCCTTCACCGGGTTCGTCATCTTCTCAGCTTCCTCACGCGAGGGAACGTAATACTCCGACATACCGATAGCAACGGTACCGGGCGCCTTTTGACGCATAATCGTACCGGTGCGCTTCTGCACGTCCACCATGTCATCGTTGAATGGAAGCGCCACCGCCTCTGTCACCGCTACAAAACTAGCGAGTGAGAGGACGAGAGCGACTTTCAACTTTCCTACTTGAGCTAACTTCATGAGCCCTCTTCTCCGTTTACAAACTCTCTCTAACGTCAACTTCATCCGCGCCTGAATCCATCATGCGCTTCTTCACATCATCAACTTGATTGCCGGCGCACGCGACCACAACGCCGAACTTGTCGTGAGAGAAACGAGGATCGTATCCAGCCGTACGCAAAACATTCGGTATCTTGCAGTACACGAAGATCGCCGCGAGGGTTCCAAGACCTCCGAAGAGAATAGTCCACTCGTAGCCAGGCACGAAGAACGCGGGGATCGAAGAGATGTTTTTTGCGCTCGTTCGCATTGGCCAATCGAGGGAGCAGAGAATCGCGAGAGCGAAGCCCGCTATACACCCCGTAATGGCGCACGCGAGAGCGACGATACGTACCGGACTTTTCTCCGGGTACGTAACCTCCTCAATTTCGTGACGAGGGACCGGTGAGTACATGCGGTACTCGTGATTAGCTGCCTTCACCTTCTTAACGGCCTCAAGGGCGTCGTCCATGTAGGTGAAGATACCAACGACTGCTCTTGTTGATGAATCTACCATCTGACTACCTCCTAGTGACCTGAACCGTGTGACGACGAGCGACGCATCGGTGGCGGAATTACTTCCTTGATCTCAGTAATAGCCACCGACGGGAAGAACTTGATGAACAAGGTCATCCACATACCGAACCAGCCAAAGGCTCCTACAGTGATACCGATTTCGACCGGTGAGAAGTTGTAACCACCCCATGCGGCGGGGAGGTACTCGCGAGAAAGAGATTGGAAGATAATGTTGAAACGCTCAAGCCACATTCCGATGTTAATGAAGATCGAGAGGATAAAGAGGAACGCAATGTTCGTTCTCAACGACTTAATCCATAGAAGTTGCGGGAAGATACAGTTACAGAACGTCATTCCCCAGAACGGAAGCCAGAATTCACCGAAGGGACGGAACCAGAACTGGAACCGCTCGAACGGGTTATTGCTAAACCATGCTGTGTAGAACTCGGTGACGTAAGAGTAGGTCACAACCCCGGACGTTACGAGGATGAGCTTACTCATCGCGTCGAAGTGGAAAGGTGTAACGAGTCTGTGCAGGTCGAACGCCTTCCGAAGTGGGATGATCAACGTGACCACCATCGCTACGCCGGAGAATATAGCTCCAGCCACGAAGTATGGTGGGAAGATCGTCGCGTGCCACCCTGGAACGATCGACATAGCGAAGTCCCACGAAACCACTGAGTGTACGGATACTACGAGCGGGGTAGCGAACGCGGCGAAGATCAGGTACGCCGCGGTGTAGTGCTTCCACTGGATGTGGTTTCCTCGCCAGCCGAGCGATGTTACTCCGTAGAGAACCTTGCGGAACCTCGTGGTAGCACGGTCACGAGCTGCGGCGATATCCGGGATCAGACCTACGAAGAAGAAGGTAGCTGAGATCGTGAAGTAGGTTGACACCGCGAACACGTCCCACAAAAGTGGTGAACGGAAGTTCGGCCACAAAGCTCGCTCGTTAGGATACGGCATAAGCCAGAGAGCGTACCACGGACGTCCCAAGTGGATGATCGGGAAGAGACCGGCGGTCATTACCGCGAATACCGTCATCGCCTCAGCCAATCGGTAAATCGGCTGACGGAAGTGCGCTCTAAACAGATAGAGTACCGCCGAGATGAGAGTTCCTGAGTGCGCGATACCTACCCAG
>JAULVA010000232.1:0-14722 GCA_032111275.1 Bdellovibrionota bacterium
AACCGTCGGAGAGCTACATCCTCCTCAGCACGCCCTTCATGTGGGTCTCTATCAGTCATAAAGTCCTCCACGTCCAAGATAGTGGACACTGAACGCCCCCTAGTAGTTGAGGTATGCGCTCTGGAGTTTAAGCCGTGCGATACTGCGCCTCAAAAGTTCGGCTAGAGCGTGAGACTGGCACAATCGATCCCTCACGTTCCAGAAACGACAGATTTAGCCTACGGGCTGCTACCCGCGGTGGATTCCTCTGTACAGGGACTGCCGCGAAGAGGAGCAGAAAACGACCGGCATGAGCCACGGGAAGCGAGTGTCCAAATGAATTGGCCACCATCGGCGGAGAGTCGGCGGGCAAGATGAGTAAGGGTGCAAAAAAAACAGGCGCTCAAAGGCGCCTGTTTTCATGCTTAGTTGACGGGGCAACTACCGAGCTTTGTAGAGCTCAGCGACTACATCCCAATTTACCACATTCCACCACGCGTCGAGGTAGTCGGCGCGACGGTTTTGGTAGTTAAGGTAGTAGGCGTGCTCCCAAACGTCACACCCAAGGATGGCGTACTTTCCTTCCATGAGCGGATTGTCTTGGTTCGGGGTCGAGGTGATCATGAGCGATCCATCCTTCTGAGCCACGAGCCACGCCCAACCGGATCCGAAACGTCCGAGGCCGGCAGTCTTAAACGTAATCTTAAACTCGTCAAAGCTACCGAACGCGGCGTCTATAGCCTTCGCAAGTTCTCCCGTGGGAGCGTCGTTGCCTCCTGGAGTCATGAGCTTCCAGAAGAGGTCATGGTTCCAGTGTCCACCACCGTTATTGCGCACAGCGGTTCTGATGTTCTCTGGCACCTTCTCAAGATGAGCGATCAGATCGTTCAACGGAAGGTTCGCGAGCTCTTGTTGATCTTTGAGCGCGTTGTTGAGGTTCGTCACATAGGTCGCGTGGTGCTTGCCATGGTGAATCTCCATGGTTCGAGCGTCGATATGTGGCTCAAGCGCGTCTGAGGGGTAGGGAAGAGGTTTAAGTTCGAAGGCCATACTATGCTCCGTTGGTGCATGGAATTGTATGGCTTTTCATAGCCTTAATGGGGGGCCGGCGCAATATAAACGAGATCATGCGGCCTGAGGGAGAGGTTTTGCCTCTTTTCCCTAAGGAAGCGAAGCAAAACAACGCATTCGCGTTGTTTTGCATAGGTGTGAAGGCTATTTTGGTTGCGGAGACGCGAGATTTTGGTTTTTTAGCCCCGAATTTCTTCGGGAGCCCCGCTACCTAGCAAAAGCACGCGTCAGCGTGGTTTTGCCTCCCTTACCTAACGATTGCCTCGGGTCGTCAGAGCCCCGGTGAGGTCAACCATAACGTTCCACGCCTCTTGGGACATCGATGCTGATGGTTGGAGCACCTCAAGACAGATAGGACCGAAGGTGTGATCGGGGAGGTGAAGCTTTGGGTACCTCGCTGAGTGGTTTCGTAGATGGTTGATTCTCACCTGAGAGATCTCTCCGTGAGGGTGCCGAGGCACGGTTTCATCCAGGATGCGCCTAAGATCTGGAGTGAATCGTTCGTCGTTTAGGTGAACGAGGATGTCTCCCTGTCCATGTCGGACGTCAAAGGTGCTCATAGGCGAATCATGCCCCTCTTTGGTGTAGACCGCCAGGAAATAGAGTCCGGAGTAGAGCAATTCCGAAACCTTCGTTGAATATGGCTAACCGCATGAAGATAGGTAGGCCAGCGCCTCCCTTTGGGAGGAAGGGCGCTCTCTCGGGCATTACGTCGAATCTGTTTGGTGTCATCGACGCGGGTGTGGGAACGGCCCGGTGGACCGGTCGAGAGCTCCTGAAAGGTTGAAATATCATCTTTTCGGGCTGTTCACCTCAGAGTAAAAAGTCACGTATTCATTCAGGAAAATGTCCTATGCTCACTTTTGCAGCGGTTGATATCGGATCCAATGCCATGCGCCTGGCCATCGGCACATTCGATAAAGATGGATGTCTGACCATACTCGCCACCCAACGAGCCCCGGTGCGACTGGGCGGGGACGTATTTCGTACCGGGCAACTCTCGCCGGCTACCATGGAGCAGGGGGTCGCGGCCTTCATCCAATTCGAGGCGTTGATGCGTTCCCATGATGTCACCGTGTGTCGGGCGGTGGCTACCAGTGCCTTGCGAGACGCGAAGAACTCTCAGGTGTTTTTAGACCGTGTGCGAAGAGCGACCGGTATCTCAATAGAGGTCATCTCTGGTGATGAGGAGGCTCGACTCATTTACGGGGCGGTGTCTAAGCTCGTGCCCCTCCGATCGGGTACGAGCTTGTTGATCGATATCGGAGGTGGAAGTGTTGAGCTTACCCTTATCAATCGCGGCGCGATTATCTTTTCAGAGAGTGTGAATCTTGGCACGGTGCGGCTTCTTGAGATGGTGCGAGAGCGCAAAGATAGTGAAGCGGCGATGACTCGATTGCTGAAGCAATACGCGGAGCGTATTCGCACGCAGATCGCCCGCACGAATAAAGTTCGAAAGATAACTCGATTAATCGGCACCGGTGGAAATATCGATACGCTGGGGGATTTGCGGAAGACCGTGCTGAAGAAAAAAGGCACCCGAAGCATTCACCGCATCGAGCTGTTGCGTTTGATGAAGATCCTCCAAGGGATGACGGTCGCTGAGCGCATTGAGAAGTTGAAGCTTCGGCCGGATCGAGCGGACGTGATCATGCCCGCGATGGCCCTTGTCGCGGGTGTCATCAGTGAGAGTAAGGTTTCTACGTTAACGATACCAAGGACTGGGTTGCGGGATGGCGTGTTGTTTGATCTCTACGATCAGTACCGTTCCTCTGAGGAGATAACCTCCCTTCAAAGGAACTTGGAGCGGGTGCGGTCATACGCTGTTGAACTAGGGCGACGCTACTCATTCGATGAAACTCACGCGCATCACGCGGTCAAGTTATCCCTGCAAATCTTCGATCAGTTAAAGAGCGTTCACAAATTAGGAGGCGAGGAGCGGGCTTTATTGGAGGTGGCTGCCCTTATCCACGACGTAGGGTATTTTATAAACTCCAACGATCACCACAAGCACTCGGAGTATATTCTTCGATCCGGACATTTTCCTGGACTGTCCGATGAGCAGCGTGAGCTTGTGGCTCTGATCGCGCGGTATCATCGAGGCGAGGTGCCCTCAAATCGTGACGACAGTTTCGCGCGGTTGTCGAAATCGGGCAAAAGAGTTGTAACTATTTTAGCGGCGATCATTCGACTTGTGGAGGAGCTTGATAGGGAGCATCTCAAGCGGATAGCGACGCTCAAAATACGACGACGAGGAGATAGGGCCACTCTCACGCTACCGAGCCGATCGCGACTTCTTGTTGAGCGGATTGGAGCGGAGTCTCGAAAGACCGCTCTTGAGGAGTGCCTTGGGTTGTCGATCGTAATCGAGTAGAGGTCGGGGGCCGGTAGCGCGTTTTGGGGGGAGAGGCGGGAATGTTCTTAACCCGAGGGAAGCGAGGCAAAACAACGCATTCGCGTTGTTTTGCCTCCCTGACCTAGGCGGATCCTCTCGGGTTTGAGCGAGCTCGCTCCTTTGAGAGCTTCATCAAAAGCTCTTGGGAACCCATCGCAATGGCTTTGTCCTCTGGCTTTCGAAGAATGTAGGAACCGTTCGGTTGGAGATCCCATCCCGTCACGCAATCGTGAAGGCAGGCAGAAAGGATCTCCCAACATCGAAGACGAGCTTGCATGTCGTTGATCGGCACGGCGACCTCGACCCGCTTATGAAGGTTCCGATACATCGGGTCGGCGGAACTGATGAACATGGAGCCCCCAAGCGGATCCGACGAGCCGTTTCTAAAATAGTACAATCTCGAATGCTCAAGAAACCGACCCACAATAGAGGTAACGCGTGGATTCATGACATCGCCGTGGAGAGAGGGCTTCAGACAGCAAATTCCACGAATAATGAGATCGATCGGTACTCCCGCTTGTGCCGCGCGAGAGAGTGATCGGCACGTCGATGTGTCCTCGAGACTGTTCGCCTTAATCAGAATACCCGCCGGAAGCCCCTTTTTGTGATTTTCAATCTCTCCCTCGATGAGGCCGTGGAGCTTCTCTTTGAGGGCGGCTGGCGCGACGAGTAGTTGGTTGTAGTCCCGCTTTAAGGAACGGCCCGTGAGGAAGTGGAAAAGTTCCACCATGTCATCGCAGATCAGTTTGTCGCAGGTGAAGAGGCCAAGATCGGTGTAGAACCGAGCGGTGGTGGAATTATAGTTTCCGGTGCCGAGATGGCCGTAGCACCGTATCGTGTCCTGTTCTTGACGCGCCACGAGGATCAGCTTGGCGTGGGTCTTAAGACCCACGACACCGTACATCACGTGGACGCCGGCGTTCTCTAATAATTGAGCGTGGCGTATGTTGCGCGCTTCATCGAAGCTCGCCTTAACCTCGATCAGGCACACCACATGCTTATCATTTTCAGCCGCTTTGATGAGAAGGGGGATGAGCGAGCTATTATCGCCGGCTCGGTAGAGGGTCATCTTGATGGAGAGCACTTTCGGATCTTCAACGGCTGCTCGAAGGAATCGCTCAACGCTCGCGTTGAAGGATTCGTAGGGATGATGCACTAAAATATCACCAGACCGTATCACCGAGAAGATATTCGCGTCCTCGTCAGCTAATTGGGGAGGCGCAATCGGTAACCAGTTTTCGAATTTGAGGTGCTGAATTCCGAGGTCCGTCAACTCTTTCAGGGCAGCGAATTCCATAGCGCTGGTTGAGACGTACATATCATCATCTGTGATACCGACCTCCTCCATGAGGAATCGGAGGATAGGGAGGCAAGGAGCTGGCCCATGCTCAAGCCTAACGACCTGAGCGAACTTTCTCTCCTTGAGTCCTTCGGCGATCGACTCAACAAGATCGTCCGACTCATACTCATCCACATCTAGCTCTGAATTTCGAGTGATGCGGAATGGGAGGACGTCCTCGATGACCATGCCCGGGAAGATAGCGGCAAGGTTGTTGCGAATGATCTCTGTACTGGTGATAGCTCGGAAATGCTCATCCGGCCCCGGTTTGAGTCGAAAGAGCTGAGGCAGAACGGTCGGAATTTTGACTCGCGCGAACAATTCCTCGTCTCGGTCCGGATGTTTGAGGAGGATTCCGAGGGAGAGCGAGAGGTTCGAAATAGCGGGAAACGGGTGTCCAGGATCGATGGCTTGCGGAGTAAGGACCGGGAAGATGTTTGTCTGAAAGTAATGGTTCGCAACATCTCGCTCTTGAGTGGAAAGCTCTTTCCAGGTCAGCAGACGGATCCCGTTGTGAAGAAGACTTGGCTTGATCTCGTGTTGGAGGATGTTGTCTTGCGTGTTGGTAAGGTCCGCTACGGCGGATCTGATCTGTTTGAGGAGCTGCTCCGGCTCTGAGTTGATCGCCGTTATTCCCTGTCCCTTAAGAGCGTCGATCTTTTGCTGCAATCCTCCCACCCGGTTCATGAAGAACTCATCAAGGTTAGAGGTACATATGCTGAGAAAGCGCACTCGCTCAAGGAGAGGGCAGGAGGTGTTCTCAGCCTGAGAGAGCACCCTCCTATTGAACTCTATCCAGCTCAACTCTCGATTGAAGAATTCATCCGATGTGAGGAACGAGAGTGACGCCTCGGCGCGCCTCGCTTTGATTTTTCGACGTCTTTTTACTGATGAATGGTCCATGTGAAGACGACGTTATTCTCTCAAGTGCGGGGGGAAAGAGCTATAATAAAGGTGATGGAGGGGCACGGCGTGTCGCACCGTGGAGTACCTCATGTCACTTGTTAGTATCGGTAGGCCAGGACTGTGTCTAAATAGCCTAAAAACGCTATTGTTTATGGGGTGTTGTGGCTTTTGAAAGGAGGTTGCAAACCTCCCCCGCCACTTCGCGAGCCTGTTGGCGAATCTCTCGGACCGCGGTGGTCTCCCATAAATCTTCGCGGCGAAGCGGGCCCATGAGCCACAACGGAAGTCTATCGAGGTCGTTCCGAACTGGTCCTAACCCTAGAGGGCCCGGTTCGATGAGGTGCTGGGCCGCAAGAGTTTGGAGTAGGGGGTGGTTGATCTTTATGATGTCGCCCTCTGGGCCCGTGCACTGGAACGCTAGGTCGAAGGGAGGTTGCAAGGTGATCGGCTGAGGGGCTCCGCGCCTGTTGATCGTGATGGAGAGCCTACCCTCATGGTCTCGCGTATCACGTAATCTGCCCGCTAGGATGTGGAGCCGGCGCTCCAGTTGAAGTCGGGTGAGAATATCGGCGTGTTCAGCGGGAATTCGATGTCGGTGGATGTCCCATATCGGGCGAACATGCCGGAGAAATCTCCGCCGTTCACCGAGAGAAAAATGCCGCCACATCGACTGAATTTTGGGACGCATGGCCTCAAAGACAGGCTGCGAGGAGCCGAGTCGATGGCTCTCGGCCCGAACTGTAGAAACGAGTTCCCGAACTGACCCTCGGGTGTCCCAGGTGGGCGGGAGGTCGGCGGGTTTTACCGTGGAACGTTCGATGTACGGTAGGGGAAAGCGTCCGTGACGAGAGAGTACCGTGTAGGTTCCTCTGAATCCTCGCGCCTCACATTCCATAATAACATCCACCGCCGTGAGACTACTTCCTAGAAGAAAGATGTTTTCGTGCGAAGAGATATCTTCATAGCTCTTAGATTCGAATGGTTGGCGAAAGTGGCTCGCTGGTTCTCGTGCAGATGTGGAGGTACGCATGAGATTTCCCATCGCCAGAATGCAGGCATCGGCCGCGATGGTCCGACCGCTCTTGAACGTGAGCTTCCAGGAGTCCGTCCCGTGCTCTCGAAAGATGTCTACAACTTCATCATGGATTCGGTGAAGGGTATGGTTGTTGGATCGAGCAGATGCTTGTTCAAGAAGGTCCGATAGATAGCGACCGTAGAGGACTCGCGGCGCGAAATCATCGGGTGATATGGCGATATCTCGTTCCCGCAGCCATCGATAGAATCCCTCAGGATCATCGGCGAAAGCTCCCATAGCCCCGGCGGGAACATTCAGCTTGAACCGCTCGCTCGGAGGGGAGTAAGCGAGGCCGGGTCCAAAGCTCCCCCGTACATCGATGAGGTAGAGATCGATCTGATGTTCTGCCGACGGGCTCTGCAGTACGTGGATCGCGGTTAGCGTTCCGCTGAAGCCTGATCCGATGATAGCAACTGAGACGCGCATGATAGGCAAAAGTCTAGCTTTCTTGGTTCCCCTCAAGCAAGGAGCGCAGTTGCGCTCGTGTTCCGATGATTCCGAGCGCATCCCCCGGACAGATGTGGAACTCTGGCTTGGGTGTTGGGAAATACTCGTCATTTCGAATCACGGCGACAACGGAGAGCCCGAAACGTTCCCGCATGCCGCACGCGCCAATAGAGACGTTCGCCAGAGCGCTCGCCTCGGCAACCTCTAACCACAGGAACTCTAGGAACTTCGAGGCCGTGAGGAATCTGGCGTCATTGAGCAAGCGGTTATTGGGATGTTTCATCGGTTCATACCGCTCGGCTCGGAGTTGACCAAGGAGTGTGAATACCCGGGCCTCATCGATGCCGAGTGAGAGTAGGGACTGTCGTACCATCTCAAGACCAACCTCAAGTTGAGGTTGAACGATCTCTTCCACAGTGAGTGAGGAGAGGGTGTCGATGTCCTCAACCTCCTCAACTCGTACCACGATCGGAACGTCCCGACGTGCCCGCTTAATCTCTCCCACGATAGGTGGAAGTATCTGGTCATTCGTTGTGGTGATAACCACAAGCCGAGCCTGAGTCAGTCCCGCCGCTTCCAGAATCGTTGGTCGTGAGGCGTCACCGAATACTACCGCCATGTTGTTATCACGCATCTGTGTAACGGTTTTGTAGTCGTTTTCCACTACCGTATACGGGATCTCAAAGGTTTTGAGTACTCGCGCAACGTACTGCCCTACAACACCGCCGCCGACAATAATGACGTGCCCTGCGAGGGGAACGGCGTGCTCAATGACATGGGAGGTCTCGACTGGGCCCTCGGCTTGTGAGCCCTTGGAGATGAATTCCCCAAGCCAGAAAAATGCTGGTGTCGCCACCATGGAGACCACGGTGACGGCGATCATGAGAGAGAACGATTCGGCGGAGAGATTCCCCGAGTTTTGGCCAGCCTTGGCGATCACGAAGGCAAACTCTCCAACTTGCGCGAGACCGAGCCCAACCGTCCATGAAAACGCTCGATTATACCGAAAAAGTCGCATCGTGGAGGAGATGACGATCGCTTTTGACGCCACGATCGCGACCGTGAGAAGAACGATCGTCGAGATGTGATCAACGAAGAAGATTGGGTCGAAGAGCATCCCCACAGAGACGAAGAAGATTAGCGCGAAGAGATCTCGCAGCGTCGACACGTCGCTGAGCGCCTGATGGTTAAAATCGGTTTCACTCAAGAGCATTCCCGCCACGAATGCCCCAAGGGCAAATGAGAGTCCTAGCTCATGCGAGAGGAACCCCGTACCGAAGGCGACCGTGAGGGTCGAAAGAAAGAAAAGCTCGCGGGAGCCCTGTCGTGAGATGACGTTAAAGAGCCTCGGAAAGAGGTACACCCCCGCGAAGTACATGATGAAAAGAAACAAGGCGGATTTCCCCATCGCTATCGCGATGGGGATGAGTGAGACGGACTCCGTGGTGAGCTGGGGTAGCAGGAGCATGATCGGCACGAGGGCTACATCTTGCGCGATTAAGATAGCGAGCATGATACGCCCCGTCTTTGACTCCAGAGCGTCACGAGCGGAGAGGGTTTTAAGAACGATCATCGTACTGGAGAGTGAGATGGCGCCTCCGATCCAGATCCCATCATGGGCGCTCAGGCCAAGGGTGGTCGATATAAGGTATCCCATGACGGCGCACAGGACGATTTGCAGTGGGGTGGCGAGAAAAGCTATCCGCCACACGCGGCGCAGCTCTCCAAAGGAGAACTCAAGCCCGAGGGTAAAGAGGAGGAGGGCAACACCGATCTCCGCGAGCATCTCGATGTCGTGGATGTTCTGAACGGTTATCCCACCGGTGTACGGCCCGACCGCGACTCCGGCCAACATGTACCCAAAGATAAGGGGTTGGCGACAGAGATGGGCGATTAACCCTCCGATAAGGGCGGCGGCGATGATGAAGACGAGGTCAGACGCGATTCCCATAGGTGTATGACTTAGCAGGAGTGGCTAGAATTCAACAGTGGGATGTGAGTGGTCTAGAGTCGAATATCTAGTTCACTGACTTCACAAAAAAGTTACTCTTGTTCGTGAGGCCAGGCGTGTGGTCATGACCCGAACACAGAATACCGATCTTGAACGTAGCACCCTTGGAGTTATTGCCGAAGGAGTAGCAATCGGAGACAGAGTACAGGTTGGCGACATCGTTTACGTCCCCACCCCGGTGGGCCATGAGGGTGAGGGCGTTGGTAGACATTCGCTTCTCCCAAGGGCGGTTGCGGTTTATGCCGGTCGTTGAGGCCAGGTAATTCTGCGTTGCCGTGGCGAAGTACACGCGGTCGCCATCGTTCGAGATGGCTAGGTTGGCGTTGATGGCGGTGGTGCTCACCAGACCAGTTTGGTCGCTCAATGTATCGTCTTTGGTGCTCACGAGCTTGGGCGCTGTGCCAAGATTGTCTAGATCCACTCTATACAACTGCGCCGCCGCTCCCAGGTTCGTGTACGATCCAAAGTTAGTTGACGCGCTCAAGAATACCACGTAGCGGTCGTTTCCACTCCACGCTAAAGCGGCCGAAGCGTTGCCACTTCCTCGCGCGCTTGTTTGATCGGCCGCTGATGGATCAGCAGAGCTTAGCATCTGGAATGTGCTTCCGCCCACGGTCCCCAGGTAAACCTGCGTCCGTCCAGCGACCCCGCACCCCGTGCACAGGTTGGTACCTGCGGTAGTAAAGGCAACCTTGGTTCCATTAGAGTTCACAATTCCGGCCGTAACGGCGGCACTCGAAAGTTTTGATGTCTGATTGGCTGATGCCGGGTCGATACTCGACAAGATCTTCGGACCGACCGCGGCGTTTTCGCTCGCTAGGGAACGTCCGAAGAGCTGCGCGGTCGCGATGCCCGTGTATCCATAACTGGAGGTACTATCAAGCCACACCACGTAGCTACCATCGCCACTGATACGGGGAGCGCTTACGACTGATCCCGCGGAGATCAAACCTGTCTGGTTGGTGGCAGCTGTATCCGTCGAGCTCACGACTACGCACGGATTACCGCCGGTAAGTGGGCGGCACGCGATCACTTGGCGCCCCGTCAGGTTGGAGGCGATCGAACTTGACGTGGTTGTGCTGGTAAATACAACGACGCTTCCGTCGTCCGATATGTCTATGCCCTGAACACCGTGGGTACCATCGAACGCTATCCCCGTCTGGACGGTTGCGTCGGGATTAGTTGAGGAAACGATACGAATAGGAGCGAGAGGATTCTCAAGATCCTTCATGTAGACGTGTGAACTCGCCGCGTCGAGTCCTTGGAAGAAATTCATCGCTCCTACCTCAGACCAGACTACGTATCGCCCATTACCCGAGATGCGGGCGTTGGTGATGCCGTTTCCGTGGCTCTCGCGCTGCACGAAGAGGGCGCTGTGGAGGGGCTGTACGCGTTGCGGAGCGTCGGCAGGGGTATCAAGATTCTTGAGATACATCTCTTGACCTGTCGCCCATTCTCCGGCCCCCGAGATAAAGCGATCAGAGCTGGACCTGAAGAAAACTTTCTTCGCCTCGTGCGCAAAATTGAAGACATGGAAGTTGTTGTTGCCTGCCACCGCGCTCTGATCGGTTTGCGAGGAATCAAGACTTGTGACGACCTTAGGGGCAGCGTCGGGCGAGTTCCGATCCCAGACCATGATCTGAGTGGCGGCGGGAAGATTTTGGAAGTTAGCGCCGACGCCGAAGGCGGTTCCGAAGAAACTGTATCGTCCATCTGGGCTTATAACGAAGTCAGTTTGGAGGCTGCCCGAGGCTCCGTTGAAATAGTAGTTCGTTTGTGGGTTCTGGGACGGATCGAGTGAGGAGATAACCTTGGGCGCGATCGCCGTGGTGTAATCCCCTCCGTTGAGGGAATTGAGATCAAAGCTGATGGCCTGCTGCACGGCCGCGCCTCCGCTCGCCAGGAGGATACCATCGGAGCCTGGCATCAAGACGTAGCGGCCGTCGTTCGAGAGTACCGCCGTGGCAGTGTTGGCGAGGGCTCTCGAGGACTGGGATAGCCCAACGGGGTTGGTCGAAGAGAGAAGGACGAACGGGTTCTTGGCCGGGTCCGCCCAGTCTGTAGCGTTATCGATGTTACGGGTCATATCACGCCTGACAACAGACCATGTGGCACTCATGGAAGGCATATAGTAGGTGAACCCGTCGCCCCGGTATTGGACATAACGTCCATCATTAGAGACCGTGGCGTTACGCAAGTTGCCACCCTGGATATAGTTTCGGGCTACGCCCCCCGAATCGTTCCACGTTCCACCGACTCCTGACTGCGCGGCCTTGGAGTGGTCAAGAGAGCTCGCAATCTTTGGAGGGACCGCTGGGTTGTCCAAATCCTTGTGGGCGATCCAGCGCCAGCCGTTTGTTCCGGTATACACGTTTGTCGCGGTGGTCTCCCACACCACGTACCTACCGTTCCAGCTCATCGATGGGTTGGTGTTCGACCCGGTGAGGAGGTAGCCCGTTTGGTTAGGCTGAGAGGAATCGAGTGAGTTGACCACGATCGGTGGAGCCGAGGGGTTGTTGAGGTCCTTGCGGTAGATGTGGGTACCACTCGTTACTCCGGTAACTAAGTTCGAGGCGGTCGAAAGGAAGAGCACGTAACGTCCATCCTCACTGAGGACGCCGGTGTTGACCATGAACCTCTGGCCACCAGAGACCCAGTTCGTTGAATCGCCATTGCCAGCCGTCGCAAGCGTGCCGTCGCGCGAGGAGGCTATGGTCGCGACCCCCGTTTCGAGGTTCTTCACCACGATCTGCGAGTGTCCGGTGCCAAATCCGCCTTGAACCGTATAGGCAACTATCTTGGCATCCTTGGATACGCCCGCCGTCATGATGCGCACCGATGGTTGGACTGAGACCCGTGCCGAAGATGAAACGTGCCATTGGGTACTCACTCTCAGAGTCAAATTAAGCGTCACGGATCCCGCACTGGTCACACAGCTCAGGGTCTCGCTCCTTTGTGTGCTCGCTTCGGGGATATCGAGGATGAGAGCCCCGGAGACGGCGCTATTGAACACGTAACCGTTCGTGTTCGTACAGCTTGAGACCGACACAAGGTCACCGTTCTTTAACACGTTTAATGAATAGGCGCGTCCCGACTGAAGGGAGAGGTCCGTAGAGTTCGACGTAGCTCCACTTTGAGTCAACGTCACATCATCCGCCAGTACGTAGATCCCCGACCCCGGATAGCCCGAAAGTCCTGAGTGAAGCGATGATGGGCCCAAAGTTGGATATGGGGTTGATGTCGGCGTTATCGTCGGGGTGGAGGTCGGCGTATTGGTTGGAGCAGGTGTTGGAGTGTCGGTTGGGGTATCTGTCGGTGTTGAGGTAGGGGTGTCTGATGGCGTGGCCGTGGGAGTTTCCGTTGGCGTATCCGTCGGGGTGCCTAGAGGCGTGTCTGTGGGTGTGAAGGTCGGAGTATCCGTTGGTGTGGATGTGGAGGTGAAGGTCGGAGTTGGTGTGGCTGTGGCGAGCGGTGTAGGGGTTGACGCGGGGATACTAGCTCCAAACGCTGAGCGAGCGCCACGCCCACCAGATCGATTGTCACGCGCCGTGGATATTCGAGCCGCGCCCTCTCGGTCTGACACTCGGGCCGATGCAACGGGATCGTACCAACTTCCACCACGATACCCCGCGCCATCTCCCGATGTTAGCGGCCACGAAGTGGCATTAGCATCTCCTCCAGCTGTGAGCTGACCATCTCCGTGCCGAGCGCCGACGAATGATCGACCTGCGGGGTTTCCAACCGTGACAGCTCGATCCCATAAGGTGCCTGAGAGATCCATCGCACCGTAATATCCGGCGCCAGCATCCTGTCGAGAGTTAACTCCTGTTCCGAAGCTTCCGCTTCGAAGAGGACCCTGAATACCGGCGTGATCGCCGTACGTGATGTTGGCTCCACCTTCCGCCCGTTCGGTGCTGAGACCTCCGTTGGATATAACCGTTCCCTGCACACTGGTGGTGGTTCCCCACGCGTATTCACCTGCGATTGGGGTGAGTGGACCACGAGCCGCCTTCTCAAACTCCAGCTCGCTCATGGGGCGCAGCCCTGCCCAATCTAAGAACGCCGCCACGTCTCCCCAGCTGAGGTAGCTCATTCCAACGCTCGCGTAGGTTGCTCCACCCGGCTGGGTAGGCAACGTGGCATCTGCGCTCGTCCGACTCACATTGTTTCGGAAGGTGAGGGAATCCCCTTTGTCAGCGGTACTATCTCGAGCGGCCCGCTGCGCGGGCGTAAGTGTGTTGAAGAAGCGCACCCACTGCGCTTGGCTAATGTGCCCCTTCATGACGTAAAACGGAGCGAAGCCTTTCGGAAAGGCCGTTGGAACGGCGTACGCCTGCCCTTCGGTATCCGCATTCGTGGTGGTGGAGTGATAGTATATTCGCTCCATGAGTCCACTTCCCGCTCCGTTGCCGGGTGAGTTCGTGGTTGAAAAGCTATCTTCGCGGTCGATAAACCACGGGTCAGAGTCAGAGCTTCCCTGTCTCAAAGACGCTGTTGAGGTGGCATGGTCGCCCGCATAGAAGGGACCTTGCGGAACGTACACCATCTCTATGGCGAAGACCTCGATATCCACGGAGTCAGTCGGGGAGATCCCGTGCGCGGCATAGTTCCAGCTCAGAGACACTCCACTAGCCGTGAAAGGTCCCGACCCAGCATCTCTCCGGAAGATAAAAGCGCCTACTCCGGGATTTGTGGAAACATTAAAAGGGAGGCTGGTATCGGCAAGACCGACCGTGATGGCTGCGTTTGATGGTACTGAGTGTCCGCTCTCGTTGAGCCGCACATGAGCGAATGCCCCACCGTTCACTCGATATTTCAGAAAGACCCAAGCCGCGTCCCAGTTGTTTGGCGGGGAGGATGTTCGCCACGAGTGCGTCCAAGAGACATTAAATGATATCGACGCATTCCCAGACTGGAGATTCGGAGCTCCGAGTGAGATGTTTGACACCGAGATGTCGCTACACCATCCCAGCCTTGCCACGAAGAGAGCACACACGAAGAAAACCAGACATGCGAGGGGCCGTAGAGTTTTCATAGGACCTTTAGTGTTCGCGTGGCAGCTTCGAAATTTAAACGTGAGTCATGCTCTTAAACTATCGGCTGGATGGTGGCCGACATTTAGGATGAAGTGCTTTTTATTCAGGGTGCGCCGTTCATTCATGCTTTCAGGTGCGCAGCAGTTAAAGATCGAAATACCTCAGAGTTCTCGATAGTTAGGGGGTAAGCTCCACGTTGATCGATGGGGTCTGCGCGGAAGTCTTCACGCACTAGTGCGTTTTTTGCCCTCTCGGTGACCGGTAGAGGGCTCTCCCGACGTCGACAACGGGTGTACAAAGCGCCCCTACGATTAGGCGGAAAAGTGGGGAGTGGAAGGGACTCGCCCGGCATTTCTGGGGCGTATGGCGGAGCCGACGGGACTCGAACCCCACAAAGAAAGAAACGCTGCGCTAGCTCGCGTTTCTTGCGATTTGTTTTAGGCGCCTTTATGCCGTCGCCCCT
>JAULVA010000233.1:0-10192 GCA_032111275.1 Bdellovibrionota bacterium
GAGTATCGGCGGGCATTCCCAACACGAGAGCTATGGAGAGCGCGCCCCGCAGTCCACCCCAAAAGAGAAGGTTTTGCACCGCTAGTGGTACGGCGTTCCCCGAACGGCGGAAGGGGTGGCTCCCGCCGTAAACGGCTACCGCTCGGCCCAGCAGTGTGGCGAGGATAGTGACCGTGATAAGCCACATAATCGACTCGTTAGTGGCAGGGAACATCGACACGTCAAAGCCGATAAGAAGAAAGATCAGAGAGTTCACCAAGAACACCGAGAACTCCCAGAAGGAGTGGGCTTCGTGAAGACCTTTCTCCGTAATCGCTCCGAAACGGTCAAGATTGCCGATCACCATACCCGCGGTGAGGGTAGAGAGAATTCCTGAGGTATGGAAGTTCTGCGCGATAAAGAACGACGAGAACGCCGCGATAACCGTCATCGCGATCTCGATCAGGTGGTCCTGTGTTCGTCCCGCGATGAACATCGCGGCGAATCCGACGAGAGCTCCAATGATCATTCCCCCAAGTATCTCAGTGATAGATATGGCGACTACTCCCGTGAAGGAGGTCGCGCCCGCGAGGACCAGCGGTATGATTACGAACAGGACCGAAGCGGTGCCATCGTTGAAGAGGCTCTCCGCCTCAAGGAGTTTGTGAATTCGAGGGGGAAGCTTAGCCTCTTTCAGCAGGGCGAGCACGGACACGGGGTCTGTCGCTGATAATACGATGCCGATAATGAGACACGCCGAAAGGGGGAGGTTGCTTGTGAACAACAGCAGCCCCGTAGCGATAGCGCTTGAGAGGAGCACGCCAGCGGTGGCCAGAAGGGTAACCGGTCGTAGGATCGGTTTGAGATCCCTCCATTTGAGGTGAAACGCGGCTTCAAAGATCAGGGGCGGAAGGAGAAGGTCGAAGATAAGGTCATACGAGAGGTGTGTCTCGGTCGAGACTCCGCCGTAGGCTAAGCAGCACCCGACGAGAACTAATCCAACAGTATACGGAAGGTTCGTCCGACGTGATATGATGCCAACCACACACGAGATGAGGAGGAGGGCCAATTTAGATATCACCATAAGGTCTCTGTAAGGTAATCGCTCCGAGAGGATAGGTAGTTCGAGAGGGGTTGTCAGCCTCTTTTTGTTAATCTTTCAGCGACCTTCATCGGGCCAGGTGGTGCGCATACGCGGGCGTGGTTTTTAACTCTACCGTGCCCCATATCTCATGTGAAATACTGAGGTCGCGAGGCGCATGCCATGAATATAGTTACAACGATCCGCTCCCCTAACTACACCGATCTCGACATCCCGGTGGAATTCGTCGTGTTGCATTTTACCGCCGCCACCTTAGAGCGAACGTTGGAGCTCTTTACCGACGCCACCGCCGAGGTCTCCGCCCATCTTGTGATCGACCGAGATGGATCGATCTATGAACTTGTTCCCTGTCTCGGGGGAACCGCGCAGCGGGCGTGGCACGCGGGAAAGAGTCGCATGGAGTTCTCCACAAACGGCGATTCCCAGCTTATTGAGTCCTTCAACGATCGCTCTATCGGTATTGAGTTAGTAAACCTCAACGGTAACCTCTTTCCGTACACGGAGGCTCAGTACGCCTCGCTCTTCGGAGTTATTGAGCGACTGAAGGGGCTTTATCCGGCGCTTGCGCGCCCCGAGGTAGTGGTTGGACACGAGCAGATAGCCGGTTTCCGCGGAAAGTCTGATCCGGGGCTCTGCTTTGAGTGGGAGCGGTTATTCGCCGTGTGTTATCCGAATTTGGGCGCGCCTCGGCGAAATCAGGTGTGTCGAAAGGCCTTTGCTGAGAAGATGTCGGGGTTACTTCGAGCCCTCGGGATCTCCGTGAATCGGACGTCCGGAGAGGTCGAGATCCCCGATGGTGTGCCGGCATCCTTTTTTGAGCACCTAAGTGCCTTATCTGAAAGCGCTCTTTCCCGGGATGAGGTGTAGGGTTCACCCGTTGACATCTGTCGCTTCCTGTTTAAGGATCACCCTCGCTTGAGGCGTGCTCGTACGTCGCAACCTTTTAGTTTTATTCACCTTACTATGAAGACCACAATTTCCCGCATCCTCTCCCTCGTTCTTTCGACATCAGCAGTGCTTTTTGCCGCGGGATGCGGCCCTCGAGGAGAGTCTCACACTATTGAGCAGATCTTCTCCGACGCTCGGGCGGGCTACACTGATATCGCTTCGAAGGCGAGCCCAGAGATGAAGGGCACACTCACCGGCCTTACGACGTCCCTCGACAAGCTCGCTGGACAAGTTGGTGGTGGCGATGTTCGACAACTTTCGGCAAGCCTCGCTGACGGGCTCACGGCTCTGCAGTTGAAGGCCGGATTCACGCAGCGTCCAGCGATGACTGAGTTGATTAAGCAGTACCGTATCATCGCAAGCTCGACCGACGCGAAGCTTGTCGCTGGCGCGGCAAACTTGAAGCTCGTTGCGGCTCGTACCTATTCGCTGCTCTCCGCGGAGCTCACCTCAACCAACTTCCGCATCTCGTAATGCGGTGAGTGATAGAGGAAGAAAAGGGGGCCTATGCGCCCCCTTTTTTATTCTTCATCGTTCTCCCGTGAAGCCCGTTGTGGCCCCTCGCTTCCTAAAGGGTGGTTTCCACACCGTTCGAAAGAGGGGATACTGAGACGCAACATCTCGCTCACTATCAGGTCGCTCCCGTGAAGAAAGTTCAAGTCGCATGTATCCTCTCGATTGTGGCGCTCTTCCTCGGCTGGTTACCGAAGCTGGGAGCGGATCGAACGTTCTGGTATCTCGATAACGATTTCGCGCACTACTACCTGACCGGCGATTTGGTTCGGAGTGGCGTCAATCCCTACGCCGTCAATTTAGCTCCGCTCTATGCTGAACGGGGCTTCACCCCAACCAGGGACATTCCGCAAGCGGGAGCGCCTCCCGCGCTCGCCGTTGTGATGGCTCCCTTCTCAGCGATGTCGCCGGCTCGTGCGTTTTTCGCCTGGTCCTCAGTGCAGATAGGTTCCCTGGTGTTCGGAGTTCTTCTCCTCCTTCGGCACTGTCAGGTGACGCTCTCCTCGCGAACTACCCTAGGCGTTGTGCTCGCGGCGATCGCTCCCCTTGGGATGTTTGCCCATCTCCGGTACGGTCAATCACAAGCGCTTATCTTCGGATTAGTCGCGGCGGGTATCGTGTTGCTCTCTCACCCTTCAAAGGTGTCCTGGCGGTTTGGCGCCTTCCTGTGCGGAGTCTCGGCGTCACTTAAACTCTTCACCGCTCCCCTTGGATTCGTTGTCGCGCGGTATCGTGGATGGGAGGGGCTCGGCTGGTTCGTTGCCGGTTTCGTTTCGTTGTGGGGAATCTTTGTTGGTATCTGCGGATGGGACGCTCTGCGACTCTTCTTTACCTCTACGCTTCCCTACATTCGGGATCTCTCAGTCGCCTTTAACGGTAATATCAGCCTCTCCGGCGCGATTACGTATTCGTACCGGATCCTAACCGGAGGAGATCTCATAGCCGTTACCCGTGTGCAAGGTCTCTGTCTGATGCTCTTTATTCCCTACCTTCTCTGGGAACTCAGGGAGAGAAGGGACCTCGTCGCCTCTTCGATGATGATGATGACGGTGTGTTGCCTTCTCTCACCGACCTCATGGCCGCACTATCTTCCCCTGGTGACCGGAGGCTTCATTTATCTCCTTCGAGCGGTACAGGTGAGCGCCCGACCATCGGTAAGCCTCGGTATCGTCCTGTCGGCCTATCTCTGTACCTCTGTGGCTATGGGGCACCTCCCACAGGGCGACATAGTGATGAGGCTTGTGTCGGCGTGGTGGGGGCCTCTCTGTCTTATCGCCATCCTTAGTCTGATGACCACGGCACGGCGAGAGCGTGGGGTGTTTCGTCGATAAGGTTGTCGGTGGCGTAGGTACACGAGCCGATAGGATTCATCTCCCTTCACTGCAAGGTATTGAGGAGGATAAGGGTAATCCCAGTAGCGATAATCACGCCTCCAAACAACCTCCGCAGGATTGAGGAAGGGAGGTAGCTTTTGATCGCGGCACCAACCGTCATCGCGACAGCTGAACCAAGAAGGAAGAGAGCGGCCACCGGCAGGTTATGACGGGAAAAGGCATTAAGGTGAGCGATAAACCCCGAGGCTGAGATGAGCGCTATCGCGACAAGAGATGTCGCCATCGCGCTATCGATCGATATTCCGGTGACGAGGAGGAGTGCCGGCACCAGCAGGAATCCGCCACCCACGCCGAATACTCCAGAGAGGATGCCCGCTACCGTTCCCGTTATGAAGAGCTTTGCCGCGCATCTCCAACTAAATTGGAGTTCGCCCTGAGACGTTCGTTGGCACGCTATCGCGGTGATAACCAGATCGCCGCGGCCGGCGATCATCTGCGCGCCAACCACGATCATAAGCCCCGCAAACATCATGAGAGCGAGTGAATCGGGAAGGTGTCGACCGAGCGCGGCCCCGAAAGGCGCGGTAAGGATACCACCGAACCCGAGGACCGCTCCGGCTCCCCACAGTACTACTTTGCGGCGAGCTTGAAGCGACGCGCCGTAGAGCGCGGTTGAGCCGACGATCGCGAGGGAGAGCGCGACCGCCTCGCGGAACTCCAGGTGCAATCCGTAGACGAGGAGTGGGACCGCGAAGATGGAACCTCCGCCTCCCGTTAATCCGAGTGAGAGACCTACTAAACTTCCGAGAAGGAACGCGAGCATGGGACCGTGCCGTTATCGAGGTCGGCGCCCGGTGCCACGATCGGTGTACGCTCCATCGACATGCACAGCGTTGAACCCGTGAGCCCGAAGAAAGGATGTCGCGAGCGAGGCTCGTTTGCCTGACGCACAGTGGACGAAAAGGGCCCGATTCCTTGGGAGCTGAGCTATGCGTTCCTTCATGCGGGTGTAGGGAAGGGAGTGAGCTCCCTCGATGTGGTCGCGCTGATACTCCGCTGTTGTTCGGACATCGATAATCTCGCCCTCTGCCCTCGCTTCATGAGGGTCGAAGGTCGCGAACTCGGCTCGAGCGGTACGCTCAGTCAGCATGCTGGAGGCGCGCGCCTCGTTGACCGTCATCCATCCGACCACGTTGTCGAATCCGACGCGATAGAGTTGTGTTGTCGCGAGCGTGGCGTCCTCAGCGTCATCGACCACGAGCAAGATCTTGTCGTTCGGATTGAGAAAGCTCCCGGCGGCGTTAGTGAAGAAAGGTGTTCCAAGGGGAGCGGTGATGCTGCGAGCCGCGTGCCCCGCGTCGAACGATTCCCGATCTTCGCGGGTATCGAGTATCTGGATCGTAAAGTCCGACGCAAGGTGCCTCCATTCCTCGGGTGAGAGATGCGGCGGTTCAAGAACTTGGCCCGTAACCGCGATGCCGTCCCGATTCACTCGCTTCATGGTAGCGAAGTAGAGTGGGGGATCAGGTTGGCCCTGGAGGATATCCTTCACGAAGGCCTCCTCATCCTGTATCGCCAGTTTGAACGGCGAGTTGAACCGACGCTCGTATCCTAGGGTTGTTGTCGGCACCGCGCCTAGCGACTTTCCACACGCGCTTCCGGCGCCGTGACCGGGGAGGATCTGTAGGAAATCGGAGTAGGGAGCGAGGCGGTTCGTGAGCGATCGTCTCAACGCTCGAGCTGAAGGCTCCATGACGTTGTGGACACCCGCAGCTGACTCAAGGAGGTCCGGCCTGCCGACATCCCCAACAAAGAGAAAGTCCCCGGTCGCGAGGGCTATCGGTTCGTTGGCCCCTCCGCCGAGGTCGGTGATGAGAAAGCTGATATGTTCAGGGGTGTGTCCTGGAGTATGCACGACCTCGACTCGGATGTTTCCGACCAGAAATGTTTCACCATCCGTCACGAGGTGAACGTTCGGGCGATCTCCTGTCCACGTGTAGCCCCAATCGGGACCTCCCTCCGCCGAGAGGTAGAGGTGGATTGACCTATCGCGCGCGAACTCTTGGCTCCCACTGACGAAGTCAGCGTGAATGTGGGTCTCGGCGACCGCTGTTATGCGGAGGTTGTTCTCCGCCGCAATCTTCCGGTACCGCTCTATATCTCGTTCAGGATCGATAAGGAGTGCCTCGCCTGTCTTCTGGCAACCGATCAGGTAGGCATATTGAGCGAGGTAGGGATCGAATATCTGACGGAGAAGCATAGGACCTCCTTACGTTTGTTACAGCGAGCAGCAGCTTGGTTTCGTAGCCGCGGGCTTGCGGTTGTTCCACGGCATTCGGGCTAGAACCATCGCCATTCCGCACGTATCTGTTACTCCCGCGAAGACGAGCCCCGCGCCCACGAACGCAGAGAGAGCGATCCAACCTGGGTTAACGAAATAGCCCAGGAGGGCACCGAAAACGACCAAGGCACCTGCCGCGATTCGGACCTGTCGTTCAAGGGAGATCGTCGCCCGCCCTCTGTTCACCGGTAGGCGCTCATTCTCCCACGCCTGCATCCCTCCGGACATGACCTGGAGACCCGACAATCCGTGAGCGGCGAGCTTCTCAGCCGCCTGGCGAGCTCGACCTCCCGAGCGGCAGATGAGAAAAACGCTCCGCTTGCCCTGTGCGTGCCGCTTAACCTCTTCCGGATTCAGCTCCGTAAGGGGATGGAGAAGCGCGCCTTCGATATGAGACTCCTCAAACTCAGCAGGGGTACGGACATCGAGGAAGAGAGCTTCCGTTTGTTGTCCGCGCGCCACGCGAGGGGAGGTGGTTCCAATTGATGTGTTTTTTTCGTTAGTTACTTGTGTCATAGCAGAGCCGTTCATAGAGTGGTTGACGCCACAATGATATATCTATATTACTATATAGTGATATGGCCATAAGAAATCAAGCGCAAAAGATGTTCTCCCAAGCAAAAGGGGGAAAGATGAAATTGACAGACGCTCATCTTGAGGAGGTCGCTCGCCTTTTTGGTATGCTGGCTGAGAGTTCGCGCTTAAAATTACTACGCGCCTTGCTTGAGCGGCCAATGACGGTCTCCGAGCTCATCGAAGCGACCGGCATGAGGCAGGGTAACGTCTCAAAGCACCTTGGAACCTTGACGCTCGGGGGGTTCGTTGGTCGAGAGCGCGAGGGGAATTTTGTTCGGTACACAATCACCGATCCCACGGTTGCATCCCTCTGCATGCTCATGTGCTCACGGGTTGAAACCCACGCGCGGCAACGGGCGAGGCAGTTAGCGTAGCGACGCTATTCGCCGGGCTCTCCGATTAAGGTCCTCTGCACGAACGCGGTCTTGTTCTGGATATGGTCCGCGATCCATGAGTCATCCCACCACTCATTTGGTGAGACGGGGACTCCGTGGAGTCGAAGCTCGAAATAAATCTCCTCTGACTGCGCCAGTCCGGAAGTTCCCGTTTGTCCGATCGGTTGCCCTTTCGTTACCTCCTCACCGGGTTTGACGAGCGCGCTTGAGAGGTGCGCGTATAGGGAGGAGAGTCCGAAGCCATGGTCCACGACGATAGTCGTTCCGCTTAAAGGAAGGGTGTCGACAAAGGTGACCCGCCCACTATTCGCCGCGACTACCTTCTGCCGAGTTGAAACTTGAAAGCGGGCTCCGAGGGCATTGCCCTTCAGGAGCTCCTGTCCGTTGAGGGCGATCGTTCGTTGATCGCCAGCCGAGTTTGAGGGGTACGATGAAACCGGGCGAGCGAAGGTGCCGCTCCACAGCTTTCGCCCCTCGGTTTGACTCAACGGATCGCTCAATACGCTCTCATCGTGTCGCCCCGACGCTTTGATAAGATATCGGAGGTCGGTCAGGAGATCTCCCGAGAGGCGAGCTTTGATCGATTCATTGGATGGGTGGGAGGCAAGGGCGGTTTTTAGAGCCTCGCCCTTCGCTGTATCGAGCGCGAGGGTGAAGGCTCCCCACCTGCGTTGACGCGCCTTGTAGTTGAAGTGGGCGGTCGCGACGTTACCGATGGTGTCTCGCGCGAGCAGGGACATGGCGTCCTTTGACTCCTTGTAATCTTGAGGAATCGGAAAAAACGCCAGGTAGAGGTCGTCGTAGCTCTTAAACGATGGATCCCAATACTTAGCCGGAAACCCTGGGTAGATAACGCCGTCTGAGAACACACCCTGAGAGTCGGGCGATTTACCGATGACCTTGTAGTAGACGAGCTCGGAGCCACCGATGACGCCATTTTGCTGAGGAGTAATGACCTCGATTCGGGGTTTGAGGAAGTCGACGACTAAGCTCTTCGTAATACGAGAACCGTTGCTCCAGAGCGATTGATCGAAGGCCAAGATCTGAAGTTCCGCCTTACCCTCCCGGAGTCCAAGCTCCTTCGGGTTGAGTTGAATCGTAATCTCTTGAGATTTGATACCGCCGAGGGATCGTTTGCGCGCGAGTTCGCGGGGCTGGTTGTTCTGCGAGACGCGGACGAGTACCTCATCGAGTCCACTCCCTGAGTCCGTGACCTTAATAGCAAGCGGTACCGGGTCGCCGCCGAGGCCGAGGGGCTCCTTTTCCCATGAGATGACCGGAGGGTCCTCCTCAAAGAAAGCGGGTTCAAAGGGATTGACCTTCGTAATATCGGAGAAGGCGAGTAGTCCCGCCCCGACAACGGAGAGAAAGAGGATCACCAGGAAAGCTAGAAAACCGCCAGCTCCTCTCTCTCTTTCGTATGTCATGAACCGGTGTTCCTACGAGTTGTTGATGCGCTCTTTCACAACCTCAAGGGCTCGATCGACGCTGATACGCTCCTGCTTCGTGGTGTCACGATCGCGGATAGTCACAGTGTTATCCTCAAGGGTCTGATGGTCAACGGTTAAACAGTACGGAGTTCCCACTTCGTCATGGCGAGCGTAGCGCTTACCGATAGACTGCTGCTCGTCGTAGCTCGCGTTGATGCCGGCCTTGAAGAAGTCGGCGACGATCTTTCGTCCGACCTCTGGCATCCCTTCCTTCTTAAAGAGAGGAAGCACCGCCACCTTAAAGGGCGCGAGGCGAGGGTGGAGCTTGAGAAGCACGCGAGTCTTCGTCTGTCCATCAGCATCGACGCCCTCCTCCTCAGCGTACGCGTCGCACAGGTAGGCGAGGCAGGCTCGAGTAAGGCCGGCTGCTGGCTCGATCACGTATGGAACGTACCGAACACCCGGTTTGCCGGTTGCTGGGTCGGTCTTCTGTTGATCGAAGTAACTCAACTTAACGCCAGATTCCTCGGCGTGCTTGCTGAGGTCGTAATCCGTACGCGACGCTACGCCCTCAAGCTCATCCCAACCCCATGGGTACTGGTAGTCGATGTCGTAGCAGTCGTCGGCGTAGTGGGCGAGTTCGTCCTCTTCGTGCTGGCGAAGCCGGAACGCCGATTTGTTGTTAGCGTACCGTTGCCACCACGACATACGGGTCTCTGTCCAATATTTGAGCCACTCCTTCTGCGTTCCCGGCTCGCAGAAGAACTCCATCTCCATCTGCTCAAACTCGCAGGTGCGGAAGATGAACTTCTCGGTCGTTACCTCGTTACGGAATGACTTTCCTTGTTGCGCGATACCGAACGGAACCTTCATCGACATCGTTTGTTGTACGTTCAGGAACTGAACGAACATCGCTTGCGCTGTTTCCGGGCGAAGATAAATGGCGCTCGATTTTACAGCCTCATCGAGCTTCTCTCGAAGCTCGGCTCGCGAGAGCTGCTTATCGTGAATCTCATTGAGAAACTGATCGAGGGGATCGACAGGGCCGATAGATGTCTTGAACATCAAGTTAAACTGGCGCTCGTCAGAGAGCTGCGAGCTTCCACAGTGAGGGCATACATATCCGCATGTGCCAACCGTACCGGCTACCTTCTCGCCACTTGCTTTGCCGCCCTTAACCCAGTTGATAGCGCTACCCGCCTCCATCTGAGGTGCTTTGTCCGCGCGGAAACGCTCCTTACAGTTGAGACAGTCAACGAGCGGGTCGGAGAAACCAGCCAAGTGGCCACTCGCTTTCCAGACGCTCGGGTGCATCATGATAGAGGCGTCGATACCAACGACATCCTCTCGCTCATGAACCATGTGCTTCCACCATTCGGCGGCGATGTTTCGCTTGAGCTCGACACCGAGGGGGCCGTAGTCGTAGGCGCTCTTCAAGCCACCGTAAATCTCGCTGCTTTGAAAGATAAAGCCACGTCGCTTAGTCAGCGATACGAGTTTAGGAAGGATATCGTTGGAGCTCATAGAGTAATCCTGCGTCGACAAGTTGCTCGCGCTGTGGCGAGCGTTCAAAA
>JAULVA010000234.1:0-7843 GCA_032111275.1 Bdellovibrionota bacterium
CGCGTTCGATACCGGTTCAGGTTCCCCCCTTCGCTGCGAAGATCGAGGGAAGCGACGTTATTCTCACCCGCTTGCAGAGTGCGCCCGCCAGCGCGTACCTCACCTTCAGCGCACATGGGCAAGAGGTAGCGCGCGTTGAGGTGCGTGTTGAAGCCCCAGTGGTAGCCCCAGTGGCAGCCCCACAGACCGCCGCTGTGCAAGCTCCGGGAGCTGCGCAGCCGGCAGCGCGGGTGTGCACCTTTGGTGGTACTACGTACAGAGATGGTCAGAAGCTCACGGTATTTTCCACACAGTCCGTTCCGACCGGAGGGGCGTGCGCTGGGATACAGCTTGAGTGTCGACAACCTGATCCGAAGAGACCGCTTGTCGTGTGGTATCGTGGGAAGCGGCAATTTAATCCAAGTGGGTTCTTTCAGTTCTGTCCGGTTGAGGCTCCCCCGTGCCTAACGGGGCAGAGCTTGGTGAATTACACGTACATCGACGAGGACGGAGATACCTCGTACGTTCAAGCTCCGCCACCGTCGGGTAAGGAGTTTGCGAGCGTGTGTCTTCCAAACGGGACGAGACTTCCGTATCGCGATCCTGTAACACGCAAGGGGTACGCGATGGCTATCGTGAACGGTCAAGACGAAGACCCTCGGTGCGATGGTGATGCTCGTGGGCAGGTGTACGTTGACCTCCAGAGATACGCCGGGGACGGAGACGGTGACGGTCTCTACGCGGAATATCAGACGCCACTCAAGGGGTGTATAAAGAAACCCACACATCAAAGTTACCTCGGATACCTTGAGCGACCGGGTAAAGCGCCTATGCCGATCATGGGAGCGGCTCACGTGGGAAGAGAGGAGTCGCGGGATACTGATGGCGGAGCGCAGCCTGCGACCGGGTCCAACTCGACTACGGAAACACCGACGCCAACTGAAATCCCAACTGAAACTCCAACTGAGACCCCAACTGAGACCCCGACGGAAGAGCCGACGGGCATGCCAACTGAGTTTCCAGATCCTTCACCAACGAGTTGTGACGCAAATGAGGCTCGGGAGCGGTATCGAGACGATCCGATTTATCAGTGCTGTGGCCTCGACTACCAATGCAAGCCTAATGGTCAGGGGTCCGTGTCGAAGGCAACGGCCTATAATCCGGGCGGCGGCGGAATAGAAGGTGGAGTGCAAGCCGCTGACTCGCGCCCAGTGCGACCCATTGATAAGTGGGGTGGCGAGGGGGTCGTTACCCTGGCGGTAGACAACAAGTTAAACAGCTATATCGATGATAGTGGCGTTAGAAGAAAACTATCACCCAAGGCGTGCGTAAAGGACAAAGATACGATGGACGATATCAGAGATCCCAATGGCAACCCCTATCAATTTGAGGCACATGATACCGGTTCGCACTTTTTTGGTGAGGTCGACGATTATGATGATGGCCTAGGCACCTCAGCTTTTGACATACCGGTCAGCCGAAAATCTATGATGTCCGATCCGAATTACAATCGCGACTACTTCCTCATAGTGTGTAATATGGATAGATAGGCGATCGGGATTTTGCCGGCAGTAAGCGGACGCGCAGAGGAGGCCCCGCGACGCGTAATTGGTCCTAATCCGTTATTCAAGCTGACAACAACAATGAAAAAGCCCCAACCTTTTTGTGGGAACGAGGCTTGTAGGTTTTGAGACGCGAAATTATCCTTTTCGGCAAGGTCTGGTGCGGTGGTACTCCCTAGAATTGAGCCTTGCCGCTCGTACACCCCACTTTTTCACACAACTTCCGCATACTTCTCTCGATCCTTCGGGGAGATGCCTCCAAGAGTCGGGCCGTATGGCATCGCCTGTCGATGAAGCCTTGATACCTCCAGTTGTGGTACGGCCCGCCAGGAGTCGGGCACTACCAATGACCGGTTCGACGCATGGTGAGGTCCGGATTTTCGCGGGCTAGATCGCATCGCGTGTCGATGAGGAGTTGATACCTCCCGTTCGCCACGGCACCCGGTAGGGCCCGACTACCGGCGGGCCGTATGGCATCGCGTGTCGATGAAGCATCGATTCCTAATGATCAAACCGACCGTTATTCGATACACCATTCAGGGCCGTTTCGCCGCGCGCGGCTTGTGAAATAGCTGCTCTCCGTCTCGCGCATCGCCGTGAGCCTCGCTACCAGGACTATCTGTCCGAGACCTCTTCCACTACAGACTGTAAGGACCGCACACCGGTATATCTCGGAAGACCATATCTTCCCAGCATCTCGAAATAGATCATATCTACCCGGAACGTCTTCTCGAATGGGGCGATAGTTCCGTCGCTGTTGGCTGGTGTGTGGTCGAGCCAGATGGTCTCCTCGGCGGGAAGATCGAATTTCTCTCTCACAAGCGAGGTTACCGTGGAGAGGGTGTCGTCCAACGTCCATCCAGAGGGAGGAGCTCGTCGCAATTCGAGCGCAATGACCCGTTGAAGGTTGCCACTCGACGACGGCGCGGTATGGATCTCCACACTGAGTGGAAGTGAGTGTCCGTCCAGCGACACCCCGATCTCTCGACGAAGTACGGCACCAACTTCGGATGGTAGAGATTCCCGTTCCGCGTTTGCAAGGATTCCGGTTCGATCGAGATTAGGTGTGTTGGGAAGCGAGAGGGCGCTGAGGTCCCACGTCGGTATGTGAAGCTCTGTTGGATGAGTCTCCTTGCGCTCGGGAGGGTGGTTGCGGTGTGTAGTATCGGTAGCCGCGAGTTCCGCCTCATCGAAGCATGGTCGCAGCACGGCGTCTAAGCGTTGTATAAAAGGCGCTATGGCCGAAGTATGGTTCAAGAAGGCCGGAACGAGGATATCCGCGATCGGTTCCCGCATGCTCTTGTCACGTCCCCACCTCTCAACTATCTCGATGAACGCCTCAAGTACCCCCTCTCCTGGGATCTTGCCAAGGGCGCGTACCGCGGCGAGAGAGGCGGGGACCGTTTTTCTGAGAGCGAGTGCTTTGAGGTCGTCCACCGCTGCTTCGGCTCTGTGCCCAAGCTCGCCGAGACGGTCTGACGTTACGACAAGAAGATCTTGGTGCTCGAGTGCCAAGATAGAGCGTAGCACAGGAAGGAGCGGCGCTAGGGAGCGTGTAATGGCATCACGAAGAATGGCGCACGCGGTTTCTTCAGCGCCGCTTTCCCCTCTCTGGAGGGTAGCGAGCGCTCGCAAGAGCGGGGTTTCGATGTCAGGTTGTGTGTGGCTTGAGGACCCATATCGCAAAGATAAAAGTCATGCGCATATTAGTCAAAGGTGAGTGCTTTGCCGAGGCAGCCCTTCACCTTTCCGCCCCCCGCGCGCGCTTCCCCTGGGAGAATGCCACACGAGAGCCTTACATGTGGGTAGGCTCTGTGACTGGAGCGAGTTTCTAATTACATCTAAGACCGACCTGATAGGACTAATCGCGATTATGCTGAGTAGCGCTCCAGCTCGGGGAGGTATCTCTCACCATCAGTAACCCAATTAATACTTTACTTACGCACCTCTGCCTCTTACCATTCGTGCATATTCTTACTCGCGAGGTACTCAGTATGCCACCACTTCAGTCTACGGAACGTCACATCATTTCAAATGCTCTGGGTATCGCTCCCGAAGATACGGCTATCGCGCAGCTCTCCTTAGTACTCAGAGGACTATCCACTATTTCGGCGCGAAGTAGTTCGATCACGATACCGATACCACCGCACCTCGCGCGATCTGATATTACCGGAGTCTTTGAGCATCTACCCCATATCCAGATCGGAGGTGATGCTACAAAGGTCCTCGCGACGCGTAGAAATCAGCCCGGGACTGAAGCGCTTGAGGCTTTGATCGCTCCACAAAGGGAATCGCTCCCCGCTCGACGAGATCCTCAGCGGATTTCGTGTAAGGAGGAGACTCCGATGCGGAAGGTGAGTGCTCAGCTTTCATCACCCGTGGGAAAGCGTGGATTGACCCGCGCCTCTCAGGTCGTTACAGCGCTTGGAGTTTCAACAGAGGAGATACCGAACTATCCGACGGTCGTGCAGAAGCTTGGAGACGCGCTGACCTGCGAGCATCGCCAGTCAAAAAATAGTAGAGCGGATGGCGTTCTCTATATCTCAGTACCTAGCCAAGGGGATGCCACCTCTCTTCTAGAGGGGCTCGGCTTCAACCGAACTGGAAGTAGCGGTGGGAGTGTATGGGGTGGGTTGCGGTATCAAAGGGTCTGTCAGCACACCGAAACGAAATCCAGCGCGTCGCTTGCGTTGACTCCGAGTGGATGCGATATCACCATCGGGCTGGGAGAGCCGTTAACTGAGTCTTTCTCGGCCACCCCGTTCAGTTTTCCACGACCACTGACACCTGCGGAAGAGTAGCAGGGGTCGGCTAGCCCCCTCTCGTACCGGGGGCTTGCGACATTCTATTCACGAGGTCGCATGAGGGCACCTCTGTCGTCCGGTCCTTGGATCCTCTGATCATCACACAGTTCCATTGATTTTCCCTCAGTTCGCATAGCGTCTAAGTGGCTTTCACAGTCGCGTCACTCCATCAGCCTTCTGGGTTTAGAATAACGTGGCAAGATCTGGGGGGTACCGAATCAAAGGGGTCGCGTGATAACCTACGGCGCACGTTGAAGTTTTTAGCAAGGTATGGCGGCTGTGATGCTCGCAGCGGTCTTTACAAAGATATCCGAGGCGCTTCCGCTCCCACCACGGGGGGCGCAGGGGAGGTGGCTCGTGGCCGTGTTGATGGTTGCCACAGCGCTTCTGGCGTTCCGTTCGATCGATGACCTCGACTACGGGATTCATGTGGGTACCGGCCGATGGATCCTACAAAACGGTCGGGTTCCTTCCACTGATCCCTTCACCTGGTCGATCCCTGAGCACGTCTATATCGCCATCACTGGGGCTTTCAGGTCCTCGTCGCGGGGCTCTACGAGAGATTGGACCATCTGGCCCGTGCTTCTGCGCTTCGCGCTCGTGCTTCTGACAGCCGCCGCTCTTGTGGGCAGTGTGGTGGCTCGCAAAGTGGACGTCAAAGTGGACGTTGTTATTGCTGGAGTGTGCGGACTGCTCGCCCTTGTCGCCGCTGAGGTGCGTTTCGCGGTGCGACCGGAGCTCTTCACCTATCTCTTCTTGGCGCTTCTCATGCTCGCCCTCGACCTGTGGCGAAACGGCTCTCGGCGCGTCTTGCTTGTGATCCCGCTGATATGTATTGGGTGGATCAATACCCACATCTATATCCTCGGTTTCATCATCCTCGGGGCGCACCTGATCGAACAGGTGTATCGGCGAACGATCGACAAAGGTTTCCTTGGAGTCTGTCTGCTCGCCGCGGCCGCGCTCTTCGTGAATCCCTACGGGCTCGACGCGGTTATGGAGCCGCTGAGGCTCTTCACCCGTATGAGCAAAGATAACATCTTCGCGCAGCACATCACCGAGGTGGCCTCTCCACTCACGCTCGATGACAACCCACGGCGGTATGGACTCACGGTGCATTTCGGAGCCTGGGCATCTCTCTTGGTGTTAGCCGTTCCCGCGATAGTCGCGCTCTATGTGCACCTGGTGAACTATCTCCTCTCCTCCAACAACTGGACCGTCGTGTACTACGATTCGGTCGGTGTGGTGTTTGTGCGCAAAGAAGGGCCGAACGGGCATCTTCCCATCGCATCCCTTCCACTCCCGATCCAGAGCGAACAGGAGCAGTGGGCATACCTGAAAAGGATAGAGATTCGCCCCAGCGTTATAGACTCCTTTTCACGGTGGTTACTCGGTGGTGAGGAGTTGCCCCTTGAGAAGGAGCAGATCGAGGCGTTCCTGTTGAAAGCGGGCAGGTGGGCGGAGGCTGAGCGTCCTCTCCTTGAGGCCGCTGTTGAAGCGCCTAATTTTTGGGAGACCCTCAACAATCTCGGCTAGCTCTACATGCGGCTTAAGGACTGGGAGGTGACGAGCCTCGTCTACCGAGGTGTTCTCATGCTCAACCCTTCAGACCCTTTGGCTCGTGAACGATTGGGGATGAGTTGGGATAGGTTTAAGAGAGAAGCGGTGGAGAAGCAGACATGAGCTCTAGCAGGAAAGCTCGCCCTCGATACCAGTGTCTACAAAGCTTCCGGTATCGGGAGACGCTCAAACAGGAGGTCGTCCGCCGATTGCTTTGGTTGTTGTATCGATCTACACCGAATCATCGGCGCGAAGCGGGCGTGCACGTGAGAGCACCTTTCTTCCCCTCGTTGCGGATGAAACCACTCAGTCCGCCGATATCTCACGTGTGGATGTGCAGCTCCCAGAGGAAGAGGTTCGGTGGAGCTACACACGGTTTGAGGGAGTGTGGCGATTGCAGGACTTCGCTGGCGCCTTCGCTTTAAACGGGGAGGTCGATACCTTAATAAAGCCCTCCTGCAGATTCGAGCGAGGCAAGTGGGTGAGAAGCCGCGGGATGATGCTCGCTACGGAGTTACTCCCGGCTCGACGCGCATCCTCACGCTCTACACGGAGTCCACGCGAGTCCTCCGTCTTGAGGTAGGCGCCCTTCGCCCGGGCGCTGGTCACGATGAGCGATACGGCGTGAGCGGCGCTGATGAGTCCATCTACCTTCTCAACTAAAATCCCGCGGGTTGCCTTGAGGATAAAGATGTTCCGGCTACGTAAGACAAACATATTCTTCTCCGCGATCATTGTGAAGTAGTAAGGATCGTTTGTAGCTGGTTCGATCGCTTGTTGTGCTACATTTTGTCCTCAAACCATCACAGACATGAGCCGCCTGACCGCTAGATGAGCACTAGATTAAAGTTCGTTAAACCGGCCTGCTGCGAATATCTCCTATGCAACACCGGTTGTGAAATACAATTCCTCAGAGGTTTTGTTACAAAATTGGTACAAACTCGTAGGAGGTAACCTCCCGAAAATACCAAGTTTAATATCCGAATCCTTTTTCCTTTCGAAATTGACGCTGAATAGCAAAAAAAGCCGCAGATTTTAGCCCGCTTGAGCGATCTCAATCCTTGGATGGAGTGTAGCTATCGGGCCCTCGAGCCCCCCGATCATTCAGCCTGTCGAGTTGGCACATTAGCCCAAGCGTCAAGGCTTCATTGCGCCGCGTTAGTGGTGACCGTCGTCGTGTGCCTATTGCTTAACACCTCAAGGGCGCTCGCTCAGGAGGGGACGACCGCGTACACCACAGGTTTTGGTGGATACTCCTTCAGCGAGGGAACGGTTTTAGTATACCCACTGGCTGGCCCAACGCCTACGCCGACGACCACACCAACCAACACACCAACAGCGACTCCGACAATTACGCCCACGAGCACGCCAACTCTCACACCGACTGATACCGCGACCGCTACACCTACTGGTACGCCGACGCATACTCCAACCGATACGCCGACAAACACACCTACCGACACCCCAACGATTACACCGACTATTACTCCGACGGAGACACCAACGAATACTCCAACGGACACACCTACCAACACACCAACAAATACGCCAACGGTAACTCCGACGGATACGCCAACGAGTACTCCAACGGCAACTCCAACCGACACACCGACGAACACGCCGACATATACGCCAACGGTAACTCCAACCGATACGCCAACCAATACGCCGACGGATACGCCAACTGGTACGCCAACGGTAACCCCGACTGAGACGCCGACGAATACTCCAACGGCAACCCCAACCGGCACACCGACGAAGACGCCGACAGTAACGCCGACTGATACGCCAACCAACACGCCGACGGATACGGCCACGAGTACCCCAACGAATACACCAACAAATACTCCGACAGATACTCCAACAGCAACGCCAACGAATACTCCAACAAACACTCCGACGGATACGCCAACAGCGACCCCGACCGATACGACAACT
>JAULVA010000235.1:0-6399 GCA_032111275.1 Bdellovibrionota bacterium
AGTGGTCGATGAGTTCGGTGTCGCCTCTGGGTTGATTACCCTTGAGGATATCGTTGAGGAGCTCGTGGGAGAGATTCAGGACGAATACGATGATGAACGTCCTGTGGTTGAGAAGCGGAAGGAGGGTGACTTTATCGTTAATGCCCACGCCTCGATCTTGGATGTGAACGCGTACCTTCCGGTCCAACTCCCTGAGTCTCCGGAGTATTCAACGGTAGCTGGTTTTCTCAACATTCTCTTTAGTGGGATTCCAGAGGTTGGGCAGAATTGCGAGGATGGCGCGTACTCATTCAGAGTGCTTAAGAGCTCTCGCGGGAGCGTTGACACGGTGCTCTTGAAGCTTTTGCCGGTTGAAGAGTCAACAGAATCAGCGTGATATATCCAACCACACCTCTCTTGGAGATTCCTCCAGGGGATTCATTGAGCTCCTCCGCTGAGTGCAGTAGACTCCCTCACGGTACTTATGAGGAGGACCTCTATGGCTCAGGCTCAGGTAGTGGATCGAATTAGAATCGAAGACTTCGAGAAATTTCATGCGGCTAGTGTTCGTAAGACTCCGCCTCCTGTGTCGCTGAAGGAGATAGTTGGCACGGTGCTGATCTCAGCCGCGATATCTCCATTCCTTTTCACTACGTTCTTTGTTATCCCGATGATGGGGCAGGTGACCGTTGGTCTCGCGGGGTTCGTTACAGCGCTCTATCTGTGGTCTCGGAAATCGATAGTCATCGCGCTTACCGTTCTCGCAAGCAGTGCCCTGCTCTCAAGCATCCTCTTCATGAGCATTCAATCGATCAAATACCGAATCGATGTCACGATGTTCATTTTGATAGCCCTCGGGATTCCGATGACGTTTATCTATACCGTGTTCGTCGCTATGAAGGTGTGGCAGCTTCGTGGTGGAGAGGAATAAGATTATGACGATGCTAAAAACCTTTCTTCTTTCATTCGTTTCCTCCTGCGTGATCGCGAGCTCCGCGTTCGCTGATGAAGCGTACTTCTACACCGTGAAGGGGATTATCAAGGGAATGCCAGGGGATCGCCTGGCGAAGAACGAGCTGTTGGTAAAACATCAGCCGATTCCTGGCTATCGTGATGATACCGGCGCTATCGTCGGAATGATGGCGATGACGATGCCGTTCTATCTTAAAGAAGGGGTGTCGTTAGAGGGGATCAAAGAGGGTGATTCTGTTGAGCTGAAGGTTGAGCAGCACCTAAGACCGAAGTTCACCGAAGAGGTTATCTCGGTGACCAAGGCTGAGTAAGCGATTGCATCGATAGCGATTTCAAGCGCTATTTCCTTATTAACTTTCTCCGCTCAACTGCCGATATCTCCATCGAGGGGCGCCATCGCGCGCTTCGTGGGGGATACTGTGATGAGGGCTCTGTCATATCTTGTAGTCATCGGGCTGGGTGGGTGTTTACACCGATACGTCGATCCGCCTCCGCCTGTGGATGAAGGCGCTTTCCTTGTTCACGTTGTGAAGGCTCCGGATGAGAGTCTCCCGAAGATCCTGACGTGGTACACCGGCACCACGCTCTCTCAGCAGATAGTTCTTCGATATAATCCTGCCCTCACACAGCGCGAGCTGCGAGTAGGGGACCGAGTGATAATTCCAACTGAGGTTGTGGCGAACAATAATCCGTATGGCACAGCGCCACAGATGGGTCAGCGTAAGACTCCCAACCTCTTAATGGGAGAGACGGGGCACGAACCGAACCTAACCCCACCTCAGGAAGTTGAGCCGACGGCTCCCCCGCAAAGCTCGTCGCACGTGACAGGAGGACTTCCCCCGTTGCAGCTTGAGACCTTCGCCGACGATACGAGCCCCGATAAAGCAGACGCAGAGGCGCACGGCGTAACCGCTGTTCCGCAGGGAGATGTCGGCGTAGAGCAACGTACGAACGAGGGCGTGAATGAGCAGCACGAGCTTGAGCGATTGCAAGCAGCAAAACCTACGGCCATCGGGGATGAAGATCTCCCACCTCCAGGCCTCCTACAGGAGTTCGAGGGCTCCTAACGTTACGTTCTCCACCCGGGAATAGCCCGACCAAATCGAGGATCTCGGAATCCCTTCGTTGATTGAAGGTCAACGACCGTTCCCGCCTCTGAGAGACATCTCCCAACGAGGAAGCTTTTTGGGTCCTTGTTGGTGGGAAATCGAATCCGGCCGCAGATGGTTGGGTTTGCTACCCCGGTGACCGAGGGCTGCGTAAAGTGATCTCCCCAGACCAGGCGCGCCGCCGCGTCGGCGAAGATTCGCGCTTCCATTGAGTTAGGATCGAATCCGAAGGCGCTGGTTGATTCCACGGTAGGTTTGCGTTCGCCAAGCCGGGAGAGGATCTCGCCGTATATGCGCTCATGTTCCTTGAGGATGATCTGGCCCGGCGATTTACGCATCAGGAAGCGGAAGTGGCTCGCGATGATAGGATTCTTCCACCCCCCACCGCACAATCCGAAGTAATGGGGGAACTCGCAATCAGGTCGAACGAACGAGAGTGAGTACATAGCGATGTATGCGGAGAAATACTCGGCTGTGCGCATTCGATCCGCGAGAGGAAGAATCGCTCCATCGACCGGTGCTGCTCCCAACAGTTCGGGGATCTCCTTGTACCACTGGGGATCTGATGAGCGGGGAGGGCGTTGGGTGATAAAATTAGATCCGTCACTTGTGACGGCGCTTGTGGTGAATAGCAACCGAAGAAGGCTCTCGTTCACGACACCGCGAAGTCCGATCTCTCCGTTCACATCATGGGGAAGCCCCACTTCCCGACGTGCCAAGAGATCCGGGAAATGATTGAAGGGGCCGGTATCCCACCCGAAAACGGAGGGCTCCTTTCTGCCGATCTGATTCGTGATGACGCTCAAATTTCCTGTGTTGCCACCGTTTATGAAGGCGATGGGAAAGGCGCCCTGTGCTTTGGCGTGCCGCGCCAGGTGGAGGTGATGTATGGGCGCGAAGGGCGCTCCCTCTCCGCCACCCATAAGGTCATCGGACCGAAAATCGTAGGCTACCGGGATATCGAGTATATTTGTGAGCGCCTGCGCGTCTCCCATTTGGATAGTGTACGGGGAGAGGTTTTTTTGTCGAGCGATAGACGGGGGAAGGTGAGCGCACGTTTGTCCGTGGAAACCGACCAGATCCGGCGTTTCCTCCCTGCCGATGGTTTTAGCCGTTCGGGCAGTGACTATCGTCGCCAAGCACGCCTCTCCTACCACCTTGATGTATCGAGCGTGAATATCGGTGAGGGGCACGGCGCACTCCTTCTCCGCTCGGGCGATATCGCCATCGTTCGCTTTAAGCGCGTCACGAAAGGTTCGGATGTGGTCAGCAAGGTCAGTGGGGAATGCCCCCGCGTAGTGTTGAGCATCGTGGATACCGCCATCGGGGGAGAGCTTCGTGATGACAACATCAACCGCGTCAAGCGAGTTGCCTGTCATAATCCCCATGGTGAGAAGCGTTGGTTTCATATTCTATCCCGCAAGGGATGGTGTCAGATGGCTACAGTAGTGACCGGGCGCTCGATCGAGCAAGCGTTCCCTGTACTACCTGCGCGTGCGCGGTAGTAAAAAGGTCAGGTCGTCGATCAGTATAGGTCGCTCCCCAGTGAGTGGGCAAAGGTGAAAAAGTCTAAGCCCTTTCGCGACTATTGATGGCCTCGGGGGCGGACCAAAGAGCGCTACGACCGCACAAGGTTCTAAGCGATGGCGTTTCGAACGCGATTTGATGGAATGCTTACGAAAGCTTCAAGCCGCAACCACCTCGCGAAACCCACGCTGGCTCGAAATCTTCCATTCGTTGCTGGACTGTGGGGCGAAATAGCTGGGGATTGAGGGGTTCGCAAAAGACGCGATGGTTATAGCCCGTCTCCAGCGTCATGGGATCTTTGAGAATTCCGTAGCTTCGCACGAACTCCCTGACCGCATCCTGCACTGGGCGGAGATTTCTACAGTGACCGGAGTCGTCGAGTGCCTTCATCGCGATGACAATTTTCTGGCTTTTCGGAGAGGTACGAACCGCAAGACGCACCACATCGAGCAGCTCGGTGGATGTGCTGTCCCCATCCTGAGCAACGCCTTTGAGGAACTCATCCCTCTCCACATGCTCACGCCCCTCTACTACTTTGAACTCAAACATCTTTTCGAAGTCATTCGAGAGGATTACATAAACCTTATGGTCGAGTCCTTTGCTTTGAAGGTACTTTTTCAAATCATATTCGAACCTGGTCATACTCGAGCGCGGGAAACCGCAAACCTCTAAGCTCCGCTCTGTCGACACATAGCTGCTCAGTGCGTCCCGAGCCCTTGTTTCAACGAGAGCGTCCCGATCGAAGTTAGCGAGAGGCGCGATGCCATCCTCAATACCGAGCGTAGCTTGAGCGGAGTGAGGAGCATGTAGCAACTCAAGAACTGTCTTTCCGAAGAGCTCCCGATACGAGCCCTTGAGGGCGAGATTGCGAACGAACTTGTAGCAATCTGACGTTGCTGGATTACCCTGTGATGGGGTTCCTAGTGTATCTCCCAGGGCCTCTTGCATGACGGCATCAACGAGGCATGCGGTCGGATGAGCCGCTATATTCTCGCGGTGCAGTTGTCGAGCTCCGATCCATGGATCGAATGGGAACCCCTCATTTCCGCTCCTTTCGGCTCCCGCCTTGCGCTCTGGGAGGAGTACCGCGAGGTGGTTGCCGACGGTCACAAAGTGCTCTAGGTAATCCTCAATGCAGTTTTGCAAGCCCGCTATGAGAGATGGCTCGAACCCGGAGCGTTTGAAGTCCAGTTCAAGATATGACATCCGGTCGATCTCATCCTTCAATCGGTAGAGAAGGTTTACCCGCGCCTCGTCGAGGAGTGGTCGATGCCCATCGGGAAGAACCGGAGGTGTTGGACCAAAATCCTTAATACGAGAAGAATCATCGGGAGAACGAGTGTCGGGGTACGAGAGTACGGCTAGAACGTCGGGCCAATACTCACCGAGAATCTCCCTCAGATTAGTATCTCCGTAAACCTCCTGCGCTCCATGGTATTCATGGAAATCATCTGACCATCCCCATGTATGTATGTGAGGGGCCCCTGGAATGGAGGCGATCACTCGGTCAAGCGCGTGCGACCCGAGTCGGTGAGGATCGTGAAGGAGCATGACGAGCTCTAGCACCGTCTTCTCGTGGTCGCTCAAGTTAATCAAGGCTCTATCTGCCACTTGGCGAGCGACGTAGGCAGCGTGAATGCAATGATCTCTGCGGGTGTGGTCAACATCAGCTCCGAAGAGCTTTGTGTGTGCCGCCTCGCAATTAAAGACTCCGCTCAACAATTCGAAGGACCACCACGAAGCGATGATCTGCTGACCTGTTTTGCTGAGGTGTTGGGGAAGCGACTCGATCCAGGCCTTGTACGGAGTGGTGGAGATGTTTTCTTGCTGCGGACGTTGCTCTTTAAGAACGTGCTGTCGGAAATCCTCGCCAGAGATGCATTCGAGTTGGTTGAATGGGAATGAGGATTGTAGCGTTGAACCGCCTGGATTTTTGCCGGGAATGTCGCAGGTCTCTTGCTTCATCCGTCAAATGCTTGGCTGCTTGTTCCCGTTGTTTCTCACCCGATTTTGTCGGTGGGAGATGCACGGTCAAGCTTTGCTAGACAATTATTGATACCCGGACAAACGGGGTTAGTCAATCAAAGAGCGCTCAGTTACGTCGAACGAACGATTGATGTGGAGACAAGCTCAGAAGCAGGTCGAATCGGATCGTTTCAGATCGTGTGGCGGAGCGAAAAATGGTGTCGAAGTGCGAGAATTTGGGAGCCTCCGGCCAGAATTTCTCATAGCCTCCGGCCAGAATTTCATAGTCGCCGGACGAAGCTCGGGAGACCGCGGCTAGAAGGAGGATCCCAGAAGGAGGAACTAGGGCAAACGAGGGTAATACGGAAGAGGATGATTGGTCGGGCAGAGAGGATTTGAACCTCCGACCTCTCCCACCCCAAGGGAGTGCGCTACCGGTCTGCGCCACTGCCCGACACGGTCGGTACGTTATCGGATGTCCTGAAAAGTATCAAATCGAAACTCGTTATTTTGACACCTTCAGCGGTTTCTATTAACCTTCCGTCACCTCAAGGTGACGAGACTTTGTCCGTCACTTGAAAGTAGCCCGTCACTTCGGAGGTAGCCAGAGTTCTTAAGGGCCTATAGCTCAGTTGGTAGAGCGCTACACTGGCAGTGTAGAGGTCAGCGGTTCGACCCCGCTTAGGTCCACCATTCACCTATTCGAACTTGGCTTTCGCCAAGATTCGAATGACGGCCAAGGGCTACGCCCTCTTTCCCATTCGGCATTTGAGCCCAGGGGGCGCTGCCCCCTCTTTCCCATTCGGCATTTGAGCCCAGGGGGCGCTGCCCCCTCTTTCCCATTCGG
>JAULVA010000236.1:0-2551 GCA_032111275.1 Bdellovibrionota bacterium
TCGCCTATCTATCGCAAGTCAACGCGAAACGGGCGCTTGAAGAGGGTCGATTTAAGAGAAGCGTCATACCCGTGCCCTTCGTCGACGAACAGGGGGCGGAACGGACTCTCGACGTTGATGACAATCCGAGATTAGACACCACACTGGCGGGACTCCAAGGTTTGAAGCCTGTTTTTAAGGAGGATGGGATTCTCACTGCGGGCAACGCCTCCGCGATCGTGGATGGCGCAGCCGCGGTGCTCATCGCGAGCGAGGGATCCTTAAAGAAACACTCCCTCAAGCCACGCGCCCGCATCGTCGCTCAGAGCGTTGTTGGTTCGCCACCCCGAGTCATGCTCACCGGTCCTATTGAGGCGACTCGCCAGGTACTCGCCAAGGCGGGATTACAATCGCATCAGATCGATCTCTGGGAGATCAACGAGGCGTTCGCCCCGGTGCCACTTCTTACCATGCGTGAGATCGGCATCGACCCTACGAAGGTAAACGTGAACGGTGGTGGCATTTCGCTAGGTCATCCTCTCGGCGCTACGGGGGCGATCTTAATCGGCATGGCGGTCGATGAGCTGGAGCGAACGAGCACACGATACGCGCTCATTACAATGTGCATTGGGCTCGGGATGGGGATTGCGACAATAGTCGAGCGGGTCTAATCCTGACCAACGTCAAAAACCCATTATATTTAGCTAGTTACATACTAAAAGAATTCAGTTCATGGATCCCGTTCAGTCTGCCGATTATAGTGAAAGTTAAACGGGTTACAGGTGGGTAACCCCCGCAGGCGCCGCCGCTCGCGGTACCACCCATACCGTAAGGTAGAGGGGATTTTTGGAGAGGCTTTAACGCAATGCTACGGGCCCTAGAGATTTTAATACTGCAATTTATTGAGTGGTTCTATTCACTCAGCCCCGCCGTTGGACTCGGAACCCTCGGTGTGGCGGGAGTCGCCGGCATCGTCGCGCAACTGCTCATAACCGGAAACTCAACATTCGGCAAATCGATGGCCCCCGGAATACTCGGCGTATTATTTCTCGCCGCCGAGAGTGCGCATTATGGGAGACCGGAGTGGGTCATCGGTGCCATGCAGCACCTGCAGGAATCTCTCCGAACTCCAAGCGCTATTCCTCTTCATCCTATTCCGATCATTGAGCCGCTCGTCTCTCTCCTTATCGCTCCAGCGTCGACGCGATCCGTGATTGAGGAGAGCCTCTTTGTACTCGTCTTCGCGTACCTCGCGTTAGTAGCGAGGCACAGTTGGGTCGGATACAAAACCACAGGTATCGTCCTTGGCGATCTCTCGATGGCAAGCATGATGAAGGAGAAGCACCGCCGCCCCAATCGTTCTCAGACAAACGAGCTCGGTTCTGGTGACCTTGCGACGACCCAACAGATAGCCAACTGGACTAAGTCGAGCGGAAAACCGGGGGAAACCTACCTCTACGTTAGCGAGCTGCGCGGATCTGAGGGCACCGCCTTTGCCCAATCTAAGCTCGTTCTCCCGGTCGAAGAGAGAAATCGTCACGTTCTTGTTGTCGCGAAAACTGGTAGCGGAAAAACGACTAAATTCATCCACCCAATTATCTACAACGACTGCCTCGACCCGCAGCGCTCGTGTATCATTATCGACTCGAAGCCCGATATGTGGAAGACCTTCGCGGCGATGACGCGAAAGTACAATCCGTCAAAGAAGATCCTACTCTTCAATCCCCTCGACCTCGCCCGGTCATTGAGCTGGAACATTCTCGGCAAGATTGAGGATGACACCGACGCGAAATTGATCGCGAACACGATTATTATGGCGACCGACCAGCCCCAGGCGAAGTCCGACAGCCCCTTCTTCCGAAACAACGCGCTCTCGATCCTTAACGGAATTATGGTGGGACTTCTTCATGACCCAAAAGAGGTACTCTCGATGCCCCGAATCCACGAACTCGTGCAATCGGGAATGAAGAATCTGTGTGATTGGCTTGAACAGCATCCTCACGCGATTCGAAATACGCGCTCCTTCGTCGAACTGGCGCGCTCAGGCTCGCAAAACGCTGATACCATCATGTCCGAATTGAGTATGCGTCTAGGCGCGTGGGACCTTCCAGCGATTCGCGCCACCACGAGCGCCGATGAGCTTGATATTGAGGACCTTATCGCTAAACCGACTCTCTTCATCGTGGAACTTCGCGAGTCAGAGCTCGAGATGCTTCGCCCGATGGCCAACGTAATCGTGGTGGAGATCCTTCGATTCCTCACAAAACGAGCCGAGCAACATAAAGGTGTTAAGCTCCCACGACCCGTCGGCATCGTGATAGATGAGTTCGCGAGCGCTCTTGGTCGTCTCCCAGATATTCACGTTAAGCTCAACACCTTGCGTTCGCGTAACGTAAGTATCGTCGCGGCCATTCAGTCAACGGCGCAGATCAAAGCGAACTACGCGGATGACGCTGATTCAGTGCTCGCCGGCTTCAGTACCAAGATCTTCATGCCCAACCTCGATCTCACAGACTCCGAATGGGCCTCAAAGGAGAGTGGTCAAATGACCATTCGGTTTAAGACCCAATCC
>JAULVA010000237.1:0-6093 GCA_032111275.1 Bdellovibrionota bacterium
CGATCGACCTGAAACACACGGGCGACCTGAAAAACACGGGCGACCTGAAAAACACGATCGAGCTAAAAAAGATCTTCCACCTTGGGCCCGATCTCGCGATCGGTAGTATCGAGATGGTCGCCACCCACTCAACTTCGACCTGCCTCGTGCGCGATTGTCGCATTCAGGTGGGGAATGGTCTTATCGGCTGGGTAGCGGAGAACGCTCGTTCGATCCATGTAGCTCCCTTCGATATGGACAGCTCCGTGCTCGGAATCTACACCGAAACGGAACCCCTCAAGAGCCTTGTAGCGGTTCCGATACCGATGCCGACCGAGAATCCGAACGCTCGCACCTTCAGCGGCGTGCTCATGTGCGATAGCCGCAAAGCGTTCTCCTTCACCAAACCTCAAATGAAGCACTTAGAGGAGATTGCGACCCTTATCTCGAGGCTGCTTTTCTGGACCCTCTTCAAAAAGGAAACGACATCCACGGAAAACTCTTGGGACAGCTTCCTTACCAAGGCGACGCAATTGAGCGAAGCGATCGGGCACGATTCGATCGAAATGGTACGGATCTCCGTCGAGTCTTTCGCCGACCTTGAGGCCGCTCATGGAACCTCGAGCGCCGTACAAACCAGTGAGCAGTTCGTTCGTCTGATACAACAAGCCCTGCCACCTCACTTTCCCCTTGTTCGCCTTCCGAACGGTGATATCCTCGTCGCCCTTGATAATATGATGACGGCGTTCTTCCAAAATAAGATGCGAACGCTGGCAAATCACCTGAATGATCAGGTAAAACCGTTCATCATCCGGCTTCAAAGTTTCTCGGCGAAAGCGAGTCGCGCCCGAGGGTTCGATATTGATTCGATCCTCCGGGCAGCACCCCCTGCGCCGGGGACATCAACGTTAGGTAAAATGGTTGGAGGCTCCCGTGCTTAAACTTCCAGAGAAGAACTCGAACCTTAGCAAGCAGCTGTGGAAAAAGATGTCCGCCTTCATGAGCGCTGACATAGCCATGGATCTAGGGACCGCGAACACTCTGGTATACGTGAAAGGTGAAGGGGTAGTGCTTAACGAACCCTCCGTTGTAGCGCTCGACGCCGAAACCGGTGAGCTCCTCGCCGTTGGACACGCCGCGAAGCAGATGTACGGCAAGACCTCGAGGGCCGTTCGGTGCGTGCGACCGATCAAGGATGGTGTGATCGCCGATTTCGGCGTCACGACAGAGATGATCCGATACATGCTCCGCGTTGTTCGCAATCGCTGGTCCCTCGTTCGACCTCGCGCCGTGATCGGAGTTCCATCGGATATCACTCAAGTTGAAAAGCGGGCAGTTCTCGACGCCGCCCTCTCGTCAGGCGTTCGACAGGTATATCTGGTAGAGGAGTCGATGGCTGCCGCGGTAGGCAGCGGACTCCCGATCGAGCAACCTATCGGCAGCATGGTCGTTGATATCGGTGGTGGCACTACCGAGATAGCGATCCTGAGCCTTGGTGGCACGATGTACACGCACGCCATCCGCGTAGCCGGAGATGAGATGGATGAGGCTATCCAGCGGTATGTGAAGCAACGGTGCGGTCTTGAGATCAGCATCTTCGAGGCGGAGAGAATCAAGATAACGATCGGGTCCCTACTCCATCACTCCCCACCGCTCACCATGAAAACCTTTGGTCGAGATGTGAGCACAGGCATGCCACGCTCGATGGAGCTTAACAACGAGATCATTCGTCCCGCGTTCCAAGAGCCGCTCTGCGCCATCGTCGGCGCTATCTACACCGCTCTTGAGAACATCAGCCCCGAAGTAGCGCAGGACATCCTGGCGAATGGCGTACACCTCGCCGGCGGTGGCGCGCTCATCCGAGGACTCTCGGATAAACTCACGGAGAAGACGGGGATCCGATTCATCTGCGATTCAGATCCTCTCACCTGCGTTGTGCGAGGGGTGGGACGGGTAATTGAGAACCTCGATTCCCTTAAGAAGGTGTGCATCACGGCGTAAGCGAGCGAGGACTCCCTACCTATCAACGTATGCTTGAATCCCCGTATCCTTGAATCCCCCGGGTCATCGCGCGAAGCCTCACTGCGCGGTATCCACGCGTCGCTACGCTGATAATCACACCTGACACCACACACAGTACACCCGCGATCAGCAGCCTCGAAAAGGAGGATATCTCCGTTGATGAGCCCACGACGCCATGAATCCAGAACAACGAGGTAACGATCATCTCGTTGGCTCCGCCTACTACCTGCAAAACAAGCGCCCCTCCCGGAATACCAAGCAGGGTAAGCGCCAGTCCCGCAACACCCACCGTGCAGTTAATAATCGACCACGGCGCGGCCAAGGCGAGATTCAGAAGCAGCCCACTCAACGAGAGGGAACCGTTCCATATGACCGTTACCAGCGACGTCAATGACCACACCGATATCGTCACCCAAACCAACGAACGCAACCGGCTTCCTGCTCCGAGTAAAGAACCAATGCCGATCCCGATAAGAGCCGCGAAGGTCAGCACAACGCCGAGCTCAAATATCGCCCACGGCCACACGATATGCATGCACAGTAGCGTTACCACGAGCCGCTGCGCGAATCCGTGGCGCCGATTGAGCGTTAGCGAGACGCACACACACACCGCGGCAACGAGAGCCCGCACCGAGGACATCTCCGCCCCTATCGCGAACACATATGCCGCAGAGAAGAGTAACGAGGCCGCGATGGCCCCATTCCGAGCCCCAATCGACGCCCGCAACGCTCCCCCAAAGCCACTAAGAATCGAGAAAACCACCGCAAACACCAAACTCACCTGATAGCCTGACACCACCAAGAGATGCGAGAGACCCAAGGTCATAAAGAGGGTCTCAACAGGTGGACTGAGGACATCTCTGACACCGAGCGCCATGGACAAAAAGAGCGATCCGCCCCGGTGCTCATGGGTCGCCGAGGAAACCGCGGCTATGGTTCGCTCCCGAATTTTGTCGAACAGCGTCGTTGAGCGGTGGAGAGGCTGTGAGGAGAACAGCACCTTCATCTCACTCGAGATACCCCGCCGCCACAACCATCCATCCCACGAGAAGGGATTTAATGGCCGAGAAACGCCCTGAAGAGGGCCTCTCACCCAGACGATATCACCCCTGCTCACGGAGGAGAGCGCTCGCCACGGAAGGTCGACCCCTCTGCAGCGAATCATCGCTCCTCGTTCTCCGAGGATATCTCTACCAACAAAAACCACCTCCCCTGGCACCCGTCGCCGCGGCACCTCATCGATCTGAACCAAGAGCTGCACATCGGCTCCCGCCGCTGGAGGGTAATGAGTCGCGACACCCCAACCCGCCGTAACAAGACCCACCACACATCCAACGAGCCCCCCTCTCCCGCCTACGCGAGTCAAGGCGATTGTGAATCCGAGCGCCATAGCCAGACCAACAACGAGGGGCAGGGAGATAAACCACGCTGCCCCCTGGCCGACACACACCCCCACGGTGAAGAAGAGAGAGGGAGTTACTTTTCTGATCCGGACCAACAGCCCGGCCAACCTTGAGTAATGATACATACCCCCACCATAACCCCTCCTCTCCGGAAGCGTGGAAGCACGCGGAGGTAAGGGGTGAACGAGCGGCTATCTATCGGGATGGAGCTACAAAAGTTGCGCGCGATGATGGTGAGAATCGGAGGACATGGGCAGACGACCGTGTCGCGCACGACGAGCGAGCAGTAAGGTCTTCTCATAATTTCCCTCCTCATCTTCATCCTCCTCATAATCTTGCACCTGCACCGGCTTCCTCATTTTCATCCACCGACCTAAAGCATTCAGAAGAAAAAATTCAATCGTAGGCTACGCATCGAAGTTCCCGGACTATGACAAGGAAACCGGTGCAGTTGCAGGATTATGAGGAGGATAAGGATGAGGAGAAGGACAAGGGATTAGAGCAAGCAACGCACAGCCAGCCCGTCGGCGGCCCTAAAGCCTCTCTACCGAGACGGCAAAGCCTTAGCCACCTCGCCAGCGCCCGACTCATGTCCGGAGGCTCCTTCCGCTGTCACGTCAGACTCACCATCTTCGGTAATAGGTAGGTGCAACGGGCCACGATCGACACTCGGATCTGCCCACAACGCGATCTGGGACACGTCAACCGGCTCAGCGTCAAAGGATGGGTTACGCGCGATCCCCTTGAGAATTCTGATCGCGTCCTTCGCGATGTCGATATCTCGGAAAACCCCAAATGGACCGACATGCCCTCTGAACTTACTTCGTTTGAACGCGCCGATAGAGAGGTTCGCCTTACTTGCTGGAACGATCGCTCCGTCAAGATCGTATCCTCCAAGAACCTCCGGATTCGCCTCTCGTCCATACGGAGCGATGTGAACACCAAGGTAGCGTTGCGCCCGAAAGGTGACACCCATTACATACCACTTCCCTGGCTCGATAGTTGTCGAGGCGAAGGCGAACCATCGCCCCCTGCCACTACTGTTCTGCCAATAGACGTGCGGGCGCACCCCGTCAGCTCCACCAACCAGCGCGAGAGCGTACCCCTCGGGCTCTCCCCCACGCTGGTCGTACTTTCCGAGAAACGCGGAGCGCTCCTCCATGTCTATCGATGATTTCAACTTAAACCATACAAACAACATGAAATCGGAGTCAGTGGGGTTGAGAAGCGGATGATGAGCAACGGAGAGAACGGCGCCGCTACGAGAGAGCGCGATCGCGTCGACAAACGCCTTATCAGTTACCGGAACTGAGGGGGTGTGAGGGGAGACGTCAGCTGACTTATAGGAATAAAAGATGCCGACAACAGCCAGCCATGAGACAATCAACGCAGTGCAAAACGCCGCCACGAGGGCAAGTGGTCGAGGTTCGGTCGACTTTTTCATAGCGCCTTCAGTGGATGCCACTCAAATCTCCTATGATCAGCAGGGGTGCACTATTCCTGCGGAGGCTCCTTCAAGTGTCCTACGCCTGACAGACCTAGAACAAGACCCTCAGACCCGGAACAAGATAGCCCCTATCAAATGCAAAGCGCCGCTCTCCTTTAGCAGAAGAGCGGCGCCTCGGGTTGCTGCACTTTGGTGCAACTACTCAGCGGCCTCAGCCGTATCCTCTGAAGACTCAGGAGCGACTTCAACGCCCTCACCTACGCCTTCGTCGGACTGCTTCTTAGCGCCCTTCTTACCCTTACCCTTCGCGGCGCCCTCTGCTGGAGCAGCAACGATTTGAGCAGCGATAACCTTAATCTGGAGGGGTACAGATACCTCAGAGTGAAGCTTCACCTCAGCCTTGTGCTGACCAGGGGTCTTGATCACGTCAACAAGGCGAATCTGTCGACGGTCAACGGTGTACCCAAGATTCTTGAGAGCTCCCTCAACGTCACGTGCTGTAATAGCGCCGAAGCTCTTTCCACCAGCGCCCATCTTGAGTGTGAACTCTACGATGATCTGAGAAAGAGTATTTCCGAACGCCTCAGCCTCGGCCTTCCTCTTGATACGCTTAGCGACTATGGCGCTGAGCTTATGCTTAAGAGCTCTCTCGTTCTGCGATGAGGACTCGATAGCGACGCCACGAGGGATAAGAAAATTTCGAGCGAATCCTCGCTTTACGTTAACCGTGTCACCTACGTATCCGAGTGGGAGAAAATCTTCTCGTAAAATAACTTCCATGATCTGATTCCTATGATTTTATCCAGCGAACTACAAATCGTTTAGCTTACTCGTACGAATCACCGCCGAAGTCGAAATCATCGCCCTCGGTGCGAGGATTCTGGAGACGCTTAGGATTGCCCTTGAACTTACGAACCTGGGTGTGGATCAAGTGAGTCTGGAACTTCTGAACAGACTCGTTGATTCGAAGCACAGACTGAAGCTCGTTAGCGGCCTGGCGGTTTGCGGTCTCGTAATTGAACACTACATAGTATCCAAACTTCTGCTTACCGAAGGAGAACGCTGCCTCCTTCTTGCCCCATGTATCAACGGTCGAGACCTTCGCGTTTTGAGCCGCAAGCAAAGCCTCAACTTTCTTAACTTCTTCTTTGATCTGTGAGTCACTTAAACGAGGGTTAAAGACCACTACTGACTCATAACGGCGTGCTTCCATTGAACACCTTTGTTTGATTAACTAAATCT
>JAULVA010000238.1:0-9052 GCA_032111275.1 Bdellovibrionota bacterium
AACCGGAAATTCCATCGAACTGACTCGCGTGGATTGCTTTAACGGCTCCTACTCTCCCCTTATCTCGGTACGAGGCAAAACCTGCGGCGCACATCAGGGAGCCGGCACCTTTCAATGGTCATCGGCTGTTCGGGCAACGGCGTGCATATTCCTGAAGGCCAAACTTTCGAGTGAAATACCACCGGGAGAGCCCATGTTACGTGGAGAGTCCGGCTCATTCGCTGCCTCTCTCGATTATGCCATAGCGAAACAACCTGGATGGTTACTCGATATGTTTGGCGTGATGGCGAACGGCAAAACTACTGCAAGAAAGTTATTCCATATTAGTAATTCGCATAGGAAACAAGGTGGGCCAGTATCGCTGTCCCTCAATCCCCATGCTTGTCCACCACACTGCATAGAGATCGTTCTTGATGGCGCATCTGTCAGTTCGTCGCCGCTGCTCCGCCGCATACTAAGAGAAATAGAATCACATCGCCCTGCCGGCCGAGCACCACACGTTGAACATACATCGGCAACTCGGGATCCGTCGCTCCCCACAAGAGATGAGCAGCCTGCCTTACTAGCGTCCACTTAGCAGACGACTTTCTTGAAATATTAGCGCCTTAGCGGGCATGGGCCATTCGTCCCCTGGTGATTAACTTTTCGCTTCAAGAGGAAGCCAAGATCGAGTAAGGTGTTGCCTCGCTCTATTTTTCATTACCTCCTTCGCCGCATCCGCCCGGTTGTCATCCTCTCGTGGTCTTTCAGCAGTATCGTTTGTGCATTTCGTGAGGTAATTGCGAGTGACGGGTCGTTTTCCGAAAGCGGCAGGAGAAGTACCGAAAAGACTTCCGAATTGAGTCCCGATACAAACTCTTTCCTTGACCTCAGAAAAGCATTCGGTACCATCTCGACCACGACTGGATAGAGGTGTGGGACATGACTCAAATAGATCTCTACTTTCGAAGCTGTGCGGACTCACAACCAGCGTTGGTTGAAGTTGCGTTTCGTCGGAGTAATGAGGCACCGATCCTTCGCACGGTTCGCGGGAAATTTTGTTACATCATCCCAGCGGGGGGAAGCTTTCAATGGACCCGCGCTGTAAAAGCTCTGACCGTGTTACTACTCCGCACCGTCATTCACGGGAACGGGGCTGTCATTCAGGGGGAGGCTGGCAGCCTTGCGGCCTCCCTTGACTACGCGTTATCCAAGGAACCTACCTGGCTCTCGGAGATGTTCGGGTCGGATTCCCAAGGCAGGGCATTTGCCCGAAGGCTGTTCTACCGAACGAATCCCGAAAGAAAACGTTCAGGGCCCGTCATAATCAATCTTAATCCCGCAATAGTAACGGCGCCCCGAATAAACGTTCATATTGATGGCAACCTCATTCCGGCTTCGACTCGACTGGAGGGGATTCTTAATCAATTTGAGTCGGTCGAAAGAACAGACGGGAAAGTGGAGACTATTAACGGTGAACCAATCGATGCAGCCGTCTCAGGACAAACATCGGACAGGGTGCTGGTCGGAATTGCGGATCTGTTGGAGAGAACCAGTTCTTCACGAAATCTTTCATTAACGGTGCACGAGACCGGATTGACGACAAACTTTGCGTCGCTGGCCGAGGCCGATACCTTTCTTCCGAGTCTGATGGACCTATGCACAAGTGAATCGAGGGGCTCGACCATGTACTGGTACCTCCATCATGCTTGGTGGCCCCTCATTTCTCCGCTCTACTGTTTTCGCCACACGGAAGCCTCCAAGTCCGTACACACGAACGTCAGCTACGTGTCGCCTGCTTCCGGAGCCACGGACCGATATGTTTCGAATTTCTATGCGAACTCAGGAATATCGAGTCGGTTAGGGGCATCTGCGTTCTTAGAACATGATACTTGGTTATTTAATGATTACATCATTGAACAGGTGTTTCCCCAGGAACTGCGAAAAGAGATCGACGTCTTCCTGAGTCAGACCCAAAAGCTAGAAGCATTTAATCCGGTCTCATTTATTCGCAATTTTCTCGAAGCTGACGCGAAGATCGAACTGAGAGTACGAAGGATGCCGGAGCCGAGGCTCCTACGAGCATCGTTTGAACACGCTATGAGGTGGTAATATGATTGAAACAATCAAAGGGAATCCATTTTATATGTTAGAACGTGACAAGCAACCCGTAATGCCCCCCCGAGAACCAGATGCTAGTTGCCCTTTCGGGCCCGGACTTCAAAAATACTGGGACCTTCTTTCTGCGGAGGAGAGAAAGATGCAGATGGACGTGCCTGGTCTCTACTCCCTTACCGTGAGAGAACTAGCTCAGCAAATCGCCATCACACTCAAGGGCGATTCGGTTTTCGATGCGTTCTGCGGACTTGGAGGAAACGCAATCGCTTTCGCTCTAGCGGGAAAAAGGGTTGTCACCTGCGAGCTCGATGAGGGTCGCCTTGCGATGGCGAAAGCCAACGCCGAGCAGGCTGGTGTGTCAGATCGAATTACCTTCGTTCATGATGATGCCCTATCTCAACTCAGTAGATCGTCCTGCGATGCGATTTTTCTCGATCCGCCATGGGGTGGTCCGGAGTATTCAAAGCTTAGTAAGTTTCGGCTTGAGTTTTTCTCGCCCGATGGAGAAGGCCTTTTAGCCCGGGCTCTTCCCAATTATCCGAGCGTGGCGTTCAAATTGCCCGGTAATTTCGATTTCTCCGAATTAGAAAGGTTCGCCCCTGGAGATTGGACAATTCAGGAAAACCGGCTCAACGGAAAGCTTTTGCATTTCACGGCGTATCGGCAGTAACGTCGCGTCGCTACAGGGATGATCTGAGTTATGTGGTGGTAATTTAGTTTACACTCGGATTGCTTGGAGGATAGCACCCCCAACGAGACCCTCTCGAATGGCCTCTAAGAGCTCCTGATGCGGCTGAAGCGCGTAGGCGAACCAGTGCTCTCCACCACGTGCGATGATATCATCTTTTTTGTCGTGAATTTTCCTCTTCAATTGTATGGTACGGTGTTCCCGTTATGAACGTAACTCCACGCCCCACCCCCAGAGATCCCGCGCTTCCGGATACGATAACGACCGGCTATTACGAGCGACTAGAAGGGATGCTATTCGCTCGTGGATTGAGCGCGGAGCAAACTAAGCAGGTGCTTTCGGCGCTCAGCGTCGCGGCGACGGCGCACGAGGGACAAACCCGTCCAGATGGAACGGCGTACGTGCATCATCCGATTCGGGTGGCGCTCTCGGTGGCGATAAAATTTGAGGTGACTGATCCTGCTCTTTTGATGGCGGCGCTACTCCACGACACCGTAGAAGATAAGGCGACGGAGCTCGTGGTAGCGCTTGGGGGAGATCCCTCCTCACCCGCTGGCATACGAGAGGAGGCGTTCGCGTGTATCAGGCGGCGCTTCGGTGCTCGAACGGCGGAGGTAGTAGAGCGACTCACAAACCCTGACTTCGATGAGCTCGCACGGGTGGCACGAGAGAAGGGAGACACTCGCGATACGGCGTCCATCAAGCGGGAGCTGTATAAGGAGCACTTCCTTGAGATCTTAGAGAAGGATCCTGAGGCGTTCTTAATTAAGCTGTGTGACTTTGCCGAGAACGCCTACAACCTTGGACAGCTCTCAGCGGATCGGCGTGCTAAACTGGCGCTTAAATATGGGCCCGTCATGGTAGCCGTGCGGGAGGCTCTCTCCGCTCTCGACGGTGGGCATCCCCTCTTCCGGTTTAAGGACTCGATAGTCGCTGAGCTGGATGCGGTGTATGAGCGGGATTATCGGTAGCATTCAACCGCAGCGGCACTCGTTGACCGAAGGAGGTAACGGAGGATTACTCCTTCCCATACCCCCACTCTCCGGTCCACGAGTTCCACTCCAATTTCTCACCTGGCTCGACACGCTCCCAACGGGAGGAAAATGGATTGAGTTCAAGTTGGGATTGGTCGGTGCCAAGCTCCCAGGTGCCCTCAAAGGAGTTGTACTGAGGCGTAGCGTCCTCAGGAGCGTAGCTCCAGGTTCCCTCAAATGAATTGTATTGCAGAATGTCATCGGGCGCTGCGAGCTCCCACTCACCAGTGAAGGAGTTATACCTTGTTTCGGCCCGAGAGGTGGGGATATGGGTGAGAACGATCAACAGAGCAAAGATGAGCGCGGGGCGTTTCATAGCATCCTCAAGGTTGCGCGAGGGGTACTTCAGATAAGGTTACATCAACGACCTTTGAACGCCATGGGGTGTCTCAGGAATTGAGCTATGCCCGTCGCTATATTTTTTTCGCTAACGCTCACAGACGGAGACAGATCAGGCGTATCAGAACCGCACCTAACTCCCCTAGTGATACACAAGGTTGCAGCGGGCTCAACGGTGCCGTATTCCCCTGCGACATATTACTACCTGGCGTGAGAGCCAGGACGTACAACAGCAGGAACCTCATATGAAAAGAAAGTTCTCCCGTACATATACATCGGTCCTTCTCGGCTCCGTTTTTATGCTCTCGTTGCAGCTGTGTGGCTGCGGTGGAGGAGGAGGTGGTGGTGGGACGGACTATAGCGGTACGTGGAGCTTTCAGGGCACTAAGTTCTCGGATGCCTGCAAGTCGTCGCTTGGACCGACGATGTCTCTGAATTGGCTCGTTTCCCAAAACGGGTCAGACATAACCGTTCAAAGCGGGTCTCTGACGTTGACGGGAACGGTAAACGACAAAGACGGATTCGACGCCAGCCTCACGCGCGAGGGATCACGCGGCTGTCTTGAGGGCATCTCGCTTGGCACCAAAGAAGCGAGCGATGGTTCAGCCATAGCGGCGGTCGCTATTGGAGTGCAGTGCGGTAAGGTTACGTGCGTTGTGGGATACGGAGGAACAGCCACTCGCACCTCCTCGAAGAGTCTCGACACGCGTGCTGATACTACAACAATTGAGTCCGTCACAAACTCAGTGAGCGAATCAACAACCACTACCGACGCAGGAATGGAAGGTGGCCTTCTTAGCGCGCTTGAGGAGACACACATGGAGATCGATAAGCAGCAGACTAAGTAGTCGCGGTTTGCATCTCATACTGAAACGGTGAGGGGCGTTTCTGGGGTATACCCTAGAAGCGCCCCTCTTTTTGCTCCACATCGATTACCACAGCGGAGCGAAACGAAAACACCGGGTGCCTGATGTCCGAGTTCGCAACGTGTGAGCAACATAGGGCGCAGGACCGCCTTCGCTTCGCTACGTCGGGGCGGGGTGCGTGACCTCCCAATTGGACGTAATCGCGACGAGCGTTTTGGATCTGATCATTCATCGCGATCCAATTCGATATATCTGAACATACCCGGCCCGTCAGGAGACGGGCCCTCCGGGTGGGGGATACGGCGATCGGTTATGGGTGATGCGCGCCCTCCCAGATCACGGGCCACGCATCGGGAGGGCGACCATTCCTGGTCGCCGAGAGGTCAACAAGCATCATGAATACGCCGTCAAACCTTTGTACATACCCGGCCCGTCGGGATCCACCTTCGCTTCGCTTCGGCGGACACAGAACGGGCCATCCGGGTGGATGCTATGGCCAGAGGTTATGGGCAAGGCGCGGGATTATCAAACCCTGCCTCCCACACGCGAAATCACCCCTTCGAGCGAAACTTTAGGAGCCCATCTCCGATACCTATAGCTTCTGTGTACAGCAGTTAAGGCCGCAAAGGGGGGAATGGAGTATGGGGCTAGGCGAACATTCATTGATACACCAATGCTTTGCGTGTCATCTTATGTACAGCGTGAAAGCAAAAGCACTCAAGAAAAGCCCCTTCTGGTACCACGATGCTCTGACATCTGGCTTGTCGCGACGTGCTCTGCAGCGACTCCTTACAGATGGTCACATTGAGAGGATCGGCCGAGGCGTATATCGGGATGCGACCCGTGATGACTACGGGGAGGAGTCCTTTCGGAATGCCACCGCGCTCGTGGGTGAACCATCGGCCATATGCCTTCTCTCCGCGCTAAGCCACTATGGGTTGACTGACCTCATTCCGAAACGAACGTGGATTATGGTTCCCGCACCTAAGCGAACAACCGCTGCTCAGCTTCGCCTCCTGCGCAAACGAGAACCGAGATGGAGAATCGGGATAACGAGAAAAAACGGATACTCGATAACAACAGTTGAACGAGCGATCCTCGATACACTCTGCTCCTCAGATCCCGGACTGGATGCGGGATTATCGGCTCTCAAGAAGGCTCTTCGGCAGCGGCTTACCACCCCAGCAAAAATAGCCGAGGTAGCCCGACAGCTCGGAGTGTTTGACCGTCTCCTTCCCTACCTCCGCGCCGTATCGTGAGCGCCAAGAGAGGGGTGCGTATTACGGCAGCATATCATCTCGGTGAAGCACCCTCTCCAGGTAAGATCCACAAGCTTTCCCGGGCACACCTTGACGTAGCATTTGGCGATACGTTGAACGAGGGGCCTCAAGAAAGGATCCTGGGTTCAATTCTTTCTGACTTTGAGCCGATATCATGGAAGGTGTATCCGCTCGAATACATCCTGGCTGAGAAGCTGCAAACGATTGTAGCGCGGGGCTCACTAAACTCCCGCTCGAAGGATTACTACGACATCACGGTGATATTTGAACGCATCTCGATTGACCGTCGCTTATCGACCATAGTCACGGAGGTTTTTCGCCATCGAAACACGGAGAGGCCGTCATCATTCGAAAAATATGTAGGGCGACTAGACCACCGTATTCTTCGACAGTCTTGGTCCTCAGTGGGCTTGGCGTCCGAGGTCTCATTTGACCAATGCGTCAAACGACTCCGACAATACCTGGGCCGACTAGATCGTGTGATGTCCGAGACACCCTTCGGTAACGATCTAATTTGAGGAATCACGAACAAGCTTGCACCTTGCACGTCCTTACGATGTTCGAACCGCCCTAAAAATAGCGCCGCCTATCACGCCATCACGAATGGCATCTAAAAGCTCTTCATACCGACGGAGGGCGTACTCAAACCAACGATCACCGTGCTGCGAGACGATATCCGCCTTCTTGGATTCAATCTTGTTCACGAGCTCGCCGTACCATGCTTGATACTGCGCAGAAAGATCGGTCACCTGTTCAAGCTGCCATCCCGCCCTAGCGAGCATATCCCCTGCTTGATCAAGCATAATTGGACGCCATCGGCCTCGGCAGTATCGTTCGCAAAATGACCTTACTGCAGGGGTCTCGGAGCTAGCGGTGTACTAAAATATTCGCAACTCAGCATTACGCGCTCCAAGGATATTTGCCTCCCGAAGCGCGGCTACCTGGTCCGGGAAGGTATAGAGGGCATTGAAGATAACAATAAGGGAAAACCCTGGTCGGAGGTATCGAGATGCCTCCCCTGCTGGACCACAGGCGAAGGTATGAGCAGGATAACGCTTGGTCGCGTACTCGATCGTCTCAAAGTCGATGTCGATCCCAGTAACGGCCCCCAGTCCGAGCCGGGAGATGTAGTCAACGGTTCCCCCGAGACCGCATCCCATATCAAGCACCCGACGATCCGATATGGGTGTTATTCCGTTGAGGGTGAGTCGGATAGCCTCCTCTTCACCCGCATGGGCATAATCGCCACTCCTTATCAGCGACAATATCTGCTTCCCTGTCGCTGAGCTCATGCTCAGTGCGTTTTGAGTGCTCATCATGGTCGGCGAACCGTAGACTAGAAGGTCAGCATTTTCAACGGATTTCTGCACGACCCGGGATTTCTGAAAACGGTTCTGAATCAGGGGCCAACAAACGAAAGGCTCAATAGTTCACTTTCTTCAATCAATGTGGACTCTTGCACCCATGGGCCGCCCGTCCCATGCGGCAGGGTTAATAATCTGATTCGCTCGCGAAACCGCGCGTCTCCGCCATCGCCTCCGAAAACGGGTCCGCAAACCGACAGACGCGACCGCGATATCATTCCTGCATCCTGTCCAAAGTAGACCGGGTCATGTGACGCAGTTCTTCATTTACGACTATGAAGCGGGAGAATTCGATATGTTTAGAGTAAAACTCACATTCTGTTCCGATAGAGCAATCGAGTTACTTAGAGTGGACCTATCGAACGTGGGCGGAACTACGTGCACCTCTGTCCGTGGTAAGACCAGTGGTGCGTTCCGCGGGGCAGGCACCTTTCAATGGTCGTCCGCTGTTAGGGCGGTGGCATGCATATTCATACAAGCTAAGCTCAAAGACGAGGAGACGGCCGGTGAAGCCATGCTGAGCGGCGAGGCTAAGTCGCCCGCGGCGTCTCTCGATTATGCACTTACGAAACAGCCAGCCTGGCTGTTGGATATGTTCGGAACCTCGCAAAACGGACGGTGCCAGGCCAAAAGATTCTTCCGAGTTACCAACTCCCACCGTAAGCGCGGCGGGCCAGTTGCAGTTTCATTAAATCTCTATACCTGCCCACCCGAGTCCATCGAGATAGTCTTGGATGGCAAAACAGTCAACTCGGCAGAAGCCCTCCGCGAGATGCTACGTTCTATAAACAACCACTCACCCAGGGGGCATCAATCGACTGAAACGACTCCCATTCCCTCCTCAAAACAGGAGACTGAAAGATTGATGACTGATGAGCATTATTGGATAGAGGATGAACATCCCAACGGACCGAACGCAAAGGCATGTTACGCATGAAAGTTCGCGGTAAGGGACTGGGGGGGGTATCACAGATAACTTCGGGTATCTTTCAGCCACTGTTCTGTCTCGTATGAAACTGGTAGACAAACCCAGCAAAAGGTTCTGCGCTGAATCCTGATTTCGATCCGCTCTTGATAGTGTGACTTCGCGGAGAACGCCTACAACCTTGACCAGGTCCCCGCCGAGCGACGCGCGAAACTCGCGCTCAAATATGGGCCCGTGATGGTAGCGGTGCAGGAGGCTCTTACGGTTCTCGACGCGGATCATCCCCTCTTCCGGTTTAAGGACTCGATACTCGCTGAGCTGAATGCGGTGTACGATCGGGATTATCGGTAGGGTTTGACCGTGTTCATTCCGGCTGGGGATATGTGACTTGTGGCGCACTAGATCGGATCATTCATCGCGATCCAAGTCGATATATCTGAACATATCCGGCCCGTCGGG